>CAYQMH010000027.1:0-27722 GCA_964418485.1 uncultured bacterium | reverse complement strand
CTAAGGCGCTAAGTCTCAAAGAAAAACAATGAAAATAATTTGTATCTTGCCACGAAGGCACAAAGTCACCAAGAAAAAAACAATAAAATTAATTCTTCTCTTGCCACTAAGTCACTAAGGCATGGAGAACGAAATTGTTTTTTTGTCTTTAAATTGTTGTTTTTTATGGGTGTTTTGAGTGGGTTTAGGGAAAATGAAAAAAATGGGGGTTGGGTTTTGTGTCTTGGTGTCTTTGTGGCAATTAAATTGTATTATTTCTTACAAGTCGTAGCTAATTTCGAATGTATTTGCTTCTCTTTTTGTGGTTACTGCATATCCTGAGTTATGAAAGACAGATAGCATATGTTGGTTATCGGCAAGCATAACCGCGTTGAATCCTTTTATCCCGCGTTTTTTTGCTATTTCGGTTAATAAATTTAACAAATATGTACCTATACCTTTTGCCTGCCAATCATCCCTTACCAGAAAAGAAACTTCGGCGCGATTCTTTAGTTCTATTAAGTAATATCTCCCGACTCCCACGATTTCCTCTCCGCCGGTTCCTTTAGTCAGGCCCACGATTGCCATGTCTTTCGAAAGATTGATATTGGTGAATTCCTGTATGAATTCGTGAGGAAAGGTCTTGATATTTTTGAAAAACCGAAACGCTATGGATTTTTCCGAACAAGCGTAACACATATCCCGTAGCATTTTTTCATCGGTTGGTTTAATGGGTCTAAAGAATAACGCGGTTCCGTCGTGAAGAGGTACCTTTCTCTCGAATTCTTTTGGATATTTGGATGTTTTAGCTGACAGTTCTTTTTGATCGGAATATATATAATTTCGAGTCTTAGCTTCTCTAAGGATTTCATTACGAAAGTCCGGATGTGCTATCTCAGCCAGAGCAAGGACCCTCTCTCGTATACTTTTGCCGAATAAGTAGGCAATGCCGTATTCGGTTACGACGTAGTGCACATCACCGCGTGTTGTTACCACTCCCGCGCCTTCGGTGAGTTTAGGGACTATTCTTGATATTGTTCCATTCTTTGCTGTCGAGGGCAGTGTAATTATAGCTTTGCCGTTCTTTGCCCGGGCTGCTCCTCTATTGAAATCGACCTGGCCTCCGATACCGCTGTAAAAATCATATCCTATGGAATCGGAACACACCTGACCGGTCATATCGATCTCTAATGCTACATTTATGGCGACCATATTGTTATGCTGGCTTATTACGAAAGGGTCGTTGACGTATTCGGAAGGCCTAAATTCAAACATTTGATTTTCATGGATGTAGTCGTATAGTTTTCGTGTGCCATAACAGAAACTCGCAGTTACTTTTCCGTGGTTAATAGTTTTGCGTCTGCCGTTTATGACCCCATCTTCGATTAGAGGAATAATAGCATCGTTAAACATTTCAGTATGAATGCCAATGTCCTTTTTCTTGTAAAGATACTTAAGTACTGTTTGGGGAATGTTTCCTATACCAACTTCAATAGTTGCCCCATCTTCTATTAATGAGGCAACATTTTTGGCAATCGCTTCGATACTTTCATCGGGTTCCGGTATTTTATATTCCAATATTTCTCTGTCGCTTTCTACAATTGCGTCTATCATATCGATTGAAATAAATGAATCTCCTAAAGTTCGCGGCATTTTTTCATTGACTTCAGCTATTACCATTAAACTATTTTCTACTGCCGATTTTACTATATCGACTGATATTCCGAGACTCAGATATCCGTTTTTATCCGGAGGGCTTGTTTGAATGAGAGCGACATCTAGAGGTATTATTCCGCGTTTGAACAAATGAGGAATTTCGGAGAGGAAAATCGGCGTATAATCTCCTCGACCGCTTATTATCCCCTGCCTTACATTTGGCGCCAGGAAAAAACTGCAGGTTCTGAATTTATCGCAATACTCTTTCTGTATATAGGGGGCATTGCCTTGTGTTAAAAGGTGATATATCTCAGTATCCTGTATGTTGTTTTTTTCGCTTACGAGCTCTTCTACAAGAATTTGAGGTTGTCCGCATCCGGTTCCGATAAAGATCCGTGCTCCGGATTCGATCATCTTTATTGCCTGCGTGGGATTTTTTATTTTATTTCTATATAATTCTTTCCAGTTACCCATATTTCCTTATTCTTTTGATAAAATTATTCGTGCGTCTACAACAAAGGCTCCTTCTCCGGGGTAGCCGACTTTTAAGGGGTTAATATCCACCTCGTCGATTTCAGGAAAATCCGTTACCAATTGTGATAAACGCTGCAGGCTTGTTACGATAGCTTCTATATCCACGGGTTTCTGACCGCGCACTCCGGTAAGCAGCTTGTAAGTTTTTGTGCTTTCCATTAAATCTTTACACTCTTCAGCAGTGATGGGGGCGAGGGTAAAGCTTACGTCCTTAAGTACCTCTACGAATATACCGCCAAGACCGAACATAAGCATTGGTCCGAATTGCGGGTCTTTTTTCATTCCTAAAATAACTTCTTTCCCTCTGGTAATCATTTCCTCGACCAAAACCCCTTTGAGATCTGCATCGGGCATTTTGTTTTTGATACGCAGCATCATAAGGTCAAACGCATCTTCTACTTCATTTGGGCCGCCAAGACCTATTTTAACACCACCAACATCGGATTTATGGAGTATGGCGGGACTTGATATTTTCATCGCTACCGGATATCGCATTTCATTCGCAAATCTAACTGCTTCCAGAGAGGTGGAGGCAAGGTGCCCTTCCGGTATAGTCATACCGTATGATTCCAGTATTGTTTTGGAGTCGAATTCATTTATTTCGAGAATATTTCTTGAGCGATATGACTTTATAATCTTAATTACAGGATTTTTGTTTACAGCAAAACGTTCTATAATACGGAGAGGTCTTGATTTATAATTATTATATTTTACCATCTCAAACATTGCTTTGGCTGCTCTCTTTGGAACCGAATACTGCGGTATATTATTTTCTTGTAATATTTTTACGCCTTCTTTAACAGTATTGGCTCCCATAAAACAAGCCATTATGGGTTTTGAATATTTCTTTGAAATATTTACTATTTCTTTTGCGATCGCGGAATCATCCGTCATTTTTTGGGGTGTTAAAATAGCAATTACTCCGTCTACAGATTTGCTTTCGAGAACGCACTTGAGGCTATCTCCATATCTCTTACTGTCCGCGTCGCCAAGTACGTCGATAGGGTTGTTAACCGATGCTGACACGGGCAGTAGTTTCGAAAGATTTGTTTTAGTTTTATCGTCGATGTCAACTACTTCAAGACCCGACATTTCAAGGGCATCCGACATCATTATTCCGGGTCCACCCGCATTTGTTAAAACGGCTATTCGATTACCTTTGGGTAAAGGTTGGTATGCTAACGCAGTGCTAATATCGAATAAGTGTTCTATAGACTCTGCTCTTATTACTCCTAATCTCTGAAAAGCACATTCGTATGCCGCGTCTGATCCTGCCAGGCTTCCGGTATGAGATGAAGCTGCTTTAGCACCAGCGTGAGTTCTCCCCGATTTTAAAATAACAAGAGGCTTAACCTTACCAACTCGTTCTGCAATACGCATAAATTCCTGTCCGCGTGAAATATCCTCAAGATATGCGGCTATAACTTTTGTATTTTTATCACCCTTGAGATATTCGAAGAAATCTACTTCATCAATAGCTGCTTTGTTCCCTATAGAAGCAATTAAAGAAAAACCTACTTTATTTTCCTTTGCCCAGTCCTGAATAGATGTAATAAGAGCTCCGGATTGAGATACTAACGCTATTACCCCGGGTTCATCCAGAGGTTGTCCGAATGCCGCGTTTAGTTTTTGCCATGGGTTTATTAAACCCAGGCAATTGGGTCCCATCATAGTAATCTTAGCTAATCTGGCTTGCTTTACAAGCTCTTTTTGTGCTTCTTTACCTTTCTCGTCGGTCTCTCCGAAACCTGAAGATATAACAATTGCGGACTTTACTCCTTTTTTTGCGCAATCTTTCATTATGGAAAGAACGATTTCGCGATTGACAACAATTATGACGCAGTCTATACTCAGAGGGACGTCTGTCAGTGAAGGATAGCATTTTGTATTGAGGATAGTTTCACTTTTGGGATTTATGGGATATACAGAACCTTTGAACCCTCCGTCAAGGATGTTTTTCAGTACCGAGTATCCTACCTTTTGCGGATTACTGGAAGCACCCACGACTGCGATAGATTCTGGATATATTAATTCTTTAAAACTCATGTTTCCAATCTTTTATATAAAATTGTCATTTTTAAATATAGAATTCTATGTTCATAAAATAAGCAACAATGAGTACAGCTTGTTCCTACATAGTTTATCTATACTAATTAAAACAGCAAATGCATCAATTAAAGCCATATAAACCGATTTCATTATTTTTAGATAGCTCCCTATATCAATATAGTTAAATAGTATAGAAAAAAGTAGTAAATGTCAAGAATGGCATTTCAAATATACCGAAGAATTCAATGATTTAATACGGAAAAATTTGGGGATATTATTACACTCATTAAACACCTGCCATTGTTCCTTTTATATACTTTCTGCTAAGTTCATGGGTCGGATTATTGAAAAACTTTTCAGTATTGCAGGCTTCCACTACTTCACCAAGATATAGAAAAACCACATAATCTGCCAGTCTTCTTGCCTGTCTAAGTACGTGACTTACCATAACTACCGTATAATTTTTCTTTAGAGAGAGGAGTAAGTCTTCTACTTTTTCGGAAGATAACGGATCAAGAGCTGAAGTTACTTCATCGCAAAGAATAACTTCCGGTTCAACAGCCAGTGTTCTCGCAAGACACAATCGCTGTTGTTGTCCTATAGAAAGACCAGCCGCAGGTGAATTGAGTCTGTCTTTAACTTCTTGCCACAGGTGAACTCTTTTAAGGCAATTCTCAACAATGCCGTCGAGTTTTTTTCCCTTTAAATTTCCATGTATTCTGGGGCCGTAAGCAACATTATTATATATAGATGACGGGAGAGGATAAGGCTTCTGGTCAACAAGGCCTACTTTTTTTCTCAATTCGGAAACCGGACATCCCGGATTATATATATCTTCTCCCCCTATATAAATTTCTCCCTGGATATCTATATTATCCCTGGTTTCAAGAAGTCTGTTAAGAGTTTTCAAGAGCGTACTCTTACCGCATCCCGAGGGCCCTATTATTGCAGTGAGTTTCTTATCGGGAATATCGAGACTTATGTTCTTTAATGCAATAATATTTTTATTGGCACCGAGGCTTTTATTCCCGCCGTAGGATATATTCAGATTTCTTATCTTAATACCAATTTTGGTATCGACCATTTCATTTCCCTCTCATGACGTATTTGGAGAATTTTCTTACCAGTAATCGAGAAACAAGATTCAGAATTCCTACAATAAGCACAAGACTAAAAGCTGCAGCATAAGCATGTTCCCTAACGGAAGGATAACATGAGCTCGCCTGTTGGAAAATCAGGATTGGCAATGCGGTTGCGGACTCGAAAAGTCCCGAAGGCATAACACTGCCTGCACCGGATGTAAATATAACGGATGCTGCATCCCCTATACCTCTTCCCATTCCGATTAAAATTCCGGCAGCTATTCCAGGTAATGCATACTTGCCCACTATTCTTGATGTTTCGTATCTTGTAGCACCTACAGAATAAGCGGAATCTTTAAGCTCATTTGGTACGGCTTTTATCGCTTCATCCGCATATCTCGTTATAATAGGTAATTCAAGTAAGATAAGCACCGAAATACCTGCAAGAAGACAGCCCCTTTGCTGTATAAATATGAGTACTGTCAACATAAAAATTCCATATACAATAGAGGGAGTACCCCATAGTATGTCCAAAGAAGTCCTTATAAATCCAGATATGCGGGAGTTTGAATAATCCGACTGCAGAAAAAGGGCAACTCCAAAGCCAATTACGCCTGCAATTAAAGTTGCAGGTATAACCATATAGATGCTTCCGAGTATGGCATGTAGAAATCCTCCTTCGCCGCCAAGCAAGTATCTGGGTCCAGGAGCTGTTATCAATACCCGGGGATTATGAATTAGTACGTTGCCTCCTTTAAAAAGTACAGCTCCTATTATAATTACTAGCGATGTCATAACTAAAAAAACAGAAAATATAATTAAAATTTTGAATATTCGTTCTTCCAAATATCTCAGTTTCATAGATACCACCTTTTTCTGAGACGCGTGTTTATATATTTTGCAAGCAAATTAAAAAAAGTCACAATCAAAAAAAGCTGAAGGGCTATAAAAATTAAAGCTGATTGTTCGATTGGTATCGACATCATTTCGCCGAAACTACTTACAATAAGGCTCGGTAATGTTTGACCTCCGGAAAAAATGGAAGAGGGAATCTGATTTTTACCGCCAATTACCATCGCCACAGCCATTGTTTCTCCGAAAGCCCTTCCAAATCCCAAAAGAATAGCTGAAAATATTCCGGGAGAAGCGCCTTTTAACAGTACTCCTTTAATTGTCTCCCATTTTGTTGTACCAAGCGATAAACACGCATCTCTGAGTTCAATCGGAAGAGCATTTAGTGCTTCGGCTGATAATGAAATAATTATAGGAAGTACCATTACTGCAAGCACTATACCTGCCGTAAAGACACACATTCCTGTTGTTTCTATCCCCAATGCTGGACCAAGATAACCCGAAACAAACGGCACAAGCACAAGTAGAGCACAAACACCAAAAACGACAGAGGGAATACCAGCAAGTATATCTATGAAAGACGAGATAAATGTTTTTCTTCGTGATGTAGCATACTCTGATATATATATGGCGGATAATATTCCTATCGGAGCAGCAATTATCATTGAAACTAAAGTTACATAGATTGTGCCCACTATTGCAGGGAAAAATCCAAAAGAATATCTCTCCGGATCCCAATTAGATGAGAATATCAATTCTTTCAGTGAATAATTCGAAATTACGAGGTACGATTTTAAAGTTAGAGTAGCAAATATCGCAATAAAAAAACCAGAAATCAATAGAGCCAGAATCAGCATTGTTTTTGCGCTGATATTTTCTTTTATTAACCTTAATTCTATTCTTCTCATGCGATTTTCTTTTGAATCTCCTATTCCCTTTCCCCCCGTTTTAAAAATTCGATTTCTTGATTTAATATATCTTCGGTAAGATTCACGTACCCGTTTTTTTCCACTAACGCCTGGCCATCGGTCAATATCCAATTAACAAACTCCTTTACTTCGCCCTTGAAAGAACCTTTAGAAACGACATACTCAAGCCTCGCCGGAGGAGAAGGATATTTCCCAAGTGATACGTTATGAGCAAACTTCTTTCTGTCTGCATAGAAATTTTCTTCTACATCCAGAAGACCGTTTTCATTCAGGTCTATCGGAATCGGACGAATTGCTTCGGCAAATCCATCATTTTGCATGTTATAAGCATAATTCAAATTATTAAATCCTATTGAGTTTTTCTCCCTTCCAATGGCAAGCGCAACTGGCTGGTCTCCGTCAAAGTTAGCGTTAGCTTTGTTCTGGCAGTCCGATTGAGTATAATCTCCTAAAAACTCCGCCCAGACTTTGGCTGCACCGGAGGCATCAGATCTTCCGTAGACTATTATTTTATCGTTTTCAATTTCTTTTCCTATGATTTGCCCCCACTCGGTAATCTCTTTCATAAATATTTTCCTTAATTCTTCTCTGGATATGCCTCTTACGTATATTTCCTTTAAAATCGGATTTTCCGCATTGATTGTTGCCACCACGGCATCTTTAGTTACAGCTATATAAAAAGCTCCCTGACTTATCTCTTCTTTTCTTATAGGACGCGAAACCATTCCTATATTTACCTGATTACCCAGAACATCCGACAAACCCTTACCTGCACCCCCTCCCGAAACATCTATTTTTACGCTATGAGTTTTTTGATACTCATTTGCCCATACAAGCATCATCGGATAAAGAGCCCATGCACCCGATATCCGGATATTCGCTTTCCCTGATTTTTTCCCATTCTGCTGACAGCTATCACAACTTAAAGAAAACATTAGAACTAAGACAACAAACATACTTACTCTTAACGTAGTTTTTACACTTCTTTTCATAAAAAACTCCTTTTATTGTAGATAATTACACCCAACATACAAATTACATTTAATAATACTACAATCGTACTACGATTATAATATCAATTTTGAATTTTGTCAAGGGGTAGTAAACGATAAATAAAATATCAAAATTTAAAAAGCAAAATGACAAATAAAAATGCAAAAATGCTAGGACGCGGATTTAAACGGTTTTATGTAGGTTTTTTTGTTTTTGAACTTTGGTTTGTATTTTTGAATTTTAATCTTTGATTTTTAAATTTTACAGGTATCCCAGTTTTTCGAGACGTTTTTTTATGAGTTTTACTTCTTCCGCGGATAGGTCTTCTGTGTCTGATTTTTTTAGTGCCGCAAGATCTCGGAGTATATAAACGACAAATTCGTTTACGCTGCTGAAGCCGGTATCCTCAATTATTTTTTTGAGTTTTTCATATAAAGGTCTCGGTATTTTTAAAGTCACCTTATCACTTTTCATGTACATATTTTAAGCGTTAATTCGAATTAGTCAAGATTAAATACTAATTGAACCACAAAGGCCGCAAAGCGCACAAAGACCCAAAGCCCCGTAGCACAACGAAATTAATATTGTTTATCAAAACCCATCCCATCGCCAAATAGAAACAACAAATTACAGAAATCTTTTTTAGCTTTTGACAAATAAATATAAAAATGGGGTTGACAAATTCGAAAAAATGCGTATATTACTTTGTATATAAAAGTACTTTGTGCAGGAGGGGTTAAATGGTTAAAAAAGAGGAAATTTTTAAAGTAATTGTTATCTTAATGTTCATTGTTTTTTTTGGATGTGGTAGGGGGTATCTTGCAAGTCCGAAGGGGGATTTGTCTAAGAGGAAAGTTGTTGATTCTTGGAGAGAATTAGATGCTGATGTTGTTAGGGTATATGAGGGAAAGGTTCTTTTGAATATTCGCGTTAAGGATTTTAGTGTTGTTGGAAAGCGACTGAGATTGAAGGAGGTTTATGGGTATGGTTCCGTTGACGCTAATGCTGGTGGAAAAGGCTTTCTGGCTTTTGTAGGTCTTCTTGCTGGATGTTATGGATGTTATTCGGGATATAAATATGGCCTTGAGAGAGATGAAGATTATACTCCATCTCTATTGTTTCCTAATCCGTCGGATGAAGGATGTCAGACTGCTTGTCTATGGTCGCTGCCTGGGTTTTTATTGATAGCTATTGATAGGTTGAGTGAGGATGAACGTGCTAAAGTGACATCTGATTTTATAAAAGAAGATACTGTTTGTGTGACTGGTGAGTTGCTCTCGATAAAAAAAGTAAAAATTGCAATTGAAAAGTCAAATTTTAAAAAAATATATTATACCGATGAGTACGGAAATATTGAATTAGGTTTTGACGAAATAATTTCGGAACCTATAGAAGTGGATTCGGTACTTAATTTTATAATTCGTTATTATGAATTAGTTGATACTGTGGAGGTTAGGCGTTTATGAAAGCTTTAAAAATATTGATTTTGTTTGTTGTTCTTTTATCCGGATGCAGCAAGAAATATCTTGTAAGTACGGAAGAAGAATTGATTAGCCGGAAATCTCTTTCAACCTGGGAGGATTTAGATGCTAATGTTATAGGGCGAAATGAGAATAGTTTCGCTCTAAATCTTCGAGTTAAGGATTTTGCTGAGGTTAGAGAGGTGTTTTGTGAGAAAGAAATTTATAAACGTGGCTCCAAGCAAAAAGATGGAAGTATAAAGCAAGATGCTCCCCTTAAATTTAAGAGTGCGTGTGCAACTGCGGGATGTGCCGGTATTTTGGGATTTGTTTCCTTTCTTCAGGTCGCTCATACACTCCCTGACGTTGGGGGATGGGGCTATCTATCAGCTTTTTCCTTTATTGGTGGAGGAATCGGAGCTTTGTGTTTTCTTGCAGATGGTTTATTGCAAAAGATTGATTCCGCTGATGTAAAAGTAAAATCTGTTAATATAAAGATGGATACAATATGTGTAGATAGTCTTTTACTTTCTAAAGAGAAAGTAAAAATTATGTTTAATGATACAGATTTTGAAAAAGAATATTATACCGATGAAGATGGGAATATAGAATTGAAGTTTAGTGAAATCGTTCCTGAGCCTGTAGGGGCTGATTCAATAATCAATCTTATAATTCAATACGAAGAAATGGTTGATAACGTGGATGTGAAAATAAGATAGAAGTGAGCAGGGAGCAGTGAGTAGGGAGTAGTTAAAAAACAAAATTTTTTCTCTGTGTGCTCGGTGAGTTTTTTAATCTCTGTGTTCTCTGTGGTGAATTTCTTTGTGGCTATAAACAAATTTCCCGGAAATTACAGTAATTACAAATTTTCTCGTTCGTAGTTTTTTTAAAGTTCTCTTTGGGAACAGGTATATTTTCCGAAACGTCCTCGCAGAACGAGTGCATCTCTTCTGTTTCTTTTTGAACCATATGTATGAAGTTTTCTATTTCGTAATTTTTAAATTGCAATTCTTTCTCTCTGTAAGTTGGGTCGAGATATGCTGAGATTGCGAGATATTGTTCCGGATTATTTTTAAAGTGATAAGATGCCCAACAAACGTATCCCATTAGCTGCTTATCGTGTTTTTTCCTGTCTTCCTTTCCTGTTTTCCAGTCGATTATGTAAGTTTTTTCATTAGAGGGAAAGAAAAAGTCAACTTTGCAGTATGTTTTCATGCCATTAAGCCGGAATTCACCGTAGCCCGGAGGTTCGATAACCCATTTATGCTTATTTTTTACCGCTTTTTCTCTTATCCATTTGAACCGATCACTATCAAGCAGATTTTCGAGACTCTTTTTTATCGATGAGGATAATTCTTTTTTATTTATTTCTTTAATTTCCTCATAATATACTTCTGAAAATTTATTATGCTTACAATATTTTTCCATTTCTTTTTCTGCGAATCCTAAAAAACGTTTCCGGTCAACTGTGCTTTCAGATTTTAAAAGTCTTCCAAGCAGGGCAGCAATGACATCGTGAGTGATTATTCCGACAGCAAGAGGGATTGAGGTTAAAGCTTTTAATTCCTTAATTTTGTATTCTGAATAGTCGGAGTCGAATTTCGGATAATACGAATAAAAATATTGCCTTTTGCAAATTTTAAAAGTTTCATATCTGCTCAATGACCATCCGAGAATGGGTGTATATTCGAATTTTTCAATCATTTTGAACCCCTTTTCATTATTGCATTCTAAGATTTCTATAAAAAATGTCAATAGCATAGTAAAATGAAATATTAAAAATCAAAAAGCAAAATGACAAATTAAAATTCAAAATTGTTTTTTTTCCCGTCACAAAAAACATTTGTGTTATTTGTGTAATTCGTTGTTTCTCTTTGTTTTTGTGAGGGGTAGGGTATAAAAAATAAAAATTTTTTGTTGTTTCTCTGTGATCTCTGTGTGTTTTTTTCTCTGTGTCCTCTGTGGTTCGATTTGGGGGTGGTGTGGTTTTCGGATTGACAAATTTGCATTTTTTATTATAATCACGACTATGAACGGAGCAGAAAGTTTTAGAGAAGCAAGTTATTGTTTGTGTGAGAATAATTCTTTGTGCGATATATATGCCTTATCCTTTTACGCCGAGGATAATGCCAGACCCCATAAATTGAGTCACCCATGTTGAAAAACCCGGTTTGATTTCATTAAATTTATCAGAAGGGTTTTTAGATTGTTGGTTGTAAAGTTGAATTAGGTTAAACAAGGAAAGAGGAGGATAATATGTTTAAGAAAACATTATTATTATTGTTGAGCGTCCTGATTATTTCGGCTGTTTGTTTCGCCCAGGAAGAGGCTGCTGAGGAGCCGGCAGTGGAAGAAACTGAAGCAGTAGCTGAAGAATCTGCTGTGGATGTAGCCGAAGAACCTGCTGCGGATGTAGCCGAAGAAGCAACATTATCCCTGGAAGATATCCAGATGTGTGCTGGCATTGAGGATAGGCAGCCATCAGGAGCCGGAACGACATTTACCGACGATTTGGAAAAAATATATTGTTTCACGAAAGTTGTCGGAGCGGAAGATACTACATCGGTAAATCATGTATGGTATATGGGAGATAAGCAGATAATAAGTGTAAATTTACTGGTAAAAGCTGCATCCTGGCGTACATGGAGTTCAAAAATGCTTGATATGGGGTTAGGCAAAGGGCATGTTGAGATAGTCTCTGAGGATGGAGATGTATTAGGAAAGGCTGAATTCGAAATAACATCAGCCGAAGAAGAGGCCGGAGGAGCTGAGGAGGCAGAAGAGACGGAAGCCGAGGAAGAAGAGAGCGGGGTAGAAGAGGCCGTGGAAGAAGAGTAAACTTTAAATGAGTTTACAAAAAAACCGCGGTATTTTTTTAAAGTACCGCGGTTTTATTATTATTTCTCTCTTTCCACCCCATTTTTTAACAACAAATAGCACAAATTACACAAATAAATTAGTTTTGTTTTTTTTAATATTCGTGCTATTCGTGTGATTTGTTGTTCCTAATTTTGGTGTTGTGGGGTGTGGTTTAAAAGAGTCCCGTTATATTTCCTTTATCATCTATGTCGATATTTTCCGCTGCGGGATTTTTGGGTAACCCGGGCATAAGAAGGATATCTCCGGTTATCGGGACAAGGAAGCCGGCACCTCTTGAAATTTCAATTCCTCTTACCGTTACTATGAAATCTTCAGGCCTGCATAAAAGTTTAGGATCGTCAGAAAGAGACTTTTGAGTTTTTGCAATACAAATGGGTAGTTCTTCTAACCCTAACTCTTTAATAAGTTTTAGGTCTGCCTTTCCTTCTTTTGTAAATTCGACTGCTGCGGCTCCATAAATTTCTCTTGATACGATCTTAATTTTCTTTTCTATTGAATCTTTAAGGGAATAAAGCGGTTTAAAGTTTCTTTTTTGAGCGATTTTATTAATAACTTTTTCCCCTAAATCTATGGCTCCTTCTCCGCCTTTCTGGTGAACCTCAACGATTGAGGATTCTATATTTTTTGAAGAAGTAAATTCTTTTATAATTTCGATTTCTGCGTTTGTATCATGAGCAAATTTATTTATAGCAACTATCGCGGGTATACCGAATTTTTTAATGTTTTCCAGATGTTTTTCAAGGTTTGGCAAACCGTTTCTAACTGCTTTAGGGTCCGGTTTCCCGATATCTTTTAGTTCTTTCCCGCCGTGGTTTTTTAGTGCCCTTGTAGTTGCAACAAGAACCACAGCTTGAGGTTTAAGCCCTGATTTTCTTGCCACGATATCGAAAAATTTTTCCGCGCCCAGGTCGAATCCAAAACCTGCTTCGGTTATAACGTATTCGCAAAGCTTCAAGCCCAATTTCATGGAAAGAACCGAACAGGTACCTTGTGCGATGTTGGCAAAAGGTCCTCCATGAACAAGAGCTGGTGTGCCTTCTATTGTTTGAACTAAATTCGGTTTTAGAGCATCTTTAAGTAGAGCAGTAGCAGCACCTTCAATTTTTAAATCTTTTAAATAAACCGGTTTTTCATCATAAGTAAAACCTAATAAAATATTTGAAAGCATTTCTCTTAATTCGTGATAATCTTCGGCAAGGCAAAGAATAGCCATAATTTCTGAAGAGGCTGTGATTTGGAAAAAAGATTCTCTGGGGACACCATGAATTCTTCCTCCAAGGCCTATTATGATATCTCTCAAAGCCCTGTCATTCATGTCCATCACCCTACACCATTTTGTTCTTCTCGGGTCTAAGCGTGGTTCTTTTCTCTGATATATATGGTTGTCTAAAACCGCTGCGATAAGGTTGTGGGCAGTTTCTACAGCGCGCATATCACCGGTAAAGTGCATATTAATTTCTTCCATTGGTAGGACCTGAGCATAACCTCCGCCTGTTGCTCCTCCTTTTCTTCCGAATAAGGGTCCTAGTGAAGGCTCTCTTAGGGTTACAATCGAAGATCTCCTGAGTTTATTCAATCCAAGGGATAAGCCTATTGAAATTGTGGTTTTTCCTTCGCCCGCGGGAGTCGGAGTAATTGCGGAAACTAAGATTAATTTACTGTCCTTTCTTTCCTTTTTATTTTTTATGGCATCAATTCTGATTTTGCCCTTGTGCTTTCCATATGCTTCTATGTCTTCTTCTTTTAGCCTTAAGTTTTTGGCAATTTCAGAAAGATTTTTTAGTTTTATTGATTTCGCTATTTTTATATCATTATTCATATTAATTTCTTAAAAGCTTTCACACTTGACTATATTAATTTCTTTATTATTAATTAAAAGCTTTTTTATATTAAAGAGATTTACAGATTTTGCAAGTGCATAATTAAGTTATTTGGAGGAATAATGCATGATATTATTGTTGTGGGTGGAGGTATTATTGGGGGATCTTCGATATATCACCTTCTTGAAAAAGGATGCAAAGGAAAGATTTTAGTTTTGGAAAGGAACAATGCTCTTGCGCAGGAGTCGACTTCTCTTTGCGCGGGCGGTATGAGGAATATATGGTCTACAGAAGTCAACATGAAGATGACCAGTTATTCAATAGAGCATTTTAAAAATTTCAGAGAAAATTTCGGGGTTTCAATCGGGTTTGAACAGAACGGATATTTATTTACTTATTATGAAAAAAATTGGCAGGATATTGTAGATTTTAAACCCGTATGGGATAAAGCAGGGGTTAATGTTGAATTAGTTCCATCTGAAGATATTAAACATATTATTCCGAATTTTAGACCAGATTTGAAGCATCTTGAAAAAAATATCTTAAAATCAGTTTCTGTTTCTCCTATAGTAGGAGGTCTTTTTGGGAAAGACTGCGCGATATTTAATGCTACAACTCCTGCTCAAACTTATTTCGATTTATCTAAGGATAAGTATCTTAATCAAGTAAATATAAAATTGAATAGCAAGGTGGAAAAGATAATCTTTGATAAGGGAAAAGTTAAAGGTGTGATCGTTCAGGGTGGAGAAGAATTGGTTGCAGATAAAGTTCTCTTGGCCGCCGGAGCGTGGTCGAGGCAGATACTAGATAACTCTGGGGTTCCCGAAGATTTGTCTATTCCTGTTGTTCCGATAAAGAGAGTTTTATATGTTATTATACCTCCTTTAAATGGAAGTAAATATAATAAAGTTCCTTTGACAGTTATCGATGACGGTGTTTATTTTAGACCTGAAGGAGACAATTTGGTTACGGGGAGGGCAGATCCGGGACAATTACCAGGATTTGATACAGAGCCTTTAAGATCTTATTATGAAGATTTTATTAATCTTTACCTGCAGGTGAGAATTCCGGGTGCCGAATACTGTCGAATTCAGAATATGTGGGGTGGACTATACGCGGTTAATACCGAAGACCACAACGCTTTAATAGGAGAACATCCCGATTTTGAGAATTTATTTATTTGTACAGGTTTCAGTGGTCATGGTGCTATGGAAGCTCCGGCTGCTGGTTTGTCAATTGCCGAGATAATGGAATTTGGAGAAGCCAGGACGATTCCCGAAGCCAATATGCTCAATGTTAGACGTATCAGAGATAAAAAACTTATAAAGGAAACAATAGTAATATAAATTAATGTACCTTTAGGAGGGTACTATAAGCTGATAAAGTCTTGACAATCGTTATATTTGCAATAATATACTGATATGAAAGATGTTGCGATAGAGGGGGATTTATTATATTTCTCGATAAAAGAGATTTTTTATTTATTATCAAGGTTCAAAAAAACAGGCCGTTTGATTGTAAAAGGACAGGGGAATGTTTACGTTTCAGATGGTAAGGTTCTACATGCGGAAATGGACAAATTAGAGGGGCTCGAAGCTTTTTTTTCAATTGGAATGAAAAGAGACGGGAAATTTGTTTTTCAACCTGATGAAAAGCCTACCGTAAACACAATTTTTCAACCCCTTTCAGAATTAATAGATGAAATGGAAACGAGAGAAGCTCAGATTGAAGAGTTCAAGAAAGATCTTCCTCCTGGTTCAATCGTTCCGCAGAAATCTTCAAAAGCTCCGGAAGGAGACAAGATTGCTTTGAAGAAAGATGAATGGAAAGTTTTAATTTTGGCAGATGGAAAGAAAAAACTGTCAGAAATTATTGAAGCGAGTTCTCTTTCGGAATTAGATACATTGAAAGCTTTATCCTGGTTATTTAAAGAATCCTTGTTGTATGATCCGGAGGAAAGAAAAAGGATTCTCGAAAAAGGACTCAAAGATATGAATGCTTTTTTAAAAGCTTTTGGTGACGGTCCATGGATGGAGGGCTTAAATGAACTAATTGACAAATATGAAGTGAAAGAAGCAGTCTCTTTAAATGGTAAGAAGTTGAATATAGATAATAAAAGGTTTTCTTTAGATCTTGAAAAAACCAAGGAATTTTTCTCTGAGACACTTGATTATTTACATGATAAGGCTACGGAAGTTCTTGGAAAACTGTTGGTAAATAAAAAGCTAAAGGAGATAAAGAATGAGTCCTGATATTCCATTAGATGAATTGACAAAAGATAGTGATATTAAGGGATTTGCCCTGGTGTCTTCTGAAGATGGATCGATTTTAAATAGTGGAGGGATAACTCCGGGTAATATTGATGACCTTGTTGCTTTTACCGGTTCTGCTGCCGAGATTATAGCTGATTCCTGTAAAATCGGTGATATAGATCTGATTAAGGGAATTGGCAGGGATACTATTATTATTGTTCCTCTCGACGGGAATTATCTTGGTCTTGTTTTGGAAAAGAATGTTGAAGGTATAGAAGAAAAGGTGCGAGCGAGACTTGAAGGGTTGAAGGAGGGTGTTTCTTCAGAGGTAGGCAAACTTTTACGAGATAGAGCGGAACAGTTAAATATGTTGTTGCGTGAATTTGTTAAGGATTCTGATCCTGAGATGTGGAAAGGATACATAGCGAGTGGTCTTTCGGCTCTTTCTAAAGAAGATAAGATTAAAGGTTTGCTCAAATTAGAAGGTGTAGAGTTAAAGGTCGGAAAATCGGAAGGGTTAAATAGGGATGAGATAAACAAATTTATGAAATTACTGCTCGACTTTATTGTCAAAAAAGCGTTAAGTGAATTTGGTAAACAGCAGACTAAAATAATTGTTCAGAAAGTAATAAGTGAAGTTACTAAAAAGAATAAATAATGATAGATTTAAAGGATTTAAAAGAAAATTTTAATTTAGAAGCCACTTTTAGTCTGGGTACGCCGAAAGAGTACGTAGGAAAACTTGACGGTTGGAAGGAGGTTTTAGATAGAATAGATCTTGTTTTAACTCAGACTTTTGATGCTATCGGAACACTACCTTTTCGGCAGTTAATAGTTCAAGGCAAGGATAAAAAGGTAGTTATAATTTATTATAGAAACAACTTTTTCGGTATAGTTGCCCGTAAGGATGAGAATGTTGAGGAAATATTAAAGTATATTTACGAGAAAGGAAGTATACTTAGGGTAGGGGCAAAAGCGAAAGAGAAAAAAGCAGAGGAAGAAGAGAGGAAGAGGGCGGAAGAGGAGGAAAGAAAGAGAGCGGAAGAGGAATCGAAAAAGAAAGCAGAAGAAGAAGCGAAAAAGGAAGTAGAGGAAAAAGATAAGAAGAAAGCAGAAGAAGCGAAAAAGAAAGCAGCGGAAGAGAAAAAAGCAGAGGAAGAAGAGAGGAAGAAGGCAGAAGAAGAAGCGAGAAAGAAGGCAGAGGAAGAAGCGAAAAAGAAAGCGGAAGAAGAGAGAAAGAAAGAGGAAGAAAAAGAGAAGGAAGTTAGTGTACCGAAGGTTATCTTGAGTTCGAAAATTATTGATGGTATTGAAGAAATAGCAGGTAAGTATCTTGGTGATTTTTCTTTAGATATAGTATCTAATGTGATGGAGGATAGTGAGATAAACAGGAAAGAACCAACAAAAGATCAAGTTTTAGAAGTTGCCCAATCGCTTAAAGATGCTGCTTCTTTAATAATTGGTCCCTCAAAAGCTAAGAAGTTAAAAGAAGACATAATACGTAAGATAGAGGAGGAAAAATGATTTTATTTTCACTTTTTCTGGTTTCTTTGCCGGAAGAGATTACTAAGATGGCTACTTCAAATAGCTGGATAATGATTGTAGCAGCGATTTTTTTATGGATTACTTTTGTTCTTTTCGGAATAATCGCTAAAAGATATGAGAAGGTTTTGAGAAAAAAGACAGAGTGGCAATTTATCATCATAGCGCCGTCCGGTGTTCTCGTTTATGCAGTTTTACAATTATTTTCAGTATTTCAGGGTAACTTAAAAATGCCGGTTAATATCGGTAGAATTGCATATTCGTTATTTTTTATTTCGGGGATTTTATCTTTACTGGGAGCTTTGAGATTCAGACGGGTGGTAAGTCCGAAAAGGGGAGGTGTTAGATGAAAGTCGATATTCCTTTTGAGATTCTATTCGCTATAGGTATACTTATTTTTACTCTTTCTCTTTATATTTATGGATTGATTATAAAGAGACTTCTTTCTCTAATTGAAAAAAAAGGAGTATGGGTTTTGCCTATTATTGGTTCGGTTTTTTTAGTATTATCGGCTATAATCCATTTTTATCGTGTTTTGTACTTTGGAAGAAGTCTTTCTATTGCTGATCCTGCAGATCTTTTTCCTTTGATTAAAGGAATGTTAAGGACTAACTCATTCGAAGCGTTTTCGATTCTTTGGGCGGGCCTCTTGACACTTATTGGAATTACCATATATTATCGTTGGATTTCGAGGTAAATTTAAAGAGGGTATTAAGTTGTGTATAACGTTTATTTAAAAGCAGATTATTGTCTATAAATTAAGAAAAGGAGGTTTTATGCAAGCTGCTATTGAGTTCTTTTTAAGAGGTAAATGGGCTATGTGGCCATTACTTTTTTGTGCGATCGTTGGTTTTGCTTACGTAATTGAGAGATTGATAACATTTGCACGCCTGAGATTGGACCCTGAAGATTTTGCTGAAGAACTTATAGAAGTATTTAAAAAGGATGGGGCTTCTACCGCTCTTGAGTACTGTCTTCAATTTCCTTCTCCACCCGCGCGTGTTTTCGGACCTGCGATAGAAAAATATAAGGAATTGGATAAAAAAACTAAAGATAAACAAATTTTTGAGGAAGTTATGACAAGGTACGCTACAAGGGAATTGGCTTTCCTTGATAGGGGAATGTTGATTCTGGCCGCTCTGGCTAATATCGCTCCCATGATTGGTTTCCTTGGAACGGTATCAGGTATGATAAATGCTTTCGACGCGATAGCTCTAGCGGGTACGGTTGAGGCTACTTTAGTTGCTGCTGGTATTTCTGAGGCTCTTATTACAACCGCTACGGGGTTATGTTTAGCTATTCCGATTTCAGGAGCTCATGCGTTCTTTTCTCAAAAGGTGAACGGATATACTAGATCGATGGAGGAAGGTGCTGCCGCTTTATTGGATACCTTATTGGAGGCGTAATTGAGACTTCGCGAAAAGAAAACAAAAAGTGCGGAAATACCGACAGCTTCGATGGCAGATATAGCTTTTCTGCTTTTGATATTTTTTATGGTTACGACTGTATTTGCCAATGAAGTCGGCCTTCAGATTATGCTTCCCGAGAAAGGAGCGGAAGTCAAGGTTAGGTCAGAGAATATTCAGCGTATCTATGTAGAAGAAAAGGGAGAGATTCGACTTAACGGTGAACCTGTGAGTCAGGATCAATTAGTAGATGAAGTGAAAAAAATTCTTGCCGAGAATAAAGACGCTATTTTTTCCATAAAGACTCACCCGGATGCTCAATATCAATATATGGTGAATGCTCTGGATAAACTAAGATTGGCAGATGCTGATCGATATTCCTTGGCGCCTTCATCAGAGGAGTAAGAGCGTATGAGACTCGTTAGAGAAAAAGTAGAAGCTACGATACCAACAGCCTCAATGGCTGATATAGCTTTTTTACTTTTGATATTCTTTATGGTTACTACTACTTTTAGGGCCGAGACTGGTCTTCAGGTAATTATACCCATGGTTGAAGCTGCCGAGAAAATGCCTGCGACGAATTTATCACACGTCTGGATTGCGAAGAATGGAATGGTTGCCATTGATGACGCACTTATTTCCATAGAAAGGATATCTGACATTATGGCAAGAAAGAGGCAAATAAATCCGGATATAATTGTTTCAGTAAAAGCTGATAAAGCTACCGGTTATAAGCTTGTGGAAGAGGTGCTCAACGAATTTGTCGATGCTTCGGTCTTAAGGATTCATCTTGCCGCTAGAAAGACAAGGGGGTGAAATATATGAAAAAGACAATAGACTTAAAGAAGCAGTATCCCCTTCACATAAGGATTGGTTTTTTGTCAACTCTTGTATTTTTGATTTTAGGCTTTATCTTTATTCCCGAAATGAAGAGAGAGCCTTATCATCCTGAATTTTCGAAGCCTATAAGAGTTGATAAGCTACCGCCACAGCTTCAAAATATTGTAAAGCCACCTCCTCCGCCAAAACCGAAACTTCCTGTTGCAGCCAAGAGCGACGAAGAGGTGGAAGCGGAAACTATTGAGAAGACTGACTTTACAGGGCTAGAAAAGAAAGAAGCCGATGTAGAGTTTGAACCGCCCAGGTTTGTAGCTTATGAAATTGCTCCGCAACCTTTAAATGAAAAAATTATGCAAGGTATCTATCCAGATGTAGCCAGAAGGTTGGGAATTGAGGGAAAACTTTATCTTGAATTATGGATTGATACTAAGGGTACGGTTAGAAATGTTATTATAACAAAACCCTTATATCCTGCTATTGATAAAATCGCAAAAGAAAGAGCTTATCAGTTAAAATTCAGTCCTGCTATGCAGAACGATAAGCCTGTGGCAGTTCGGCTTGCTTATCCTGTTGTCTTTAAATTAGAAGATTGAAGGTAAATCTTAAAAAAAAAGGGGCTCTGTTTAGAGCCCTTTTAAATTTTGAATATTGTCTTTAGAAATTTCCGATTCCATTCAATGGATTAAAGGTGTTGGACCAAAAAAAGCGCAATTACTTTCGGGTTTAAACGTTTTCACAATTCGGGATTTTCTTTATCTCCCTCCGAGGAAATATTTAGATAGAAGTGAAATTAAGACCATAAAAGACATTAGAATTAATGAAGCAGTAACTGTTGAAGGGAAAGTTGTTTCTGTTAATTCAAGGAGGAGTAGGAAAGGAAAATTACTTTGTGATGTTGCGGTTTATGATGGAAGTGGAATTGTTGTCGGAAGATGGTTTAATCAATCCTGGGTTAAAGATAGATTTGAGGTAGGTGATCGTCTTTTCTTTAGTGGTAAGGTTGAATTTTATAAAGGATTATATATTGTAAATCCTGATTATGAGTTCTTAAGTGAAGAAGACACCGAGTTGATCCATGCAGGAAGGATTATACCGGTTTATCCTCTAACAAAAGATCTCGGGCAGAGATTTATGAGAAGGACCATAAATTATATACTTCAAAATTTTATGGATAAAATTAAAGATCCTTTCTCTCACGAGATGCTGAAAAAATACGATTTAATTTCACTCGATAAAGCACTATATAACATTCATTTTCCTTCAGATAAAAATGTTTTATTGAAAGCGATAAAAAGACTTGCTTTTAACGAACTTTTTCATATGCAACTATTTTTAGCTCTTAAAAGGAAAAGATCGAGAGAAAACAAGGGCATTTTGTTTGATATCGTATGCGATTTGGAAAAAGATTTTACCCGGACTTTGCCTTTTCGTTTAACTCTTTCGCAGAAGAAAGTGCTTTCTGAAATAAAGGAGGATATGAGTGCATCTTATCCAATGAACAGGCTTCTTCAGGGAGATGTTGGATCGGGTAAGACTGTAGTTGCAATAGCTGCGATGCTTATCTCGGTAAGCAATAAATTCAATGCTGCTTTTATGGTTCCTACAGAGGTGCTTGCATATCAGCATTATTCCGTCATGAAAAAGTTTTTATCCGGTTTATCTGTTCCTGTATGGCTTTTGGTTGGTAATATGAAACGAAATAAAAGGCAAAATATCTTGGAGGAAATAAGGAAAAAAAAGGGAATTATTTTGGGTACGCATGCTTTGCTTGAAGAAGATGTTGAAATTCCGGATTTAGGTTTGGTGGTTATTGACGAACAACATCGTTTTGGAGTTGAAGAGCGAGCTATGGCACAGAAAAAGGGTAATCCTGATGTTCTCGTTATGTCTGCCACTCCGATTCCCAGAACGCTTGCTCTTTCCGTCTATGGTGAATTGGAAGTTTCGTCTATCGAGGAAACACTTCCGGGTAGAATTCCCTCAAAAACCAGATGGGTGAGGCAATCCCGGAAAAGGACAGAAGTATATAATTGGATAAAAGAAAAAATAAAAAAAGATAATTGTAAGGCTTATATTGTGTTTCCTCTTATTGAAGAATCGGAGAGTTTAGATTTACGCTCTATAGAGGAAGAAGCCGAAAATATTAAAAACACTTTTTTTTCTCACTCAAAAGTTGCGATTTTACATGGCAGGATGAAGAGTGAGGAAAAAGATGATATAATGAGAGCTTTTAAAGGTAATGAGGTGGATGTACTTATATCAACGACCGTTATCGAGGTTGGTATAGATGTCCCAGAGGCTAACATTATGGTGGTAGAGAATGCAGATAGATTTGGACTTGCGCAACTCCACCAACTAAGGGGGAGAATTGGCAGAGGAGATAAAAAATCTTATTTTATAATGATTGCAGAGCAGGACGATATTACAGATAAAGCTAAATTAAGACTTGGCACACTTGAGAAGGTTTCTTCCGGTTTTAAATTGTCGGAAGTCGATTTAAAATTAAGAGGTCCCGGGGAATTTTTTGGTACAAAGCAGCATGGATTTCCTGATTTTAAGTTTTTCGACCCCTTTTCAATGCGAGGTATGGTTGGTATGGTTAGAAATGCCGTAAGTAGCGTAATAAAAAAAGAATCAGAAGATAAATTTTTGGAGGAAATTAATAGAATCAGAAAGAAAGCAGAGTTTCTGGATATTGGATAGATGACGGAACTTAAGTCTACTTTTTTCTGTCTTTATTTGTAAAAATTAGATGGTAGATGGGAATAAGTGGTAAATAGTAATTCGGAATTGAGTTAAGGGTATAGGTATATCTCAGCTTGGGGTTGACTTATGAGGCTTTTTTATTATTTTAAAATGGTAGAATTGGTATGGATTAAATTTTAAAGGAGGATTAATGTTTAGAAGACCGATTCTTTCGTTCCTTATTTTATTGGTTATTCTGCCTGTAAGTGTTTTTGGTAGTTCTCTTGAAGCGGGTGCGGTATTTATGATGATTTTTCCTGGTTCTAGAGCAACTTCGATGGGAGGAGCTTTTACTGCTTCAGAAGGAGATGTTTTTTCTACCTATTATAATGATGCTGCTCTAGCTTTTAAAGAAGAAAGGCAGATAGGGCTTCAACATGCGAACTGGTTACCTGGTTTGTATCCGGGTATGTATTACGAATATTTAACGATGTTATTTCCTGTAGGGGAAGATCTAAACCTGGATTTTGCTGTGACCTATCTTACTACAGGTGAGACTGAGACCGGAGAAGAAGGTATGGAACCGTGGACGACATATGATGTTGCTTTTAAGGTCGGAGGTTGTTTACAATTATCGGATAATTTTGGTGTAGGTATTGGAATGAAATATATCTATTCTTTCCTGGCTCCTGAAAGTGTGCTTGAGTGGCTTTCTAGAATAACACAAACTTCAGTAAGCGGAGGAACCGGACAGGCCTGGGCTGTTGATCTTTCTTTACTGTATATTTGGAATGATTTTATAAATGCTAATTTATTTGGTATGAAATGGCTTAGAACGCTTAGAATTGGTGCTGCTTTGCAAAATTTTGGACCGGATATCAGCTATGTGGAAAATGGAGAGTCCGATCCGCTCCCACGAACTTTGAGATTAGGACTTTCGTTTGGACTATTAGAGGAGGAGAGTCATAAGTTAAATTTAAACCTGGATTTGATTAAAATTCTTATAGGCGTTGAATACACAAAATTTAAAGAAATATGGGAAGATTCATGGAAAGCAGGAGGTCTCGAGTATACCATTAGTAATCTTTTTTCTTTGAGGCTTGGTTATTTTTCAGATAGGGTTGGTCAAAGGTCAGGGCCAACTTTTGGAGCGGGTTTCCAATATAATAAATTTCATTTTGATCTTTCCGTGGACCAAGAAATATATGACTTTGAGACGGCAAACTACAGAATCTCAGTGCAATTTTCCCTCTGATGGGCTAATCTTAGTCAATAAACCTTCGGGTATGAGAACTACAGAACTTTTGAATAAAGTTAAGAGTTTATTACGTCTTAAGAGGGCTGGTCATGGCGGGACTTTAGATCCATTTGCCGAGGGTTTAATATTGATTCTTTTCGGTAGAGCAACGAAATTAATGGAGTATATTGGTGATGAAAAAGAGTATGTTGGTACAATAAGATTGGGTGTGGTAACCGATACAGATGATCCAGACGGAGAGATTATAAGAGAAAGTAAGGTTCCTGATTTATCAAAGGAGGAAGTCGAGAAAGTTTTTTCTCGTTTTAAAGGTTCTTTTAATCAGGTAGTTCCTTTATATAGTGCTGTGAAAAGAAATGGCGAGAGGTTATATAATAGGGCCAGAAAGGGAGAAAAAATTAAAAATTTACCTCACAGGGAAGTTCTGGTGAAGGAATTCGATTTGCTCAAATTTTCTCCGCCTTTTTTGGAATTTAGATGTGTAGCCGAGAGCGGTACTTATATGCGTTCTTTAGCCAGGGATGTGGGTGAAGTACTTGGTTGTGGTGCACATTTAAGTAGGCTTATCAGGTTGAGAGTCGGCCCTCATAAAATTGATGATGCTTGGAAGCTATCTGATATTAAATGCGGAAATTTTGATACAATCGAATTTAGAGAAGCTTTGCCTCATTTAGATACTGTAACTCTTAGAGAAGATTCTATATGGGATTTTGTTCATGGAGGTAAAGTTAGAGGATTCTATCCAAAAGGGTTATATCAGGTTAAGGATAAACGAGGAAATCTTTTAGGTATAGGTAAAGGTGAAATTTATGCAGTACAGCCAGTCAAAATCTTCTCTAATCAATAATTTGGAGGGGTTGCCTTCTGTTTCCGGTTTCCTAGCTATGGGAAACTTCGATGGCGTCCATCTTGGGCATCAGCTATTAATAAATGAGGGAAATAAGAGAGGAGATGTTTCGGTTTTAACCTACGAGCCTCATCCGCTGGTTTCTCTTGGTAAAATAAATAAGCCGTTTTTGTTGACTACCTCGAGCGAGAAAATTTTTTTTTTAGAAAAATATCACGTAAAGGAGGTAATTTTTCTAAATTTTGACTCGGAGATTTCTAAAATGTCTGCTGAAAATTTTACAGAGGTTATTATAAAAGAAAAGATTAATCCGCTTGGAGTAATAATTGGATTTGATCATCGCTTTGGAAAGGATAGAAAAGGAAATGCAGAATTCTTGAAAAAAATGGGAGAAAAATTTGGATTCGAGGTTATTGTTTTTCCGGAAGTAAAAGTGAATGATAAACCGATTAAAAGTGCTGAGGTGAGGAAATTGTTGAGAATGGGAGATATGGATGGTGTATATAAGATGCTGGGACATCCTTATTTGATTGAGGGCAAAGTGGTTAAAGGAGATGGAGTGGGTAGTTCTCTTGGATATCCTACCGCCAATATTAAATTGGATTCCGGTTATAAGTTGCTTCCATGCGAGGGTTTATATTCTTCCATTGTAGAAGTTGAAAAGAGTGAATTTCCGGCAATGCTTTATATAGGATCATCTCCAACGTTCGGAATAAATTACGTTAAAATAGAAGTCCATATTATGGGTTTTTCAGGAAATATATATGATGAAAATATTAAATGCTTTATTTATTCTTTAATAAGGCATAAGAAGTTTTTTTCATCGGAAAAATCGTTAAGAGAAAATATAAAAAAAAGTGAAGAAGAAACGTTAAGAAGTCTTAAGGAGGTTTCTAAATGGAAGTAACGACTAAAGAAAAGAAAAAATTAATTAAGAAGTTCAGTCGGCACGAGAAAGATACAGGTTCTCCGGAGGTGCAGATAGCATTGATTTCAGAGAGAATAAAAGAACTTACCGAGCATTTAAAGGAACATAAGAAAGATTTCCATTCTCAGAGAGGGTTGTTAAATCTTGCTTCAAAGAGAAAAAAATTGCTTAATTATCTTAGAAGGAAGGATTATAATAAATTTGAGAAAGTTGTTAAGGAATTAAATATAAGAGTATAGGAGGATAAGGTAATATTATGATATTCGAGGATTCTTTAATTGTTGGAGATAATGAAATCCGTTTTCAGACGGGAACGATTGCAAGACAGGCAGCAGGTTCGGTAATGGTTTCTCTTGGCGGTACGATGGTGCTTGCCACTGCTTGTTCAAATGACGAGGCTAAGCAAGGCCTTGCTTTTGTTCCGCTTGTCGTGGATTATTTAGAAAGAACTTATTCGGCGGGTAAAATTCCCGGTGGATTTTTCAAAAGAGAAGGAAAACCTTCTGATAAAGAGATATTAATTTCAAGATTGGTAGATAGGCCAATTCGGCCGCTTATGCCAGAAGGATTTGCTTGCGAAACACAGTTAGTTGTTATGGTCCTTTCGCACGACCAGAAAAACGATACTCATCCCTTAGCAGTTACCGGAGCTTCTGCAGCACTTGCAATTTCGGATATTCCTTTCAATGGACCTGTTGGAGCAGTAAAGATAGGATTGGTTGATGGACAGTTTATAATTAATCCTTCGGTAGAGCAGCTTGCGAAAAGTCAGATGGATATGGTTGTTGCCGGAACTTCGTCTGCAGTAACTATGATTGAGGGTAAACTAAATGATGTAGACGAGAGTACCGTCTATTCCGCTATAGAAGTAGCACACAGAGAGATACAGAAAATAGTGCAGTTCCAGAAAAAATTTGCTGAAAAAGTTGGTAAACCGAAGAAGTTTTTTGAACCTGTGAGCATTCCTAAAGATTTGATTGAAGAGATTAGTTCAAGATTTGGAAGCTTTATTGATAAAATGAACAATACTCCTTCGAAGGAAGAAAGGAGAAACTTGAAGAAAGAAATTCTTGATAATCTTAAAGAAAAATATGAAGAAGATGAATGGTGGAAAGTCGAAAAGGTAATCGAAGATAGGCAGAAGGAACTTATGAGAAAGATGATTTTAGAGAAAGAACAAAGGATTGATGGTAGACGAATTGACGAGATCAGATCTATTGAATGTAAGGTGAAAACGCTGCCCTGTCCTCATGGTTCTGCTATTTTCAGAAGAGGGGAAACGGTTAGTTTGTCGGCTGTTACCCTTGGTTCAAAAAGAGATGAACAAAAAATAGACCATTTGATTGGTGAAGATTTCAAGAGATTTATGTTGCACTATAATTTCCCTCCGTTTTCTGTGGGGGAGGTTCGCTTTATGAGAGGTCCCGGAAGAAGAGAAATAGGACATGGGCTTCTTGCCGAGCATTCTTTGTTGCCGGTGATACCCGGTGAAGAAGAATTTCCGTATACCATACGACTTGTCTCTGACATTCTTGAGTCTAATGGCTCTTCATCAATGGCAACTGTTTGTGCTTCTTCGCTGGCTTTGATGGATGCGGGTATACCGGTGAAAAAACATGTTGCAGGTATTTCGATTGGACTTATAAAGGAAAAAGAAGATTATCGCATTTTGACCGATATTTTGGGTGATGAGGACCATATGGGCGATATGGACTTTAAGGTTGCCGGAA
>CAYQMH010000026.1:0-29016 GCA_964418485.1 uncultured bacterium | reverse complement strand
TGGGCTGGTCAGCCAAACCGCAATGACAATCCTGATGCCAAAGAAGCATTGCCAAGAGTCAGGAAATTAATTTTTGCCGCTAAGTACAAAGAAGCACAAGCCCTGGTGAACGAGAAATTTATCAGTCGGATTTCGCAAGGTATGCCTTATCAAACCGTCGGAAATCTTCTTCTTTTGTTTCCGGGGCATGAAAATTTTACAAATTACTATCGGGAACTGAATATTGAAACCGCCGTGACTTCTTCACACTATGATGTTGATGGAGTGACATATAAACGTGAAGTTTTTGCCTCGTTTCCGGACCAGGTTATTATTTTCAGAATTACGGCCAGCAAGCCCGGCAAAATCAATTTTACGGCTTCAATGAATCGTCCTGCACCTGTAGATATTTCAACTGAAGGTAATGATAAATTAATTATGTCGGGAGTAACAGGTGATTGCGATTCTGTAAAAGGTGCAGTTAAGTTTCAAGCACAGGTTAAAATAATAACCGAAGGAGGCTCGATATCTGCAACAAATAATAATATAATCGTAAACAATGCAGATGTTGTAACCCTCTATATTTCAATTGCATCGAGTTTTAAAAATTATAATGATATCAGTGCCAATGCCGGAAAGAGAGCAAATACCTATCTTCAAAAAGCTCTGAAAAACGATTATGAACAAGCCTTAAAAGATCATATTATCGACTATCAGCGTTATTTTAATAGAGTCAGCATCGATCTGGGTGTAACCGATTCTGTAAAAAATCCTACCAATGTTCGTATTGAACAATTTGCCAGAGGTAATGATCCGCAATTAGTAGCATTATGTTTTCAGTTTGGTCGTTATTTGCTGATTTCTTCATCACGGCCCGGCGGGCAGCCTGCCAATCTTCAGGGGATTTGGAACGATCAGCTTTATCCGCCATGGGATAGTAAATATACTGTAAATATAAACACCGAAATGAATTATTGGCCTTCTGAAATCACAAATCTCAGCGAAATGAATGAGCCGCTGATTCAGATGATACGTGAACTTTCCAAAACCGGTAGACAGACAGCAAAAGATATGTATGGCAGAGAAGGATGGGTGCTTCATCACAATACGGATATCTGGCGGATGAACGGACCTATAGATGGATCTTTCTGGGGAATGTGGCCAATGGGCGGTGCCTGGCTCTGTCAGCATCTATGGGAAAAATATGAATATAGCGGTGATAGAGAATATCTTAGATCGGTATATCCGGTAATGAAAAGTGCGGTCGAATTTTACCTTAGTTTTTTAACCGAAGAACCGCAGCATAAATGGCTGGTCGTCTGTCCTTCAGTTTCTCCGGAAAATGCTCCGGCAGTCCATCCTGAGTCTTCGATTAGCTTCGGGACAACAATGGATAACCAATTACTTTTTGATCTGTTCACGAAGACTATAAAATCGGCAGAAATCTTAGAGACTGATAAGGAATTAGTAAAAAAAATAAAAGAAACGTTGAAAAATTTACCTCCGATGCAGATTGGGCAGTGGGGGCAATTACAGGAATGGATGCAAGATTGGGACAGCAAGGACGACAAACACCGTCATGTCTCACATTTGTACGGCCTGTTCCCTTCCAATCAGATATCACCTTATCGAACACCGGAATTGTTTTCTGCTGCAGAAACATCGCTCGTAGCACGGGGTGATGAATCCACCGGCTGGTCTATGGGATGGAAAGTAAATTTATGGGCGCGTCTTCTCGACGGAGATCATGCTTTAAAACTGATTACCGACCAGCTAACACCTTCCATCCAACCCGATGGAAAACAAAAAGGCGGTACTTATCCAAATCTTTTTGATGCTCACCCGCCTTTCCAAATCGATGGTAATTTTGGCTTTACTGCCGGCATTACTGAAATGCTCATCCAAAGCCACGACGGTTCCATTTTTGTCCTTCCTGCATTACCCCATGTTTGGAAAAATGGAAGTATAAAGGGTATTCGCTTGCGTGGAGGATTCGAAATTGAATCTATGGAATGGGTAAACGGGAAAATCTCAAAGTTAGTTATCAAATCGGCCCTCGGAGGAAACTGCAGGATTCGTTCTTATACAAAATTAAGAGCAGAAGATAGAACAAATCTTAAATCCGCAAAAGGGGAAAATCAAAATCCTTTTTACCAAACTCCAGAAGTAAAAGAACCTATAATTTCTAATAAGGCAACCCTTGAAAATGTAAAGTTAAAAAATACTTTTAAATATGATATTGAAACCAAACCGGGAAAAAGATATATTTTCTTAAGATTACAATAAGAACTATGAAAGGACCTTACCACATCGTGTGTGACAATTAACAAATTCAAAAGGAGATTATATATGAAACAATTGTTTTTATTAATTTCTATCTTATTTACGCTTAATCTGATTGCTAATTCCGGGAACGTTGTCAAACATGCCCCGAAGGGCTTTGACTCTTTACGTACTGGTATACCGCAGGGGAAGTTAGATACAGTCTTTTACTCGTCAAAAACAGTTGGAACTAACCGCAAGGCCATTATTTACACTCCTCCGGGATTTTCAAAAAATAAGAAATACCCTGTGTTGTATCTTTTACATGGCATAGGGGGTGACGAAACGGAATGGCTTAAAGGAGGCCAACCTCCTGTGATTTTTGATAATCTTTATGCTGAAAAGAAAATTGAGCCGATGATTGTTGTTATGCCCAACGGCAGAGCTATGAAGGACGACCGTGCGGTTGGAAATATTTTTGATAGCGTTAAAGTGCAGGCATTTGCAACCTTTGAGAAAGATTTGCTTAACGATTTAATTCCTTTCATAGAAAAAACTTACCCGGTTTATAAAAATCGAGAAAATCGGGCAATTGCAGGTTTATCGATGGGCGGCGGACAATCATTGAATTTCGGATTAGGCAATCTCGACAAGTTCGCATGGGTGGGAGGATTTTCCTCGGCGCCCAACACTAAAAATCCGGAATTGTTGGTTCCTAACCCTAGTGATGCAAGAAAAAAACTAAAGTTGCTCTGGATTTCGTGTGGCGATAACGATGACCTGATCACATTCAGTCAGCGCACTCATGATTATTTGGAAGCAAACAATGTCCCCCATATTTATTATATAGAACCCGGTGCACACGACTTTAAAGTTTGGAAAAACGATTTATACATGTTTACTCAACTTATTTTTAAACCAGTAGACATTTCAAAATTTTCCAAGTACAGTATTCTGGGGATACCCGCTTCAACCAATGTTAGAAGAGCAAAATATCCACAGATTTTACCGGATAGTCGTGCAATCTTTCAAATCAAAGCACCGGATGCACAAAAAGTCCAACTCGATTTAGTAAAGAAATATGACATGGTAAAAGATAGTGAGGGAATCTGGGAAGTCACCACCGATTCGTTAAGCGAGGGATTTCATTATTATTCTTTAATTATTGATGGTGTTGCTTTGGCCGATCCGGCAAGTGAAACATTTTATGGCATGGGACGAATGGCAAGCGGAATTGAAGTACCCTTTAAAGGAGATGACTATTACGCTGTTAAAGATGTTCCACACGGAGAAATAAGGATAAAACGATATTTTTCTACTGTCTTTAACAAATGGCGTCAATTTTATATTTATACACCTGCTGACTATGATAATAATATAAACGAAAAATACCCGGTATTATACATATTGCATGGTGGCGGCGAAGATGAAAGAGGCTGGGCAACCCAGGGTAAAACAGATTTAATTCTTGACAACCTCATCGCCGAAAAAAAAGCAAAACGTATGCTTGTTGTCATGCCGGATGGAAATGTGGATTTACTAGGCTTTGGTGAAGATAATTTGAAATTGTTTGAAGCCGAATTAAAGCAATGTATTATTCCATTCGTCGAAAAAAATTATAGGGCAGAAACCGATTCTAAGAACCGGGCGCTTGCGGGATTATCGATGGGCGGAATACAAACGCTCTATGTTGGTATAAAGAACATTCAACTTTTTTCGTATTTGGGAGTGTTTAGTTCCGGCTGGATACTACCAATGCAAAAGAATATTTCCGATGCACAATATGAATTCATAAAAAATAATGTTGATATGATTAACAGCAATTTAAAACTACTTTGGATTGCAATGGGAGGCAAAGAAGATATAGCTTATAACAATTGTCAAATCATGCTTTCAAAATTTGATGAGATGAAGATTAAGTATACGTATAGTGAATACCCGGGAGGGCATACCTGGCCTGTGTGGAGAAATAATCTATATAAAATTGCACCATTGTTGTTTAATTGATTATCTAAGGAGGTAAAATGAAACTTAAAAGAATTTTTGTTATGTGTGCGTTTATTATATTTTTAATAAAATGTAGTTCTCCTGCCCGGAATCCGATTATCACAGATATATTCACAGCTGATCCGGCAGTATTGGTCTACCAGGATACGGTATTTCTATATACCGGACACGACGAGGCTCCCGTAGGAACAGCGGAGTATGTGATGCATGATTGGCATGTATTTTCTTCCACGGATATGGTCCATTGGACCGACAGAGGCGCATGTCTTTCTCCTAAGGATTTTTCGTGGACCGACGGTCATGCCTATGCCGGGCAGTGCGTTTATCATGATGGTAAATTTTATTGGTATGTGCCAATGGCACACAAAAAAGATAGTTTAAGCAACGGCGGCTTTGCCATAGGCGTAGCGGTATCTACCTCCCCGACCGGACCATTTACCGATGTTATTGGTAAGGCTCTAATTATAAACGAGATGACAACCGATCAAAAACATTCATGGGACGATATCGATCCAACCGTATTTATAGATGATGATGGCCAGGCGTATCTTTACTGGGGCAATAAAAGCTGCAGATATGTAAAACTTAAAGCCAACTTGACCGAGCTCGACGGCCCCATCTCTGTTGTTACTCTAGATAATTTTGAGGAAGCACCCTGGCTTTACAAGCGGAATGGGACCTATTATCTCCTTTATGCAGCTTTGTTTCCGGAATGTATCGATTATGCAACATCTAATAGCCCGTCAGGCCCATGGACTTACCGCGGTCGAATTGCCGATACAGCATATAATAGTACTACCATCCACCCGGCAACTATCGATTATCATGGTGATTCATATCTCTTTTACCATAACGGTGCACTACCCACCGGCGGCAACCACCGGCGTTCTATATGTCTCGATTACCTCTATTACAATTCCGACGGCACAATAAAGAAAGTAATACAAACAACCAGTGGCGTGAAAGCTGTTAAATAGAAAAAAAGCGAAATAGAAATAAGTTTTTTATTTCTATTCACTAAAAACTAACTGAAACAAAAATAGTTTTAGAAAACTTAAAAGACTTAAACTTTGTCTTAAAAATAGACAATATTAACAAAGGTGTCGAGGGTTCAAGGAGTCGAGGCGGCTGCGCTCAACATATTTCTATTTGCTCTCGGTTTTCCTACCTTCATGAATTTTCAACATTTCACATCCTTCAGCAATAGTAATAACCTCTACATCAGTTTCTTTCAACCACTTCAAAATTTCTTCAAAAAATTCCACAGAAACAGCGTTACCTTTAACCGCAGAAGGAGCAAGCGGATGCGGTTCTCCAACATCGTGAAACGTTAAGATCGTCCAGGTTCCCGGTACTATAACCCTTTTAATGTCTTTTAGACTATTAAAAGACCTGATGGTAAAATCCTTTAACAGAAAAAGATTTGCACCTTGCGTATTAGCGCCTATATCCTGTGTCGATGCGCCTATATAATATTTCTTGACAACATTTACAGCAGTTCTGTTATAATTACCATAAGGATAGACAAATGTCTTGACCTTAAATCCCTTTTCACTAAGAGTTCTAAAATCGTCTCCGATTTCCTTTTCATAATCCTGTAGAGTTCTTAAATTCTTCAAGTCTGCATGACTCACCGTGTGACCGCCAATTTCCATTATTTCACTAACTTTTTCGACGTCTGCCCAACTCATATACCCTTCATGACCCATAAATCCGCTGATGATATAAATAGAACCTGTAAGATTATATTTCTTTAGTAATTCATATGCGTTCAGTTGAGATTCCCAACCGTCGTCAAACCGGAGGCTCACATATGTTTCATCAAAACCGGGAGTTTTATAGATAAACCAGCCGTAAAACTGGTTTAAGTAAAGGGCAACAGCAAGAAGGATAAGAGCCATCCCAATAAATACGAAATGTCTTTTCGTCATTCTCTTATCGCATTAATAGTATAAAGTATAGTACTCGTAAATATATAAGATATCAGTAATCCAAATATAAATATATCTGCCACAAAATTAACTACGCTAATAACAAAAGTCCCGTAGGGAGCCAGAAGGGCCTGCCCCGCTTTTCTCAATCCAAGAAACAGTAAAACAATTAAGATAGAGAAAACGAAATTTTTCAAAGGTGGATATTTCCTCTCTTTTCTGGTCAAATAATACATAAGAGTGAACAGGAGGGTCGCAAAAGCAATAAGCGAAAGAATTATCGAGTTGACAGTAGCCGGAATGAGAATATGGTCAAAATCAACTATACTCTTATTTTTTACCGAAAAGAACAAATGCTCAATATACATAATTATTGTGAGACAGAAGACAAAGAGCAAAACAAAATTTTCTGCAAAATTTTCTCTCCTCCAGAACTTCTCTCCTCTTTTGCTCGCTCTATCGTGTTTTCCGAACAGCAGAAACAGCATCGCAAATGCTGTTACCCACATTATAATTCCATCAAGCGTCTTTGGTATTATTTTCGAAATAAGATCCGTTCCCATAATAAACTCCTTTATATATCTTTAACAACCCCCTTGATATTCTTACATATAAATTATACTCCATCAAAATTATCCTGTCAAGTGTAGCATAACGGTTGCCTGGTTCGAATGGACAAACGGGGACGGGACTTGACATTGCGACATCACAGTTTTAACAAAATCCCGAAAACAAGAAAAAGGAGGACTATCAATTCTGAATTCTTAATTTTGAATTATGAATTGCCCCACCACCCCAAATATTAAAAAACAAGGGATAAAACTTTCAATTCAAGAAGAAGAAAAGTTTGAAACAGAAATGGTTTTAGAAAAAGCGTATTTTGATTTATTTGAAAGTTCTGATGGAAACAGCATAAAAATAAATTTTAAAGAAAACTCTCCCCCGCTTTCCTAGCTTTCCCCTTGACAAAGATAGTTTGAAAATATAGTATATTTTAGACATTCAACTAATACCGAAAAAAGATTTTATGCCTGGCATCAATGAGTTTACAAGAGGTTTTATTGAGTTATATATAGAGGGAAAAACAGTGGAGGAAGTTATTCACGTGGTTCAAAAAGAAGTTACCTACCTGAAAACCGGATTAAGAATAATTAACGATTTACTGGAAAATCTAAAAAGCAGAAATTTTTTACCCCATAAAGCAAAGATAGTTAACAAATATTTTGTAAACCTGGGTAAAAATTGCATTCGAGAACATTTGTTTTATTCCGTCAAAAAGGAAAAAGGAGGGTGCTATTATGCCAGTTCACATTAATCCAGCAATTTTTAGAGCATATGATATTCGCGGTATTGAGGAAAAAGATTTAACTCCCCAGGTTGCTATGTTAATCGGAAAATCATACGGTACTTATATCCAAAAAATCCAAAAAGAGAAAGCAAAAATAGCGATTGGGAGAGATAACCGCCTCGGTTCTAAACTACTACAAGAATCATTCATAGATGGTTTGCTATCTACCGGTTCTGATGTAATAGATATAGGACTTAGCACTTCTCCGATGCTTTATTTTTCCGTTGTCAAATGGGCTTTGAGCGGCGGGGTTAATGTTACGGGCAGTCATAATCCCCTCGGCTATAATGGCTTTAAGCTGATCAGGAAAGGTCCAAATCCGGTTGCCGAAAACGAAATTCAAGAATTAAAAACAATAATAGAAAATGGTGCTTTTAAGACCGGCAAAGGGGAAATCCAACAAAAACAAATAAAATCTGAATATTTTGATTTCCTTAGAGGGGAAGTAAAGGTTCAAAGAAAAATTAAAGCAGTTGTTGATGCTGGTAATGGAATAGCAGGACCTTATGCACCAGAATTACTGCGTCAGATAGGCTGCGATGTTATTGAGCTTTATTGCGAGTCAGATGGTACTTTTCCAAATCATATGCCCGATCCGGAAATGGAAGAAAATACGATCGATTTGAGAAAAGAGGTCATTAAGCACAAAGCAGATATCGGATTAGCGTATGATGGCGATGCCGACAGACTTGGATTTGTTGATGAAAACGGTCGCCGGTACGAGTCTGAAATGCTGTTAGTATTACTTGCCAGAGATTTTTTAGAAAAACACCCGGGAGAGAAGGTTTTATTAGATGTAAAATGTTCTCAAAAAGTAGCAGATGATATCGAAGCTCATGGAGGCATTCCAATCTTTTGGAAGACGGGGCATTCGATTGTTAAGAAGAAAATGAGAGAAGATAACATTTTGTTAGGCGGCGAAATTAGCGGTCATATGTTCTTTGGGGAAAGATTCTATGGCTTTGATGATGCCATATTAGCCTCATGCTACCTCTTGCAATATATTTCAAAATACGATAAGAAACTTTCAGAACATTTCAGTGACTTTCAGTTTCTTCCTTCTACTCCCGAAATTAAAGTGCCATGTCCTGATGAAGATAAGTTTCAAGTTGCGAGTGAAGTTTCGAAGTTTTTCCTACCCCGGTACCCGGATTCATTAGCAATTGATGGTATAAGAATCAAATTCCCTGATGGATGGGCTCTGGTGAGAGCTTCCAATACTAATCCATATTTAACTGTTCGAATGGAAGGCCAATCAGAACAGGCTTTAGAAAGAATTAAAAAAATCGTGACTGAAAAGCTTGGAGAATTCCCGTCGGTGACGATTCCTGAATCTTTGAAAATAAGCTGAAAAGAAGAATAAAAAAACAGAAAAAAAGTTACCCGGAGATATTTTTAATGTTAATTTAAAAATGATTCTTTGTAAGGCTCTAAATGTACGACTACGTCAAATATCTCTGGCCCCTTTTCCATTAGTTCTCTTTTTACTTCCTCCGAAATATCATGACCCTCTTTTACCGTAATATTACCATCTACTAACACATGAAGGTCAACATGCAAACCCGACCCTAATTTCCTGGTTCTAACCGCGTGTATCGATTTAACACCCGTTACTTTCATTGCTACGTCTTTTATTTTTTTTACATCTTTTTTAGGAGCGCTAACATCTACAAACTCCCCAAAACTCTCTTTTAAAATATCCCAGGAAACTTTTATAATAAATATGGATACGACGAAGGCTCCTATATGATCTACGATTACAAACTTTGGATTAATCGAGGCAAGAAGAACAGCAAATAAAACGGGTATAGAGCTTAATGCGTCGGAACGATGATGCCAGGCGTTAGCTATAAGCGCTTTCGATTTTATGTTTTTCCCGACAGACCTGGTCCAGCGATACAGAACTTCCTTTAATACCACGGATACCAGGGGCCCGGCAATCGCTATCATCGACGGGCCTACCTTATGAACTTCCTTCATAGTAGTAATCGATTTATAAACGATATCAACCCCGGCTACAAATAAAGCGATCCCTATAATAGCCGTAATCAACGTCTCTATCCTCCAATGCCCGTAGGGATGTTCCGAATCTGCCGGGGAAGACCAAAATTTTACTCCAAATAAAACCGCAAAATCTGTACCGACATCCGATAAACTATGTACTGCATCCGCGACCACCGCCTGACTCTTCCCTATTACGCCAACTGCAAACTTAAAAGCAGAAAGAAGGATATTTACAATAAGTCCCAACCAGGTTACTTTTTTTATTTTTTTTATATGACTTTTAGAAAGGCTATTTTTCATATATAGGTGAATTTTAAAGAAAAAACAATCAAAAGTCAAGGAGTAAGCGGATGGCTTCTGATATTAAGTAAGAGAGACCAAGTCTTGTCTTTTGAATTTAATATAAATTAAGAAAACAAGAAAATCTCCACTTCCGCAAGTCTGATGAGCTACCCCGTCTTTCTGTTTTACCTAATTAGAATCATTTTCCTTGTAACGCAAACGTCGGTATCTTTTGCCTTAATTGTATAGAAATACATTCCACAGGGTAAATGCGAAGCGTCGAATGTTACGGAATGCATACCCGCAGGATACTCTTTTTCTGCAAGTACGGCTACTTCCTGACCCAGAAGATTGTAAACCTTTAAGGAAACAAAAGAATTATTAGGAACTCCGAATCCAATAGTTGTTGATAGAGCAAAGGGATTCGGATAGTTTTGCTCTAAAACATAGTTTTTTGGGATCTGGGAAGAAGGCGGATCCTCGACATATGAAAGAGAAGTATCACCTTCGATTAAAAACTTCATCCTTTCAAGTCGGAAAAGTCTGCCTGCACCGCCTGTAAATTTTAGATACACATCGTGCCTGCCTGATACTGAGTCCACCCCGGATTTAAATACACTGAAAGTTTCCCAGTCGCCGGTATTGCCAATGTTGCATTCGGCAATTTTATCACCGGTATCGATAGAATCAAGCCAAACTTCGATGATTCCACCAGAAGTGGCACTTGAAGCTAAGAATCCCAACGAATCCGGGACTTTCCAATAATCAGCGTTGCCGCCAAATTCGACCCCTGCGTACAGTGCCCAATCGTTATTATGTATACTATCCAATGTAGGTGTTCTCCTCTGCGTGCCAAATTGGTTGGCCGGCCATTCAGCCATGATAGGGCTATACGCATCACGATAAATATAAAGATCGAAAAATGCGTCACTTCCCCCTTGAACATATAATCCCTGCCTGGTTCCGGTAAATGTTACAAAATCGGAATAAGAATCTATAGTAGATACGTTAAAGTCTCCACCGATATGCACCCAATCTATGCCGTTCCCGCTGAAATAACCGCTAATACTATGGTTCTCCCTGATAATCCTGAGCCATAAAGTATCCCCCGCCGTATTGGCGAGTTGATATCTTGTTTCTTCAAGTGTGTCTTCAAAACTGAATACTATTATTTTATCACTACCCTCATTTACAGAACTGAATAATTTTACAAAGATCTTTTCATCTCCTCTCATGATTCTAAGCCCGGCTTCGTCATTCGTCGACTGCGGATCGAAATCAAGACGTGTTATAAGCGAGTAATTATGTTCCCCGTCGTTCTTTATAACCGTATTTGCTTTTGTAATGCTCTTGGGCGATAGGCGCAACCATCCCGGACGGTCGGTAAGAGAATGCGTGGCATCAAGCGTACGACCTAAAAATGACCATTCTGGGTTCAACTCTGTAGAATCGAAAAAATCGGATTTAGGCACCATCCAGGGAATACCGCTGCTTGGCAGTTCCGGCGCGGTGAAGTAATCATTGATAGGGTAATCAGCAACAGGCTTTAAAGTAGAATCATAACGAACCTGGTTTAAAAGTCCCTGTCGCCCCTGTCCTTTCCATTCACCTTTTGCATACAAAGGATGAACTATCCAATAGGTACTATCATCCAGCATCACCACGGGTGAGGCATGATTCGGGCTTGTAAAAAGAGAACCTGATTTCTTAGGATCGCTCTCATTGAAAAAATCACCCAGCATCTCCCATGAACTCTCATCGTCGGTAAGTGTGTCGCTTCTCATGACATATTGGCCCCCGGCTAAATCCCTGGCAAACGAGTAATAGTAATAACCCTTATATTTCCACATTACCGGTCCTTCTGCCCAGCTATACGGAAGTCCAGGCGCCGGATTTAACCAGTCCAGATTATAAAATACACCTGTAGGTTGCCCGTCATTTCCCAATTCTACAATACCATTATTGGGTTCAAAGTTCTTGACAACAAGATACCATTTGCCGTCATCATCGATAAATATGGAATTGTCATACCCCAATGTATAAGGAAGCAGCGGAGGATCATTAACGTGTACCGGATCACTCCAGGGTCCACTGGGATCACTCGCCGTGACAAAATACATCGTATTTGACCGTGAAAAAAAATCCCAGTATTGACCGTTATAATAAACCATGTGGCCTCCCCAACATCCACCCCCGGGAGAATCGCCGTAATTTGACCACGATGCTTTTACAGGTTGAGCGATTGCTTCCCAATGAACTAAATCGGTTGAATGAAAAATAACCGGTGTTACATTGAAAGATGAGCCTGTTGTATAAAAATCATCGCCTATTCTTGTCAAAGTGCAGTCCGGGTGGTCTCCGGGAATAACAGGATTCATATAAGTTTGAAACGATGGAGATTGCCCGTACCCGTAATTCCCAAGTATTAAATAACAACTTAGCAGTATAAATAATCTTTTCATTATATCCCTCCTGGTTAAGTTGCTCCTCAAAATTAAACATCCTCTTTAATAAATAAACACATTCATTCACTTCTCCATAATCATCAATAGAATACATTTATTAATGTGTTGTTTATATTTTCACTGTAAAGCGCTATAAAATCAAGGGACCTATTTCCTTATTTTTAGATAAGAAAATGGATAGTTTTGACTGTCCGGTAATATTTACAGAATATATACACAAGGTTGTTTCTTACCCAGAGAAAAAACATCTTGACAATCCAATTATTAATCATTACCATAATAAAATAAACAAAGGAGGTTTTTTATGGTTTTATTAATTTCCTTAATGTTAGTTGCACAAGTTAATGTTACTACAAGTGAACCGCTCTGGGTTCCCGAAGATGCACTCATCGAAGACTCTCTCGGTGACTATGTTGCTTTTGCTTGCGATTACAACTACTCGAATGGCAATATGTATCTTGCGTGTTATCCCGATTCCGGGACTTATTTCGGTCCGGATTCCCTCGGAATACTCTTGTTTCGCTCTACTGACCACGGCGAAAGCGGGGGGTTAATACTAAGAGACGTTTACCCTGCCATAGGTTGGCGGGAAAAAGATATAGACATAGTGGTTACAAGGAGCGATACGGTTTATATACTCGCTAGCTGGTATAATACAGGTGGATTCGATGAGATACAGGTGGCAAAAGCTTATGATACTACCGGAGGTTGGAACATTGAATGGATTAGTCCCACAATACAAGCTACAGAAATCCGTTCTCCGAAACTCGTGAGAGATGATTTCGACGATTTCTATTTGTATATGGCATACCTTGATATTACCGGCGAGAACGATTCTCTGCATATTTTACGCTCCGGAGATAGAGGATATAATTGGAGTATCCTTCTAAAAGCCAACACTGCAGCAGAATGGCAGGACCAGGATATTGCCGTAGCTGATTCTTCTTTATACCATTTATCGACATTGCAAAGTGGACCTAATCAGACTTTGCAACTTAGCTTCTGGAGGGATAGAGGAAATCCTGCGACCTCTAAAGTAAAAAACCCTCTTTGGGTCAATACGAGACAAATTCAGTATCCGAGAATAGGCGTTACCACTACGCTACCAGATTCAACACAGTTAGTTTATGCGTTTTATTCCCGGGAAAATTCGGTTAGCGGAGATTATGACCTTCTTTATCTGTATTCTGAAAAAGGTGGAGATGACTGGCCTAACGTTTCTCCTCCTCCTGACTCAGTTATTCCTGACACACTCGCAAAGGGGAGCTCTTCGCCGGTACTCTGCGATATAAGCGGTTACCAGGCTGAACCAAATGAATATATGAATATAACCTACTGTTTAACATACTCTACACCATCGTTCGAGAACTTCTGGTGCTGGTCTTCCGAAGACGAACCTACGAACTGGCAGGGGATTACTTCCGTAGGTACGGGGCCAAATAGATCCATTCCGGAACTTATTTATTCACCCGGAGCATCCGGAACCGGATCCGGAGTTTTTTATAACGATTCCCTCGGAAATTTATGGCTGGACACCCCCTGGTTTAGCGGTATAACTGAAGATGACGGAAAAACAAAAGACAAAATCAGAAGTCAGATTGTACTCGCAGGAAGTATAGTAGAAGTTGGCCCGGCAGGGGCTATTGTTTATGACGTAACGGGAAGAGAAATAAGAACATTGAATACCGGCTCCTGGGATTTAAAAGACGGAAAGGGCGAAGAAGTAAAAACGGGTATATACTTTATTGTAGATAAGAAAAACGGCAACAGAATAAAACTCTCAATTTTAAAATAGCCTTAGTTGAAATCAGAATAGAAAAAATGGAGGGCATACTTACTTGCCCTCCATTTTTTTATTCTCTCTACTTGATTTTATTTCTTTTCTTTACAAAATACAATTTTACGATAACACTAAAGCCAACTACTCTTCTACATACACCCACATTTTCTCAACATCAGGATCTATGCTCTTTCTATCAAAGAGGTCGCTTAGCGTAACAAACTCATAACCCAGATACTTAAGCGCGGGAATCAGAGAGTCCAATGCTTCCGGGGTTGGATGAGGATCGGGCTGTACGTCATGTAAAAGAATTATAGCACCATCCCTCATCCCTCCAAGCACGTATCCCACTACCTTCTGAGGAGTATCACCCGCTCCCCCCTGCCAGTCGTATCCGAGAACACCGCTCGCAAAAGGCAAATCTATATTTTGATACATGCTACCATTCACCGCAAGATTGGGAGGACGGAAGAAATTAGGGGTTACGCCGGCATACTCTTCTACGAGGGAATCGGTCTTGGAGATGGATTCAACAATTTGCGCGGCAGTCATCGTAGTCATACTTTCATATCCATAGGAATGGTTACCGATCTCGCAACCCATCGAATCGACGACGCGTCTCAGGACTGGTTCAGTATTATCATTTACATTCTGCCCTACAACAAAAAAAGTGGCAACAACCTGATAATATTCCAGCTTTTCGAGCACCCGGGAAGTCTTTATAACATCTGGCCCATCGTCAAATGTAAGGGCACACAACTTATCGGGGGTAGGGTAATGAGTTGTATCATGCAGTGCGGGGTCTGGTCCCGTGGGCCCATCATCCGACCCGCAAGATAACAGCAAAACAATAAAAACTAAAAAGCTTATAAAAACAATTCTCATAATTCCTCCTGATATACATTAATAGTTAACTCTTCATTAGTAAATGAATGATTGTACAAAGAAAAAACACTTTTGTCAAGAGTAAAGGATTTGTGTCATTATTATAAATTGTATTAGCAGACCGTCAGCCGGGTGTCCTCTTTCTTCTTTTCACAACGCACTAATCACTTATCCGTTGGAAGTTTCAACTACGCCAATAACTTACACGGAAAATATAAATGCTTTAGTTTTTTAATTATTGTTTTACTATTTTTGTAGCACCTGTTAGCGCATCGACATCAACTGTTGAATCAAAATTTGCGTTCATAGGTGCTTTATGAGCAACCTGCATAAGCTTCCAGTGACTGACTGTTACCGGTCCATTGATCAATTCCGGTACGTTATAGTTCTTGATATATATATCATAAAAAGTAGGGTCTTTTTGCGGCATCAAAAATGACTTATACACATTCCCCAGTGAATCAACATAACTAAAATACAATCTTGAACACAGGCGATCCTTTCTTTTACTGGCAAACACAAACCACCGGCTATTGCTCGACCAGCTATGAAAACTTTCACTATGGTCGCTGTTGATATCAAGTTTCCGGTACTTTTTCGTCTTTAGATCTAACATATAGAGATCACTGGATGGGAAATGTATGGAAAAATATCCATAATCACTCATACAGAATAATAGATTTTTCCCATCAGGAGAAACTCTCGGAAAAGAAATACTCTTTCCTGTTTCTTTGGCAGTAATAATTGGCTCCACGTCACCCCACTGATTTGTTTCAACATCATAAGAGATACGCATAAGATCATATTTCAATTCGTTATATTTTTTATCACGTGTCAATTCAGGCCCACTGCAGAAATACAAATACTTACCGTCAGGACTCCAATTAGGGAGATTCTCCATTCGTTTTGTTGAAACTTTTGGAGATGTTGTTATTGTATTTGTTTGTATGTCATAAACAATCAAATCGGAAGCTTTATCCGATACATAAATACTCTTATCTTTCCCGGCATGAAAAGACTGATATATTTTGTTAACTGAAAAAGCGATATGATTTCCATCAGGATGCCAGGCAGGATAAACACCAGCAGACATTGTATATTTTGTTGCGGTATTCAATTTATTCACATCGGCGTCTTTAAGTAGCATCGTTCCGCCGTAATTGCCCCTCATGTGAAACATCATGGTTTCCGGATTGTTATTACAGAAAGAATGACAATTCATGCAGTTATGATTGGTACCTCTATTCGTAAAAATAGCAGATTCATCAAAATTTTCGATGTTACGCTGATAAATACCCATTTTCCACCATAACACATAGCCCGGATTGATCAATCGATAAGCAACGTGGCTGTCAATCTCCTCTTTAGTAATTTTATTCTCTATCCTCCGAAATTTATTCCACCTGTTATTCTGATCTTTCATATATATATCGATATACAGTTCTTTACCCCGGTTTTTCGATAATATATCTTTCCATCTTTTTATCGGGATCATCACAATGCTCTTTCTGGTCCTTATCCGAATATGATCGCTGTCTTTGGTACTCATATAAATATCAATATAAAATTCCGATCCTTCTTCATTAATCTTAAAATTCAAAGGAGCGATGTTCGGAGGTATAACGATACCCGTATAATCCGGATCGATATCTGGCAACCTATCAATTTCTGTATAGCCTCCGGTAATAGGATTTGCCGAATTGGCACAATCTTGTAAGCATAAGATAATTGAAATAATACCAATAAGGACGTAAGTTATAGGTTTAGAAGATATCTCCATCGATTTCTCTCTTTTTCAATTCAAGCTTTGTTATATTTGGATTAATATAACGTACATAATACCAATATGTGTTATGGAATTCCTTCTCCAAAGCTTCTTTTGCTTTCACTTCATTTTCAGATTGAGCATAAATCATATTAAATCTATTGAATCGTTCTATTGTCTGCGGATTAATACTTTGTTCAATCCTAATATTTTTTGATTGAAATATAGGCGCAACTAATAACAGTGCTTCTTCTATATGGCGCGGGAGTTTTCCATAGCCTAATTCTCTAAATTTATTGAGATGTTCAATCAAATTCCCTAATCTACACTCAAGTAAATAATATGCCATCAAATACTCAAAAGCCATTTTATTGTTTTCATTCTCCTTTAAGAGTTCGATTAAATCAACATTAGGGTTTTTGTTGGCGATAAAAAAATCAAACTCCGGCTTTTGTATACGTTTCAATTGAATTAAACTATCAGATTCTATTAGTGATTCGTTAAAAAGATAGTTTTCATAATGCTTAACCCATCTCTTATGCAAAATACTCTTGTTTAGAAGATCTAAAAATTTTTTTGCAATAACATATTTTCCATTGATAATATTGGTTAAGGTAAGTCTTTTTAGGATTCTTGGATTATATATAAATTTCGTTTGCCCCTCATAAGCCATAACTTGAGAAGCATTGATATGACCTAAATCAAAATACAGATCGCTGGCCGGGATTGCAACTTGACTGGCAATGATTTTATCGATAAATAAACCATCAGTCCCTATCAATTGAGGATAATCGAATAGATTATCGAGCAATTGTCCGGTATGATATAATGCTCTGTTTACATTAAAATTTACAAGCCTATCATATTTATCAATCCCCTGGTATAAACTCAAAATCTCTTTCCACTGGCCTTGTTCCGCAAGACGATCAATCTGAATCTTCTTTTTTTCTTGCCAGTCAAAAGAAACAAACAGTATGAGAAGTCCAGTCAGTAAAATAAAAATTGATTGCGCCAATGTATGATTTAATCCCGACAATGATTTATTTTTACTTCCAATCCTGACTTTAATATATTTTAAGTAAATAAAAATACCCATTTTTAGCACCGGCAGAGAAAGGAAAAACAAATAAAAATATAAATTGGGTTTGAATAAAAAAGGCTCATAATAAAACACATAAGGAACAATGTAAAGATATGCTTCTTTAAAATTAATCGTAAATAAATACCGCGCCGCAATATAAGGATATATGAAGTATACTAAAGAATTAAGTCCGGCATAAATATATTTTCCCCGACCTTCTCTGAAAAGTAATTCATGTAAGATGCAAAGTAAGACGTAAAATAAATATACCCATCCACCAAGGATGTAATAAATTAAACAGGACAGAAAAACGATGAATATTTTGTGTCGATTCGGAATCTTTACATAAATAAGGAAAAAGAGGAGAGCAAATAAATATTTAACAGTTATTAATAAGGGAAAATCATAATGGTTTTGTATAATCAGCAATAAAATAACAGGAAGAAAAGAAAGGACTAAAAAATATCCAAAATTCCCAATTTTTTTAATAAGCTTGTAAACAATAACAAAAATAGATAAGGAAAGAGCCGAAATGATCAAGGATCCAAGGAGGTCAAAATAGAAAAATTGTAAAAAGAATTGAGTTACCCATTCTACTGGCCCTCCGGGGTATAAGAGAAATTCCTGTAAGTAAGTTTTATCGAATAAAAATATGGGCTGGTGATAATGATAATATATGGACGAATCAAAAACTAAAAGATAATAAAAAAATAAAAACAGAAAGAAAGATAGAAAACAAAAATTTGGGTTACGAATTGTTTCTTTTATTCTCATAATCTTCTCCGTATTAGAATAATAGAATAAATCCTATCCTTGTCAACATAAAAACATACGATGTGATATGTCAGCCTACGATACAGTGTAATTAATCTAAAACATCAAAGCCTAAAGCCCTGAAACTGTTTTTAAGATGTTTATTTTCTGTTTTTAATTTTAGCAGGGTGTTAAAAAACTCCCTTCTTCTCCAATAATTCGCCCTCAAGTAGTCAAAGAAATCCGCTTTTTCTTTTTCCTCCATATTTAAAACTTCTCGGAGGCTCCTGTCATCTTTCCTGATGTCATATACCTTAAAAACAACATCAGCAATAACCCGGGCAAAGTGTTCAGTTTCATCAACTGTCTTTTCTATATAAGGAACTTCAGGCATAGGCAGCTCTACTTTCCACTGCTTATCCATAGAAAAAAAATCACAAATAGCGTCGAAAACCATTCTTGTACCCTTAACTTTCCCATCATAAGAGTAACCCGCAATATGAGAAGTCCCAATATCGACTAACGCGAGTAATTCATTATCTATATCAGGTTCTTCCTCCCAGACGTCTAATATAGCTCCGGATAAATACCCTCTTTTCAAAGCGGATTTCAAAGCGGACTGGTCTACAACTTCACCTCTGGAAGTGTTTATCAGAATGCTGCCCCGTTTCATTTTAGCTACCCTCTTTTCGTCAAACAACTTCCATGTTTTATCCTGACCCGAGTGGGATAAAGGAACATGCAATGTTATAACATCGCAATCCATTAATTCATCCAGTTCCCTAAAAACACTATCTTTTGTTTCTCTGAAAAGGGGAGGATCGCTCTGTAAAACCTTAATCCCTAACCCTTTCGCCTTTTTTACGACTTTACTCCCGACGTTGCCGACGCCGACAACTCCAAGACTCATTTCTTCAAGAGAAATTTTACCTTTACCAGCGAGCTGCGACAAACCTGCAATAACATATTCGGCCACAGAATTCGAATTGCTGCCCGGAGCACTTGAAAAACCTATACCTTTACTCTCTAAATACCCGGTGTCCACATGGTCTATACCCGCAGTCGCAGAACCTACAAATTTTACACTACTGTTTCTTAACAGTTGTTCATCTACTTTAGTAATAGAGCGAACCACAAGGATATCAGCGTCCTTAACGACCTCGGGGGTTATTGAGCGCCCCGGAACAGAGGTGACTTCTCCAATTATAGAGAATGTCTCTTTCCCCAATAACACATTTTCGTCGATTATTATTCTCATAATCTAAGATAATACACCTTTAAAATATCGCCAGGTTAATAGTATCTTTTCACACCCCTTGACTCCAATATTTTATTGTCTATAATTGATTTCAGGAGGTCAGATATCTACTTATGATTGACCTAAGAATTAACAGAAGAAAATCAACCGATGCAGAAAGACATTAAAAAGTCTCGTTCCTCTCCCGAAATTGGTCTAGGAAAACGTATAATATTTAGCTTTTTGCTGTTTTCGATCGGGGTAGCGATCCTGTTGCTTGCGGAAGGGGTCTTAAGGCTTTTCAACTACGGAGGGGATTTACGCCTATTCATTCCTGCAACCTGGGAAGTCTCGGATTACTACCGCTGCAATCCGGACGTAGGAAAGCGCTATTTCTATAAACAATTCACTGTTCCCACTCCCCCGAAGGGTCTTTTCCTTAAGAAAAAACCGAAAAACGGGTATCGAATTTTCGTACTCGGAGGATCGACTACCGCCGGATTCCCATACGGTAACAACCTGATGTTTTCCCAAATCCTCTGGCATAAACTCCAGGATACCTTTCCGGAAAAACGTATTGAAATGGTAAATACAGCCATGGCGGCTGTGAACAGCTATACAATGCTCGATTTCACCGATGAAATTCTCGAATACGAACCGGATTTAATACTCATCTATATGGGGCATAATGAATTCTACGGAGCGCTTGGAGTCGCATCACTAGAGTCTGCGGGGCGAAATCGGACACTTATTAAAATCTATCTAAAAATACTACACCTGAGGGTGTTCCGTCTGCTCCGGGAAATCATCAGTAAGGTAAGGTCGATATTTAAACCGGACAAAGCAAAACATCCTGAGGATCTGACGGCAACTCTTATGGAGCGGATTGTTTCCGAACAAGTTATTCCTCTGGGCAGCGAATTATACGAACAGGGTAAGAAGCAATTTCAAACCAATCTGGAGGAGATATTGAAACAGACGGGGCAAGCAAAGGTACCGGTAGTCTTAAGCGAACTCGTCAGCAATGTAGGAGATCAACCCCCGTTCCGCTCGGTAGAAAAAGACTCCTTTCCGCCGGCGAAACAAGTATACCAGCAGGCGCAGCAATTAGAAGACCGTGGAGATTATAATGAAGCCCGCCGGCTTTACATACGGGCAAAGGATCTGGATGCCTTAAGATTTCGGGCAACGGAGGATTTTAATACCATAATACATGAAATAGCTTCCGGATACAAAGTGCCGGTGGTACCCATGAAACAGCTTTTTGAAAAAAAATCGCCTCAGGGCATAATAGGAAACCAGCTAATTCTTGAACACCTTCATCCTAATGTAGACGGTCATTTTCTTATGGCAGACGGCTTTTATCAAACGATCCGGGCAGAAGGTTATATAAGCTCTAAGTGGGACTCTAATCTCATACAACCTATCGAGAATTACAAAAAAGACTGGGGAATGACCGCTCTGGACACCGTACACGGCAATCTTAGTATCCGCTGGCTCAAGGGTGGATGGCCGTTCCAGCCTAAAGAGCTGCATAATACGAGTCTTGAAACCTACAAACCGAGAAATAAAATAGACTCGGTCGCATTAAAAGTATTGGTAAATAGGAAAACCGGTATAGAAGTGGGGCACCTGGATATGGCGAAATACTACCAGAAACACAAAGAATACGAAAATGCTTACAGGGAATACCGGGCACTTATATATACAATACCCCATGAGGTCATGTTCTACGAAGGTACCGCACAGATGCTGTTCAAGTTAAACCGTGATGAAGAAGCCATTTCAATCCTGGAGGAATCATTAATTATCAGAAAAAATGATTTTGCTATCAAGCACCTTGCACGTCTGTATCTGCAGCAGGGAGACGTGAACAAATCCTTATTCTACCTGGCTAAAGCAGAAACCGAACTAACAAAGGATAAAGAATATCTCAATATACTCGCACATGCCTATATCGCTTCCGGGCAATTAGATAAATTTCTAAAAGTGATAGAACACCTGCAAACACAAAAAACAGGAACACTCCAACTTCTTAAGTACAATTCGCAAGAGCATACGCAACAACTGGCAGAAAAATACAATTCTGCCTCGCTCGAACTCATAAAACAAAAGAACTTGTTCGCTGCCCTCGTATTATTAAACCAATCCCTGGATATAAAGGAAACGGCAAAAGCAAACAAATGGATTGGGCAGATATTTCTTATGCAGAAAGAATTTCAAAAGTCACTGCCATATTTAAAAAGAGCCGAGACAATGGGAGTGAAAAGCACGGATTTATACTATAACCTGGCAGCAGCAAACTATTATCTGGACCACAAAGAGGAAGCGGTCCGTTATTTAAATAAGCTAAAGCAAATAAAACCAGAATACCCTGACCCCTCCGGGTTACGGGACAAACCGAATTTACGTTAACCAAATCGATGTATATATTAGGTATTTCAGCATTTTATCACGACAGCGCAGCGGTATTAATCCGGGACGGAGTTGCTATCGCTGCGGCACAGGAAGAACGATTTACCCGAATCAAACACGATTATCAATTTCCGAACAATGCCATAAATTATTGTTTACAGGAGGGAAAGATTTCTCCATCGGATTTGGATTATGTCGCTTTTTACGATAAACCATTTCTGAAATTTGAACGAATTCTTGAAACGTATTTGCACTATGCTCCGGTAGGAATCAGCTCCTTTATAAAAGCTATGCCCGTCTGGATCAAGAAAAAAATCTGGATTAAAAGCCTGATTCAAGAAGCACTACATGGATTTGCGGGTAAAATACTCTTCCCTGAACACCATCGTTCGCATGCAGCCTCGGCATTCTTTCCGTCTCCTTTTTCCGAAGCTGCAATTGTAACGACGGATGGAGTCGGAGAATGGACAACCACCAGCATAGGCTTTGGAACAGGAAATTCAATTAAACTCTTACAGGAGCTACGATTTCCGCACTCTCTCGGTATGCTTTATTCGGCATTCACTTATTATACGGGCTTTAAGGTAAATTCAGGAGAATACAAAGTGATGGGCCTGGCACCCTACGGAGAGCCAAAATATGTCCAAACTATTCTGGATAATCTTATCGATGTAAGAGAAGACGGCTCGTTCAAACTCAATCTTGGATACTTTAACTTCCCGGTAGGGCTAACGATGACGAATAGAAAATTTAACCGCCTATTCGACGGTCCTCCCCGCAAACCGGAGAGTAAAATAACACAAAAAGAAATGGATCTGGCGCGCTCCGTGCAGGAAGTAACAGAATTCATTTTAAAACGTATAAGCTGCCATGCAGAGGAGGAAACAGGAGCAAAGTATTTGGTACTGGCTGGCGGAGTTGCACTAAATTGCGTAGCCAACGGAAAACTACTCCGTGAGACCGACTTCGACGATATATGGGTACAGCCCGCTGCCAGTGACGCCGGCGGTGCACTGGGCGCTGCGCTCTCGGTCTGGCATGAATACCTTGAAAATAAACGCGAAGTCGAGAACGGTAAGGATTCCCTGCAGGGCTCCTACCTCGGTCCGGAATTCGACAATTCAGAGATACGGGACTTTTTGGATCACAGAAATATACCCTTTCACCACTTATCAGATACCGATTTAATAAAAAAGACAGCGGCATTACTGGCAGAGGAAAAAGTAATCGGCTGGTTCCAGGGAAGAATGGAATTCGGACCAAGGGCACTTGGGGCACGAAGCATACTCGCAGATCCGCGTTCCCCGGAAATGCAAAAAAAGTTAAATTTAAAGATTAAATTTCGTGAATCGTTCCGGCCCTTCGCTCCATCCATATTGGAAGACGCCGTAAAGGATTATTTTCAGTTTGACCGTCCCAGTCCATATATGCTTTTTGTCGCAGAGATAGCCGAAGACAAACGTCGAGCGATGAGTAAAGAAGAGCACCAATTGTTTGGAATCGACAAATTGAATGTAGTAAGGTCAGAAATCCCGGCAGTAACTCACGTCGACTACTCCGCACGGCTACAAACAGTCAACGAAAACACCAATGAAAGATACCATAAACTGTTAAAGGAATTTGGCAATCGGACGGGATATCCTATTCTTGTTAACACTTCTTTTAACGTCCGGGGAGAACCCATTGTCTGCACACCCCGGGACGCATATAAATGTTTTATGAAAACCGAAATGGACTATTTGGTCCTTGAAAATTATCTGCTTGACAAAAGAGAACAACCGGACTTCACTTCGGGAACTTCTTATAAAAGCAAGCAAGGAGCAGGCCGACTCCAGGCAAAAACAAGTATTATAGATAAATCAAAATTCAAAGATCAGCGGGAATGGAGAAAATTCGGAATCGGATTATCGATTATTCTTGGTATACTGGGAACTATTCAATGGATAAAAGGAATCTCTATTTTTCCTATATTTTATCTGAGCGCCGGTATAGTACTCACATCGAGTTTGCTCTTTCCGGTAATTTTAAAGCCGCTGTTTATTACATTCAACTACATCGGATTCTTTTTAGGATGGGTTATGACCAGAGTAATCCTCTCGGCCCTTTTCTTCCTGGTAGTAACACCAACCGGTTTACTCTCACGCCTACTCGGAAAACGGTATCTCCAGACCGACTTTAAAACAAAAGAAAAGAGCTACTGGAAAACACACAGCGAGCAAGACGCTTCAAAGGAACATTTTGAAAAGCAGTATTAAACATATGAGATTTTACCCAATTAATAATAAGTAGAAAAATAGCAGAGGAGGTTCATTCTATGTCTAAAATGTCTATATTGGCTGAATTCTGGGAATTTTTACGTGCCCGGAAAAAGTGGATTCTCGCAGTAATAGTCTTCTTTCTTTTACTGCTCGGCGCTTTGATTGTACTTACCGAAGGCTCGGCTTTGGCACCGTTTATTTATACTATTTTCTAAATTTTACTTACGCCTTTCTTTTAGTTAAGCGTTGCGCTAAATCGCAAAGCGAGATCGAATCCCTCCCATCTCAAATCGGAATCGCGCTCAGGTACAGAGTGAAAACCAAATGAGCCAGCTAGCCCCAGCCCCCAAATGCTGCCTACCCACCATTCTTTTCCTAAAGTCAGATCTAAAGCAAATCCCATACCCGTACCTCCACCCGATTCGTTAGATAATGCTCCTATACCTATCGACGGCGATAAATATATATTAATAGGCATAATATAATATGTCACTCCAATTCCGACAGCAGAAAGCATAATATCCTGATTAGTAGCTACAGGAACTCCGAGGACCTCCCATTCAGGCTCGGGTATCAAAAAACCGAATAACGTTGCATGCAAAGCAAAATTATTAAAAATTCCGCCTCCAATAGCCATATTAGTGCTACTCGACATACCAGAGAAACTCATCCAATTATCTTCAAATGTCGTTTGAGCTCCACCTACTCCACCCGACAGCCTGAGAAAAAATCCTCCATCATGATCACGCTCACCCGCGAATACCTCTGTCGCCGACAACGTCATAACAATATAAACCCACACAATAGATTTGATAAGTAATCTTTTCCTCATAATCTTCCTCCTTACTTATATTAATACTTGCAATAATTTATACTAAGCCCCTTAACCCGAAGAATATTTCGTAACTATGTCTCTAAAGTTAACTATAAAATACATATTAAGATTTGTCAATACTATCAGCCTTTACAACAATAAAAGAAAAACAATCTATTGAGATACAATATTTCTACTGAAAATTAAACCTTACTCAGCCGCTTCCTCACACTCACACGAAAGATACTTCCTATCTTTAAACTCCTCCCTTTTCCCATCATTCCAATTAACAACAGGCCGGTAATAACCGACAACCCTCGAATAAACTTCAGCCCCAATCGCAAGAACTTTATCCTTATCCTCCTCCCTTTTTCCGATAATAGCTTCCTCCATTAAAAAACCTCCTTTTTTAACGTGGGTTTATTCCGGTTACCGTAGGGTTATCAGAGTAGGAAGACCATTCGGTAAAAGAACCCTCATATATCTTTACGTCTGAATATTCAAGAAGAAACTTGAAAATTATAAACTCATTAGTAGCCTCTCTACCCGTACCGCAGGAACAAATTACAGTTTTATCCGAGCTTATACCTTTTTCATCCAAAATAGCTTTAATCGCATTATCATCCTTTAAAAGAGCAGGATTCTCTTCAACCATTAGATCCTTCCAGGGAAGATTTATCGCTCCCGGTATGTGTCCTGGTTTGGACCAGGGGCCCTGCCCCTCATAAAGGTTTTCCGGTCTCGCGTCGAGCAGAACCACAGTATCATCATCCTTAATTCTCTTAAAATCTTCATAATCAATCCAGTACTCTTTCCTTAATTTGACTTTAAAATCCGACTCTTCGACATCCGGAAAATCTTTCGTAAGCTTTCTATCTTCGTTTTTCCACTCATTCAGACCCCCATCCAGAACATAAACTTTGTTATGCCCGAACCTTATAAGAGAATAAGCCATCATAGTCTGTTCGAGACCGTCACCCCACCCCTTGAAACCACCTAAACCCGTATAAACGACAACCGGGTAATCGTTGAAAAGTCCAACTCTCCGAAAAAGCATCGCAGCCACTTCATCGGGAACGTAGACACCCGGCCTACCTCGATATGGAACTCTCAATAAACCAGGATTAAAATAAACAGCACCTGGAATATGCTCGAGAATATAATCATGTATATCTGGCTGAACATCAAGAATGGAAAATTTACCGCCTAAATTTTCCTCAAGCCACGAAGAATGAGTCCACTTCAAAACCCCACCACCCAAAGGATACTCTTTCTCCATACTAATAACCTCCTCTAATGTAACCGTTTCAAAAATGCAATTATTTCAATCTACTTTTATATTAAATTTTTTTTCTGAAAAGTCAAGGGCAAATTTTGCATATTACGTTTAGAACTCGGCACTTTAGGCTTTCCATAAACTTGTGCAAATTACCATAGTCAACGTCAAAGGACAACATTAAATTATAAAGATTTTTCTTTAAATAAAAAATCCCTTGACAAAATAAAAAAAATAATTATAATACTTTATAAAACAAAGTGCTTTGCAATATAGGAGGTTCAAAATGGGTATAGTAAAAAGAGAATGTGTTAATTGGAAATTAAAAGTTGTGGGGCTGGCTATTGTTGTGCTCTTGGCTTTCTCTGGCTGCGCCGTTCCTTTCCAAACTGCAGAAACGCTGGAAAAGGGAGAATCTGAAGGGATCTTCGGTTATACTCCTTTAACAAATCTTTCGATTATAGGTAACTGGGGGCTTACCGGGTATACCGATATTGGGTTCGGTTTGGACCTTAATATTCCATTCTTTCTCCATTCTCTGGGTTTTGTTTCGGGAAAACAAAAGCTGTTGTCTTTAAATTTGCCCAATAACAATAGCTTAAACTTGCTTGTGTCGGGTTCGACAGGAATTCTTCTCGCAGAAGACGAATGCCCTAACTATTACCAGGGTAATTGCAAAGTTGGCATTAAAGGCAGCAAAACGCTTTTTGCAATAGGAGGCGGAATACTTAAAGACCCCCGTTATACTTATGACCTTTGGAACAACAGTTTTAGCGAAGAAGTCTTTAAGCATTTATTTATCGGGCTGAAGAATAACCATCTTATAATCCAAATGCATTTTGTCTCTAGGGGTGAATACGGCGACGATATTGTAAATTTCGGAATAGCTTATTGCAAATAAAGATATAATACAAGCTGATTGAAAAATGAATAATAAAAAGAACATAATCCCCTTTTTTAAAGAAAAATCTTTAATCCTAATAGTTGCCTTATTTTTGATATTATCGGGATGTGCTGTACCTTTCGAAACAACAGATACTAAAAATCCGGGGGAATCGGAGGTTATATTTGGATATACGCCTCCTTTGAATTTTACCACAAGGGCGGATCTTGGGGTAACAGGATATACTGATATAGGAGTTGGTTTGGAGGTTTGCGGTCATCTAAGTAATGATCCTGTTTTATGCGCTTACGTTACAGGCAAACAAAAAATACTAACTTTCGGGAAAGATCTTCATTACAATATACTTATTTCGGGTGCTTATGGTACTGTCGCAACGGATTTAAACCCTGAAAACATACCATATTATCATTATACGTTACTTTTAGGCATGGAAGATGCGATTAACGGATTTTTATTCGGTATAGGCGTACTGCAGGACCCTCGTTTTTCATGGAAATTAATGCACGAGGAATTCTCCAAAGAAACATATATCCACTCAGTTATGGGCGTAGAAACAAAAAAATTACTTTTCCAGATACAAACTGTACATAAGATAAAAGATTCTGGTGAATATATTAGTTGCGGTTTTGGAATCAAACTGTAAGTCATAAAAATAAACCTTATGTTTTCTTTTATTAATGAAACACTTTAAAAGGTTATTCCAAATCTATAATAATTATTCGACACCTAACTCCGAGGTGCAAAAACCACAACGAGTGGCTTTTATCGGTATAACCGAAAGACAATACGGACACTCTTTTGTAGTTGGCTCGCGAGCCGGCTCTTTCTTTTTCAAGCGGTTAATATTTTTTATAACCATGAAAACCGCAAAAGCGACTATAATAAAACTGATTATCGTATTAATAAATACTCCGTAATTTAATGTAACTACCCCGGCAGCCTGCGCTTCCGCTAGTGTAGCATATGAAGTACCTCTACCGCTGAGCACAATAAAAAGATTCGAAAAATCAACCCTACCTAACAACAATCCGATAGGCGGCATTATTACATCTGACACAAGAGACTTAACAATCGCACCAAATGCAGCACCAATAATTATACCTACAGCCATGTCAACTACGTTTCCGCGTATAGCAAATTCCTTTAAAACAAAAAATATTATATTTTAAATTTAATTTGAAAAATCTTGATCTTTCTTTCCGGGATTTTTTCTCTCTCTAATCCAGGGTAAAATATCAAAACGAATAATACCTGTTATAAGTGAAGTAACTATAAAAATTTCGGCCAATACACCCGGATAAGAACCGTGAATAAAATTATATACAAGCCACATAGGATGCGGGACGAAAACAATAAAACGGATTCTTCCGGTATTCTTCTGCCACAAACCAACCGTTTCTATAATCATTGCCACAATCGGTAAGATACTGAGCCAATTCTGCCATGATAAAAAACCAGCTATTAAAAATAAACAGATGAAAATACACATTACAATATTGCCATCCATCCATTTTCTTCTTCCCTTAAAAATAAAAAAGAATGTGCGTGTCGAACCCACAATATTCATGGC
>CAYQMH010000025.1:0-29372 GCA_964418485.1 uncultured bacterium | reverse complement strand
TCGCTCATAATATTTAACTTCCTAACTGTACCACCATGTGCATGAACTCTCCCACATGGAATCTGATTCACCCTTGACAAAAAAATCTCCATAAATATAATAAGGTTATTAGATTTATTTATGCTTAAAGATTAAAATATGGCGCGGGAAAGGAGGGGACTTTAAAGATTATTTATACGTTAAGCTGTTTAAATCAATGCTCTAGGGAGAGTGTAGAGAGTTGAATTCTTTTATTCTCAAAGTAGATTCTATAATTCAAAAGAAGATCAATAAGTTTGTCAAATGTTCTATATTTCAGTTTTCAGTGGTTTTAACCTATTCTATAAACCCTAACGAAAGGAGGTTTCAATGAAAAGTACAAGAAGGGGAAGAGATTTATTAACCAGGTGGGTTATAGGTGGAGTGTTGGTTATTTTGTCTCTGCTTGCCTTTAATCCAAGCGCTAAAGCGGCAGCTTCCGGGAAAATTGCTGGTGTTGTTGTGGATGCCGAAACAAGCGAACCTCTACCGGGTGCTAATGTTATAATTGAAGGTACTATTATTGGTGCTGCAACTCATCCGGATGGATACTTCTTCATCCTGAATGTATCTCCGGATATCTATAACGTTCAGGCAAGTATGATGGGATATGAGAGCGTGACTAAAACAGGTGTTAACGTAACTACGGATCATACGACCCAGCTCAGATTTGAACTGAATCCTACGGTAGTTCCGGGAAAGGGCGTTACTGTAAGAGCTGAAGCAGAAGTTATCAAAATGGATGTATCCTCAAGTATAGTAAGCGCAAAGTCAGACGAGATAGAAGCAGTACCATTGGTAACGAATATAGGCGACTACATGAATTTGCAGTCCGGAGTGCATAACTGGGAGATTAGAGGCGGCAGTATGGACCAGACTGCCTTTATGGCTAATGGGCTAATGCTTGTGGATAACCGCTCTAATTCGATGTTGATGGAGCCCAATATTTCTACTATTAAAGAGTTAAATATTATAAAAGGTGGATTCAATGCAGAATATGGTAATGTACGTTCAGGAGTTGTTAATGTTATAACCAAAGACCCGTCTTTTAAGGAATATCATGGCACGGTTAACTTTAGATACGTACCCGCACAAATGAAACATAGAGGACCTTCCGTATTCGAGTGGAATAATTACATGCTGAGACCATATCTTGACACAACCACTCTAGATTCCACCAGCATGAATGTAGCATTTGACGGATATCAAGCATGGTATGATGAGTACGGTATGGAAGCCGGTCAGGATACAGTTAATAAATATAGAAAAGGGAAATGGGAAGGATGGAATACTTATGGACCAGCGAACGGTATGACACCAGAACAGGCTTATGAGGAATTTATATGGAGTCACTGCGCGGAAGGTGTCTTAGATCTGGTTCCGGATGATTACCATGGTTATCCAAGGGATAGATCTTACGGGGATGAACCCGACTGGAATGTGGATGGGTCCTTCGGCGGACCAGTGCCTCTCATAGGGCAATATCTTGGTAATCTCGCGTTTCTTTCCTCCTATAAAACCGATTATCAGCAATTTGGCCTTCCCGTTACTCAGGGTTATGAATTCTATCATAATTGGAATACCAGTTTAAAACTTACTTCGCATATAACCCAAAATATTAAAATCTCTGTAGAAGCTATGAAAGAAGTTGTTTACACGCTCGGAGCTTATGCGACCGGAGAAAAATCAGGAGGAAGTGTTGGTATCCTGGGTGGAGATTCTTACGGTAAAGGGGATCCGGGAGGCTTTTTCATGAGCGGAGATGATATATTCAATAAGGAAAGTTCAGAATATGTAGATGGAGAGTGGGGTCTTAACACCCTCTACTACCCAATCGCTTTTTCTCCGGCTATTATAGGTAAGAACATGCAAGGTGTTTCAATTGGTCATGCCTTAAGTCCAAACACCTTTTATGAATTAAGATTTACTCACATCGATTCTGAAAATAAATGTAACGGCATCTTTGGTGTTAATACTGACCAAACCACATTTCAACAATTTATGGACCCGGGTGTAGCTGCACTTCCTGCAAGAGATACGATTACAATCTATACACTTCCGAGTGGAGTTGAAGTCACAGAGGTTCCCTTTGGATATGTTTACGATGAATCTAAAACAAACGCCGATGGCACTGCTACTGGCGGCAATGGTGCCTGCCAGATTGATCTTTCCTCAATTTCAACTTATAATCTAAAATTTGATATCACAAGCCAGATAAACAGATATAATGAAATAAAAAGTGGTTTTATTTTGAATTATGATGATATGTATACGTACGCGGAAAAAAACTTTCCGGGGTATGCGGGCGGTGAGGGTTGGACTATCGAGTGGAACCATCACCCCATAAGAGGCGGTGCCTACCTTCAGGATAAACTTGAATTCGAAGGTTTTATCGCAAATATTGGTCTTAGAATGGATTACAATAATCCTAACTGTGATTGGCCGACTCTTGAACGATATGCACAGGTTTTAACATCTGAACTTAAGGATACATTAAGGTCAGACAATCCTCCTTCTGAAATAATGGCCCCCGCGGAAAGTCAAATGCAGTGGAGCCCTCGAATAGGTATATCACATCCCATTTCGGAAAACGCAAAATTATACTTCAACTACGGTCATTTCTATTCAATGGCTCCTTCCAAAGAAATGTATTTGATGCACTTCGGAAAATTTGCTGACCCAATGGCAGCAATAGGTAATCCTTCCGCTGCCATGCCGAAGACGGTTGCCTATGAATTGGGAGCTGATTTTAATATAAAAGAAATGTTCAGGGTACACCTGGCGGGTTACTATAAAGACGTAGACAGACAGACTGCTTGGGTTCAATACGAAAGTTATTTTGGAGACGTATTATATTCGACTGTTGAGAATAAAAACTATGAAGATATTAGAGGTCTTGAATTGAAGTTCGAGAAATCATTCGGAAGATTTATCAGAGGCTGGATAAACTACGATTATATGGTAAAAACATCGGGAACGGTTGGAAGAGAACATTACTATGAAAATCTAGCTACTAACCAACAAAAGGGTATGCGCGATCCTATACAGGAGACACCTCTTCCTCAACCAAGAATGAATATTTTTCTCCAACTCTCTTCCCCCGGCGAATGGGGAGCAATTCTCAGAGGCTTCAATCTTTCTTTCTTATATGAGTGGGAAGCCGGTTGGTATGAAAACTGGCCTATAAACATCGATTTACCAAGATTTCAGAACAATTTACAATGGCAGCCATGGAGAACCTTAAATGCCAGGCTCAATAAGAAGATTTCATACGCCGGTGTAAATATGAATGTTTTCATGGAAGTCCAGAATCTCCTTGACTGGAAGTACTTAGATCCCAATGGCTTTGGTCCCGGAGATGATAAGATGGAATATCTAAATTCGCTAAAGTTGAAGATATATGATGATCCGTTATTTGAAGATAACGAGCAATATGAAGGTGGCAATGATAAAGTAGGAGACCTCTGCAGCGATGAGAAACCATATATTAACGATCCGAATATAACTTTCCTGGCGTTTCATCATCCAAGAATGTTTGTTGTCGGCTTAAAAATGGACTTTTAATGTATAAATGTAAAAGGAGGAAAGAATAATGAAAAGGTTTTTCTATATATTACTTGCTATCTTCTTGATAGAAATACTTATTTGTCCCCCACCAGCGTATGCTGATTTTAAGAGAGAACTCAAAGTTAATAACTTCTGGATAAAACTTATGGCAACCGGTCGCCAGACGGAGGCAACTAACCGTCTGTCTATAGCTTATCCAAAAGTTGATGAGGAATATTATAAAATTTGCCATTGTTTTGGTCTACGCCTGGGAGTGGTAAACTGGCAGGGTCCTGACTCTTTAGTGGCTGACCCTGAGGGAAGAAGAATCAGACTCGCTGGCGCCCCCTTCGGAGAGTATCAGGTATACGAAGCGCCCGAAAAGATGTTTTCGCGTCCGGGAGAAGGCGGGACAATGATACGTAAGTATTATAGATATCAACCGCCAGAGGTGGTTGTAGATGGACTCCCTCTTCAACCACCAGTAATGTCTGGAGAAAAAATTGACCCGGAACACATTAAAAACTTCGGCAAAAATACCGATTGTACGGCTGATGCAATAGTAGAATCTTATATCGGAACATGGATGGGATTGGATATCCACGCCAGATATTTAGTATGGACGGGTAAGAATCATGATGACTACATTGTTTACGACTGGACTTTTATAAATACAGGAAATACTGATGCAGATGAAGAAATCGAGCTTGATGGAGAAAGTCTCGATTCTTTGTACATAACAAGACAAGCACAGTTCATGCCGATAGAGATAGACTGGGGAACAAACACATGGACTGACTGGTGGGGAGTAACTCCCGAACAGCTGGATTCGATGCCTCTTAGAGCTCAATTCTGGTATACAGTTCCAATACCCGGAGGGGCCATGCCTGGTACCTGGTCGCTGGGTCTTTCCTGGGATCAAATCTCCGGTCAATATGACCGCGGTTATATCGATGAATCAACAAATATTACTTGCGCTACCATATTCGCGCCTAAAACCAGTGATGGGCTTCATCCCGTGGGAGCTCAGTTCCCAAATAACCCAGCAGCAGATGACTCAATTCAGCCCAGAAGTAACAGCAACTGCGACTGTAACGATGCGCCATTCAAGTATCACTCGGGTGAACACTCTAAGGCAGAATGGGAAGTAGTTTATAATGTTATGAAATACGGACAAACGGTGAACCCCGATCCTTTATATCAGCATGACATGTATCTTATGCAAGACATTTCCGCTTCTGACCCCATGCATTATTGGATAGGCGATCCTTTTCCCAATACATATCATAATGTTCCGTCTGTCGATTTACCGGGTACCATACCAACTGATATATCGTGGTATACAGTCTGGCATGCTCCGGCACAATCCAGTTTCGGACCATATCAGCTCGAGACTGGCGACTCGATAAGGCTAGTACAGGTACTTGCTTTAGGTGGGCTGGATGCTGAGACCCGTTATGATATTGGTCAGGCATGGTTGGATGGTACTCTTCGCTACGATGGTAAGCATAATTGCCCGCATAAGTGGTATGAACATCCCGAAATCTGGGAAGGGGCTCCGGCTCCGATTACGGATTCAGCAACCCTGGCAAAAGATGAATGGATTTATTCCGTACTGGACTCTGTAAAACAAAACGCACTGGCGGCTCAATGGAACTTTGATAATGGGTACAGTGCCCCGGTCCCTCCACCACCACCCGAATTCTTCCATGTTGCTTCAAGACCAGACAGAATAGAGCTAAACTGGGGAACTCAATCTGAATCCGCTTCAGACTTTGCCGGATACAGGGTATACAGAGCTCTGGGTAACCCCGGTCCCACCTACTCCGCGGGTAATCTCATAGGTCAATGGGAGCTTATATACCAGTGCGGTGGTGGAAACCCCGGCGGAAATGTTGCATATAGTGGGTCAATCGAAAATTCATTTGACGATACAACGGCACAGAGAGGCCAGGACTATTATTATTACGTAGCTGCATTTGATAGAGGTGGAGAAACGGATTACGACGGGACAACTGAACCTCTTGAAAGCAGCAAGTGGCTCACCAGGACCACTGTTTCAACGACTCTTAACGCTCCGGCATGCGAGGACCTCGATAGTATTCGAGTTGTTCCAAATCCTTACAGCATGAAAGCCGGAGATTTAGATCTTCAATTTATAAATACTCCTTACAAACTTATGTTTGTAAACCTGCCCCCGGAATGTACTATTGATATTTATAATGAAACTGGCGATCTTGTAAAAACTCTTAACCACACGGATGGTTCCGGAGGAGAGGCGTGGTCGGATGCTACCCGTCAACACTATTTAACAACAAACTCAGGGCAGATGGTCGTGAGCGGTATATATATCGCTCATATTGTAACTCCTGAAGGTGAAACTAAGAACGTAAAATTTGTAATAGTCAGGTAAGGGAGGAATGATGAAAAAACTAATAGGATTTTTATTAATGTTGACTTTAATTCTTGTTACACCCATACAATCATTTGCTCTCAAAAAGTTGGGACAAACAGGGTTTAAGTTTCTCGATGTTGGCGTAGGGGCAAGGCCCGCGGCTATGGGTGAAGCATACACTGTTATTTCAGATGACGCAAACGCCATTTTTCATAATCCTGCGGGTATTGCACAGATGAAAGCCAAGAAGTTTGATATGGCCGTTTCCAGAACACAGTGGTTCGCCGACATATCTTATAATGCTGTTGGTATAGCTATAAACGGCGGTATATGGGGAAATTTTGGGTTGAGTGTGATTCCCGGCCCCGACTATGGAGATATCTTTGGAACCGTGGTCTCAGATAACGAACGTGGCTATGAAGATACAGGTCCTGTTGATGTAAGTGCATTTGCCATGGGTTTAGCATACGGTCGTAAATTTACGGATAAATTTATGATAGGAGGTCATGTTAAATACGCATATCAGCATCTTGGTTCCAACCCGATGCAGTATCAGGATCCGCTAACGGATTCAACGTGGATAGGCACTCAGGTAAACGAAATCTCTACAATAGCTTATGATTTCGGCACGATTTTTTATCCCGGATTCAAGAGTTTCCGGTTTGGTATGTCTGTCCACAATTTCTCCGGAGCGGTTAAATATGAGGAATACGGTTTTCAACTTCCACTTACATTCAAAATCGGAATCGGAATGGATATTCTGGACTTATTCGGAGAACATCCGGGTCAATCGTTTCTTTTAGCCATCGATGCTGTTCATCCAAGAGACTATACTGAAAGATTACAAATCGGAGGAGAATACAGCATAGGCATATTAAAACTGAGAGCGGGTTATAAGTTTAACTACGATGAAGAAGGATTGTGCGCTGGTGTAGGTATCTATGCGGGCGGCGTTAAGCTCGACTATGCCTACAATGCATTCGGTGCCTTTGACCTGGTAAATAGAGTAACACTCGGGGTATCATTCTAAAGTCATATAGTTCCGTTAGGAGATTCAGAGTAAGTAGGGTAGGCTAAGGAGAGGAATCCGCCGTGAGTCGTGCTTTACGAATTAGAATAAAGCATTTTTGTGCATTGTTTTTTGTTATTAGTACACTCCATCAACTTCAAGCTGAAGATTTAAATTTCAACTCTCCCGATCGCGGATTTACAAGCTGGCTGCCTGGGCGGTCGTGGGAAGAAGCTTTGCTCTCAGGTAACGGGACGATCGGTGCGATGGTTATTGGGCGACCACACGATGAGACTATCATTCTTAATCACGCATTGCTGTATTTGCCGGCTAGTTTGCCTATTAAACCTATTGACCAGGCAAGCCGTCTGAATGAAATACGTATGTTACTCCTTGCTGGTAAATACGCAGAGGCGACAAAAATTCCAGTCAAACAGAGTGAGAAAAAAGGATACGGCGGTCTACGATGGACCGATCCCTACATGCCTGCGTTCGAAATTCTTTTGAATATGACGCCGTCGAATATTACACACTATTCACGGTCGGTCAATTTCGAGACGGGAGAGTGTATTGTCGACTGGGAGGACTCGAGCGGAATTTTCCAAAGAAAATTGTTTGTCTCCCGTGCCGATAGTATTGTTGTAATTTTAATCCGTGGCACGGGTAAAATCAATTGTGATTTTAAATTTACCCAGAGACCATACGAATGGAACCAGAGGGAATTCGTAAACGGATCAATTGGAGAAACATCCGCAGCCGCATCCGGTGAATGGCTAACATATCGCAGCATTTTCAAGCACAGATGGGAAGGAAGCCTTGAGGGGTATGAAGGCGTCGGAAGAGTAATTCAAAAAGGCGGAAGTTCGTCCGTTGAAGAAAATCAAATCGTTATAAGAGACGCTAACGAAGTTTTGCTTCTTGTAAGTATTAAACCAAATTATGATTGGAACAGTTCCAATGTTAAAAACATGAAAAAATCGCTGAATGCCGATACGTTAGATTACGAAACACTATTAAAAAGACATTCCAAAATCCATGGCGAATTATTCAATCGAGTCACACTCGACTTGGGCGGCGGTGAAGACCATCTACTCGATTCCGAATCAATGATTCTAAAAGCCAGGAAAAATGTCACTCCTGCCATCATTGAAAAGTTATTTGATGCTGGTCGGTACAATATTTTATGCGCTACCGGCACCAACCCGCCGAATCTGCAGGGAATCTGGAACGGCAACTGGACACCTCCCTGGTCCTCGGATTTTACACAGAATGGTAATCTGCAGGTTGCCATTTCAAGTTTTCTGTGCGGGAACATGCCTGAGCTGATAACGGCATATTTTAATTACCAGGATAAAATGCTGCCTTATTATCGTGATAATGCCAGACGATTGTATGGATGCCGCGGTATTCATATTCCATCCCGTACCAGCACTCATGGCTGGGATATCCATTTCGGCGAAACCTGGTGTATGACTTTCTGGACGGCCGGAGCCGGATGGGCCGCTAATTTTTACTATGATTATTGGCTTTACACAGGTGATAAAAAGTTTCTCGCTAAACGGGCATATCCTTTTATGAAAGAAGCGGCTTTATTCTACGAGGATTTTCTGACAATCGGAGAAAATGGAAAATATGTATTTAACCCTTCCTATTCCCCGGAGAATAATCCCGCCAATTCCGAATCTCAAGCTTGTATTAATGCAACGATAGACGTGATGGTGGCGAAGCAACTCCTCCGGAATTGCATAAGTGCAGCTGAAACTTTAAAATTTGACGAGGAAAAGATTGCTATTTGGAAAAATATGTTATCAAAAATGCCCGCTTATGAAATTAATGAAGCCGGTGCACTCCGCGAATGGTTGTGGCCGGGACTTAAAGATAATTACGCTCACCGGCACGTGTCCCATCTTTACGGATTGTATGATATGATTGATCCGGATATTGCCGCTGCCCCAGAACTGATTGAAGCCGCTAAGACCGCAATCGAGGAGCGGATGAAAATCCGTCGAAAGGAAAGCGGCGGTGTAATGGTCTTCGGCATGGTACAGATGGCGTTCGTAGCGGCAAATCTTGGTGATGCCGAAATAGCGGAAGAGTTAATCAACTGGATGGCAAGTAGATACTGGACAAATTCTCTTGCAAGTTTGCATGACCCGGGTTCCCTATTTAATATGGACTTAAGTGGCGGATTTCCGGCTGCCATTATACGGACGCTTGTCTATTCTGAGCTGCACTTCATCTCAATATTACCTGCTTTACCACCAGGGTGGCCTGCTGGTAAAATCGAAGGAATTTTACTTAGAGGTCAGATAGAAATAAAAAGTCTACAATGGGACAGAAAAGACATCTTTATAACTTTACGTTCAGTTATCAAACAAGAAGTTACTCTAAAAGTACCTGCTGAAATAAAAACAATAAAACCAGGCAATAATGAAGATTTAAAAATTATACGATTTGACGAACAGCCGGATAAATGTCTTCTGGAATTACCGGGGAATCAGAACGTGAGTCTTAGCATTTCTCTAAAATAACATAAAGCGGCAAAGCCGTTAAAATGTAAAAATTAAATATCAAAATGGAAAATTTTAACAAAGAAGTCAGAATACAGAAGCAAGAATACAGAATCCCTTCTCTACCCATCAAAAGAGAAACAACTAATTACGCGAATAAGACAATTTTTTTTGCGGTTTAAGACGGTAATATTAAATTATATGTTTTTTTGGGAAAAGAATAGAAAGTTGATTGTTTAGCTATAAATGAGGGGTAAATGAAAATAAAAAAATCACAAGTACTATTATGTTTTATGATTTTATTAATAATTGGCGAACTAAATTGTGAATATAAAAAAATATCTGACGGCGTTATGATTAAACTTAAAAGTGAAACCACAACGGACCCCAGCTTAATGAAAATCCAGGTGTGCTCTGAAAACATTATTCACGTCACTGCTACCTCAGAGAAAAGCTTTTCGTCCCAACCCAGTCTCATGGTATATAAAACCGATTGGGAAGCAGTACCGTGGTCGCTAAAGGAGGAAGAAAATGAAATTGTACTTTCTACTTCTAAAGTCACAGTTAAAGTACACGGGGAAAAAGTCACCATCGCTTTCTATGACACAAATGGTCAGTTAATTCTTGAGGAAAAACAAGAAAACAGCAAAATAATTACACCCGCGGAAGTTATGGGAGAAAAAGCCTATCACATTCAACAGATTTTTAACTCATCTATCGGTGAAGCATTTTACGGATTAGGGCAGCATCAGAACAATATCATGAACTACAAAGGGCACGACGTGGATTTATGGCAATATAATATTGTTGTCGCTATACCCTTCTTAGTTTCAAGTAAGAATTATGGAATCTTGTGGGATAACAATTCACGAACTAAATTCGGAGATATCCGTGATTATCAATCGTTGTCGACGCTAAAATTATACGATAAAGAAGGTAAAGAAGGAGGGCTTACTGCGGAATATTTCGAGAAATCAAATTTCAAATCACTTTTAACGTCCCGCAGGGAACCAAGAATAGAGTACGAGTTTATCGACGTCCACGACACTTTTCCTGAAAATTTTAACACAAATACAGGCAGTATCCGCTGGAGCGGAGAAATCGAGTGTATGGAATCCGGGATTCATAAATTCAGACTTTACTCCTCAAACTATACAAAGATGTGGCTGAACGGAGAACTCGTTGTAAATTCATGGCGGCAAAACTGGCTGCCCTGGACACATTTATTGCGTCTGCCGATGGAAGCAGGAAAACGTTACTCAATAAAAATAGAATGGATTCCGAACGGAGGATTCATTGGGCTAAAGCATCTCGATCCGGAAAAAGAATTATATAAAAATAATTTATCTCTTTATTCTGAAGTGGCCGACGGTATCGACTATTACTTTATTTACGGGGATAACCTGGATGAGGTAATCAAGGGATACCGTACAATTACTGGTAAAGCGACCATGATGCCCAAGTGGGCTATGGGCCTATGGCAATGCAGACAACGTTACCAAACACAGGAAGAATTGCTCTCGGTAGTGAGAGAATTCCGTAACCGTAAAATACCTCTCGATAATATCGTTCAGGACTGGTTTTACTGGGAAGAAGATAAATGGGGCTCTCACGAATTCGATTCCACCCGCTTTCCGGATCCCGATGGTATGGTACGGGAGCTTCACGATGATCTTAATACTAACATTATGATATCCGTATGGCCAAAATTTTATGTCGGTACCGAACATTATGAAGACTTCAAAGAAAAAGGATGGCTTTATATGCGGAACGTAGAAAAGGAACAAAGAGACTGGGTTGGTCCGGGATATGTTTCTACATTCTATGACCCTTACAGCAAAGGAGCTCGTGATTTGTTCTGGCAGCAAATTAACGAACATCTGTTCAGCAAGGGATTCGATGCCTGGTGGTTGGATTGTACCGAACCGGACATTCAATCCAATCTTTCGATAACTGAAACCCGCCTGCGCATGCATCCTACTGCTATGGGAAGCGGTGCAAGATACCGAAATACATATTCTTTAATGAATTCTAAAGGAGTTTACGAAAGTCAGCGGGAAACAAAACCCGATCAGAGGGTCTTCATTCTAACCCGTTCTGCTTTCCCGGGACAGCAGAGATATGCTGCGGCGACATGGAGCGGGGACGTTGCTGCTAGGTGGTATGATCTTAAGGCACAGATACCGGCAGGTTTAAATTTCTGTTTATCCGGTATCCCCTATTGGACAACAGATGTCGGCGGATTTTCTGTCGAAGCTCGTTATATGGACGCAAAAGACGAGGATCTGGCTGAATGGAGAGAGTTGATAACAAGATGGTTCCAGTTCGCCGCGTTTTGTCCTTTATTTAGAGTACATGGAGAATACCCTTACCGCGAAATATTTTATGTTGCACCCGAAGACCATCCTGCTTATCAATCGATGTTATATTATGACAAATTAAGGTATAGATTGATGCCATACATTTATTCTCTAACCGGAATGATTACACACAAAGGTTATACAATAATGCGTGCTCTTGTCATGGATTTCGGATACGATGAGAAGGTGTTAAATATCGGAAACCAATATATGTTCGGTCCCTCCCTCCTAATCAATCCTGTAACCGAATACAAGGTGCGAAAACGTCCCGTATATCTACCGGATGGAACTGGCTGGTATGCGTTAAAATCAGGGAAATATTTTTCGGGCGGAGAGACAATCATTGCTTCCGCACCCTACACCGATATACCAATTTTTGTAAAAGAGGGTTCTATTATTCCATTTGGTCCTGAAATACAGTACTCGACCGAAAAACCAGCTGAACCGTTGATTTTGTATGTTTATACGGGTGCTGATGCTTATTTTGAGCTGTATGAAGACGAAAATATAAATTATAATTATGAAAAAGGAGCATTTTCAATTATACCTTTTAAACATGATGAAAAAACACATACTCTTACAATCGGAAAAAGACAGGGTGAATTCCCGGGAATGCTTAAAGAAAGGACTATCAAGGTCGTCTGGGTCTCTAAAGATAAAAATGTAAAACTGGATTTCGATATCAAAGGGGATAAAATATTAAAATACGACGGTTCAGAAAAATCTGTTAAAATGGATTTGAAAACTATTGAAATTTAAACTAATTGAATGAAAGGAGTCTCGTTTATGAAAATTAATATACATCTCAAAGTAATATCTTTTTCTCTCTTGTTTCTTATGTTTTTTAATAATTGCACCAGCGTTACTTTAAAGGAAAGAAAAACCGAGAACTTTTGTCAAAACTGGAAATTCCATTTAGGACATATAAATGATGCTAACAATTACGAATTCGACGATTCCGACTGGCGAGCGTTAAATTTACCGCACGATTGGAGTATCGAAGGGAACTTTAGCAAAGAACATCCTGCTACTCCCGGAGGTGGAGCTTTACCCGGAGGGATAGGATGGTATAGAAAGACATTCACCCTCCCTGAAGCCGAAGAAGATAAATTAATTTTTATCGACTTTGACGGCATTTATGAAAACAGCGAAGTGTGGATAAATGGACATTATCTCGGAAAAAGGCCATATGGTTATATCTTTTTTAGATATGAATTAACCCCACATCTTAATTACGGCAAAAAAGAAAACGTAATTGCCGTAAAGGTCGATAACTCTCATCAACCAAACTCAAGATGGTATTCAGGCTCGGGAATTTACAGAAATGTCCACTTAGTCCATACAAATAAGATTTTCGTGGACCATTGGGGAACATTTATAACAACACCAACAATTACTGAAAAGTCAGCCGAGATAAATATTAAAACAAATATAAGAAAAAAATCAGACGAAGAAAAAGAAATAACATTAAAAACTAATATTTATAACGCTAAAGGAAGACAGATTGCAAGCGTTATCTCCCCAGAAATAACATTAGAAGATTCTGTGACCAAAATCGAACAGAAATTAGAGGTTATCCGTCCGAATTTATGGTCTATTGAAACTCCTTACCTGTATAAAGCAGTCTCACAAATCGAGCATGAAGGAGAAATTTTGGATGATTACCATACAACTTTTGGTATCCGTTATTTTAATTTCGATTCCGAGAAAGGGTTTTTTCTTAATGGAAAACACCTTAAAATTAAAGGTGTTTGCAACCACCACGACCTTGGATGCCTCGGTGCAGCTGTAAACACACGTGCTATTGAACGTCAGCTTGAAACACTAAAAGAAATGGGTTGCAATGGCATCCGTACTTCACACAATCCACCCGCACCCGAACTATTGGATTTATGCGACCAAATGGGTTTCATCGTAATGGATGAAGCATTCGATATGTGGGAGAAAGGGAAAACTGAATTCGATTATCATCTACACTTCAAAAAATGGCACAAACAAGACCTTGAAGATTTAGTCAGACGAGACCGTAACCATCCAAGTGTTTTTATCTGGAGCATAGGAAACGAAGTTATGGAACAATGGGATAAAGAGGACAGTAGCGGTTCCGTCTTAGCTAAAAGACTGACAGTAATTGTAAAGAATCTGGACCCAACGCGTCCAGTCACATCGGCATGCAATGGGACTGAGCCTTCAAATCCTGTAATCAGATCAGGAACTCTGGATTTAATAGGATACAATTACAGTGAAGAGAAATACGCGAATTTTCTAGAAACATACCCGGAAAAAAAATTCATCGCTGCCGAAACAAATTCGGCTCTGGCAACCAGAGGTGCATACGATATGCCTTCAGACAGTATCAGACGGTGGCCTCCTCGCTGGGACCTGCCGTTATTTGATGGGAACCCGGATTTTACCTGTTCATCTTACGACAACTGCAGTACACCCTGGGGTTCGACCAATGAAGAAACCTGGAAAATTGTAGAAAATTATGATTTTATTTCCGGTATGTTTATATGGACCGGCTTTGATTATCTTGGAGAGCCTACCCCCTACGATTGGCCGGCACGCAGTTCCTATTTTGGCATTATGGATTTAGCCGGTTTTCCAAAGAACGGCTATTATTTCTACCAGAGCGAATGGACAGAAAAGTGCGTTTTACATGTCTTTCCCCACTGGAACTGGGAAGAAGGAAGTATAATAGATGTATGGACTTATACTAATTACGATGAAGTAGAACTTTTTCTAAACGGTGAATCAGTGGGAAAGAAACAAAAAACTGAAGACGATTATCAATTAGTGTGGCGACTGACCTATACACCCGGCACGATAAAAGCCGTTGCTACTAAAAACGGAGAAAAGCCTCTTGTAAAAGAAATAAAAACTGCCGGAGAACCTGCAAAGATTGTTCTTGAGCCTGACCGTAACCTTATTCGTGCCGATGGAAAAGATCTTTCATTTGTAACTGTGAAAGTAGTTGACGAGCATGGGATATTAGTTCCTCACGCTGATAACCTTATCAATTTTGACATACAGGGAGAAGGTTTTATTGCCGGAGTCGATAACGGATGTCAGACAAGCCACGAACCCTTTAAAGCAAATTACAGAAAAGCATTCAATGGAATGTGTCTTGTGGTTTTACAGGCAAAAGAAAAGTGCGGAAATATCTCACTGGAAGCCACCTCCGAAGGATTAAAACCCGCTACGGTCGATATAGTAGTAAAATAGCGTTATAAAACCGCTAAATGTAAAAATCAAATATCAAAATGCAAAATTACAAATCAAAGTTCAAAAATAAAAAAACATTGACTAGGTAGAATCCAGCGCACCATCCATCGCTTGAGATATTTTCGAATTGTAAGAAAAGCGAGGACTGAGCGTTCAGAAGGACGTCTCACAACACCGAGCGGCCATGGTCTCTTGAAATATTTATATTTCAAGAGGAGCTACCTTTAGAGCGAGCGGCAATTTCCGCGGTGGGGAAATTGATCGCGTTCCTGATGAATGCTCAGTCCTCGCTTCAATCATGTAGTAACTTTCAATTATTTCACGAGTTTATAGATTGCGTAACTCTGTCCGGGTACGACAATCTTATGCTTTTCTTCCTGGATTTCAATATTCATTTTACTGCCAGCTAATAGTTCGTAACGGTTAATTAGGGGTTGCAAATTAAAATTAGCTTTTACTTCTTTGGCAGCCGGGTTAAGTACCACCAATATCATTTCATTCTCATATGCACGCGCATATATAAACGGATACGTATTTTCTTTAGCATACACAGGCACAAATTCCGCATACGCGGTTAAGGCTTTTTCCATTTTGCGTAGCCGGATGAGCCTTATTACCTTGTTCAACAAAGAATTGGGGTCTCTTTCCTGGTCTGCGACATTTGGAGCATCTTTTGCAGTATCAACCGGCAAATACAATTTTTCAAAAGGAGCGGTTGAAAACCCTTTATTTTCTCCACCATTCCACTGCATGGGTGTTCTCCCCCCCGCTCTGGGCTTATAAGCACCTTCTACATGAGGCAAATCATAAAGCTGACGCATGCCAATTTCGTTACCGTAAAAGATAAATGGGATTCCAGGCATAGTAATGGAGAAGGCAAAGATAATCTCAAGATCCTCGGTCGAACGTTTAATATTGAGTCTTGAAAGGTCGTGATTACCAAGAGGAAGATTAATATATCCCTTGCCTTTTGTTTTTTCATACTGGTCTAAATAACTCTTAAGGAAGTTGGTAATATCTCCTTTACCTTCTTTATCGAAGAAGCTGTTCCCTTCTGAGTATCCGTTCAGGATTCTCCAGCTTTCCTTTTGCAAAAGGTCATTGTATCCTTGAAACCAGTGATAAAAATCGGCATGAAAAGCACCACCATCCAGGGCCGATATGGGATACGACCATTCTGCAACCATGAAAGAACCGGGATATTCTTTATCTATTATATTGCGTATTTTATTCCAGAATATTTCAGTTCCTTCATCTCTCCTGCTAAAAAGCTTATCACCCTCCTTTATATGAGCATTTTTAACCAGGGCGCCCGCCATGTCTGCTCTAAAACCGTCAGCGCCCATATCCATCCAGAAACGTAACACTTTTTTCAGCTCTTCCTGCATCGCGAGAACATCCGGATGATCGATCGGCAACATCCAGTCTTCTTCGGGTGCGGTAAATCCAAAGTTTAACGCAGGTTGGCTCCAGTAAAAATTACGCATAAATTGACCGTTGCGTCTGCTGTAACCTTTTATAAACGCATCTCTATATTCCTCGGGCGGATTTAACCACGTATTATCAGTCCAGATATACCAGTTGGAATATTTATTTTTTTCTTGTTTCGCGGATTCCTGAAACCACGGATGCTCGATACTCGTGTAACTAATAACATAATCGAACAATATTTTTAATCCACGTTTCTCTGCTTCTTCAAACATACATTTAGCATCATCGTTTGTACCGTAACGGGGCGCCACTTTGTAATAGTCCGAAACATCGTACCCAGCATCGTTGAAAGGAGATTCGAAAAATGGATTTATCCAGAAACCGTCTACACCGAGACTTTTTACATAATCTAATTTCTGAATAATTCCTTCCACATCACCAATTCCGTCCCCATTCGAATCATAGAAAGTCTGTGGGTAAATCTGATAAAATACTGCGGTGTGCAACCAGTCGGGACAGGACGGGATTTTATATTCTCCTGTAATAATAGCTGCATCTATGGACAGAGCTTTCTCTTTAACGCCCCCACCACATACCATTACTATGAGAGAAAAAACAATAAAAACATTTATTATGTTACGTGACATTTAAACCTCCACGTTTTAAAAATATTACATATTTACTTATTTAAATTTTAACGGTAATTTTTTTACCTTTATATAAAATAATTTTATCCGGATTCTTTGTTATTTCTATTCCCGTTCCATGTCCCTCTTTTACAAGAACGATCCTAAAATTTCTTATCTCAAGCATTCCTGGAAAAGATCCTTTTCTATCATCGATAGTAAGCTCCTGTTTTTCATCATTCCAGGAAAAAGCTATTATTGCATATATACCCTTTTCATAATTATAATTGTCGTTTTCGTCTTCATACAATACAAAATTCCCGTTAGTACCCGGGTATATTCTAAGTTCGATCGGGTCGGCTTTTTTCTCAGTGGAGTATTGAATAAACGGACCCATCGGAATTATAGAGCCCTGCTTAACAAACAGCGGAATTTTATTCGTCGGGGCATCGGCAGTAATTGTCTGTCCACCGGCAAGATTTTTTCCGGTCCAGAAATCCACCCAACTATATCCCGCAGGCAAATAGACATCTCTTGTTTTTTCTCTTTCCACAACAAGTTTTTCTTTCTCGAATATTGCCGGTGTTTTCCAGTAAAGTTTCATCTTTGCCGCGCCCGTCGAACGGTTTTGCATCTCTAAAACAAAATCGTATTCTCTGCCAGCTTCCAATTGAACAAAATCCGTATACTGTTCAACACTTGTATAAATATAAGGAAGTTCCTGCCCGTCTAAAATAATACGTTTGGCGTCATAACTTTTCAAATGAAATTGATATTTACCTGTTTGGGATGGTATAAGTTTGCCTTCCCATCGAGCGGAAAAAGCGGAATCGGTCATATAATCCGGTCTACCCGTATACCATAGATGATCAATGTTGGGCTCAACCTGTTCATGAGACAGATTTTCAAATTCCGAATCTCTATAATATTTAGCATAAACTCCTGGTTTTCCATTTTTTGTCCGGAAATATTCCGGGCTTACAAGTATGCTGCGCTCCGGCGGCCGATGAATCATGTACTGGGTTACCGGACAAACCATTACCGCCGGGCCGAACATATACTGGTCATCGATTGAATAGGTTTTCGCGTCGGTTGTAAAATCCATGGGCAAACCACGCATAATTGTATAACCATCATCGGTAACCTGCCAGGCAAGAGAATAGATGTAGGGAAGCAACCGATAACGCAGGCGGTCTATTTTTATCATTGACTCTGTAAATTCATCGAATTCCCAAATTTCACGTGGTGTTTCGGAGCCATGAGAGCGGAAAATAGGACAGAAAGCTCCGAACTGAAACATACGTGCATAAAGTTCCTGATAAGCCGGATCCTTACCGCCGCCTGAAAAAACACCTCCATAAGCACCTATAACAAAAGCACCAATATCAAAAGTCCAGTATGGAATACCAGACAAGCAAAAATTAATTCCGGCAGCAATTTGTTTCTTATAAATCTCCCAACTGGCCCCTATGTCACCCGACCAGGTAGTAGCCGCATCTCTCTGCTGACCCGCAAATGCTGAGCGGGTGAGTATATAAACTCTCTTTTTATCGGTCTCTTTCCTCTGGTTCTCATACAATTTGTCCATCATAACCAGAGAATAAGCATTCAGGTAACGTGCCCAACTTCCGAGGTTATTACATCCGACTTTCTTCATTTCATATTCCTGGGACTCTTTCATAGTTGCATTTACAATATCCGGTTCAGGAGAATCGACCCACCAGGCATCGGCTCCTTTAGATAACAAACCCTTTTTTAAATACTTCCAGTACACATCATTGGCTTCGGGGTTAAAGGCATCGTAATACTTAAAACTCGCCCATCCAACGACATCGAAGAGAAATCCCTTCCTCTGCATTTCTTTATAAATTTCAGTGGCGGGGCCAAGCCCAGGCCATATAGAAAACATAATGTGATAATTCATATAGTGAACCGAGTCTATCATCTCCTCGGGTTCAGGATATCTCTCTTTATCGAATACCATTCCGCTCCATTTATCATTATCTCCCCAGTATTGCCAATCTTGAATTATATTATCGATGGGAATTCTGCGAGAGCGATATTCTTCCGCTACACTTAACAACTCTTCCTGGCTCACATAGTGCTCTTTGCTCTGCCAGTATCCATAAGCCCATTTACCATACATGGGCGCCTGGCCTGTAAGATTTCTGTAGGAAGCAATTACTCCATCCATACTCTTACCATATATAAAGTAATAATCGATATTATCACCTACGTCTGACCATAGATAAGTTTCTTTATCATTATCCTCAAAAATGGTTTTAGAATAATTATCCCAGAGGATTCCGTATCTACGGGTTGAAATAAGAAACGGTACGACGGCATCGATATTTGTCTGTACGAGCACAACTTTTCGACCGCGATAGTTCATATATCCGTCCTGGTGCTGACCGAGTCCGTAAATTCCTTCCTCCGGGGTTAGAAGAAATTTCTGCTGAAGACTATATGCTTTTTCGTATTTATATTCAACCGGCGTAATGTTTGCCTTTCCTTTCTCCTTCAAAATGCTTTCGTTATTTGGTGTTAAATATTCTATTTTTCCATCTTCTTTGGATATATTTAATGTAATCTTCTCAGTACTGAGAACCACTTCTTTAGTATTCTCTCTGAACTTTACTTTTAAGTCCGTAAGAGTATCTTCGATAACCACTAAACTCAACTTTTTTACCGACTCACCGGGCAACCATTTAATAATACGAACGATATTATCCGTATAAAATTGGGCTTTCAAATTAAGTCCAGTCGCCTCAACCTGAACTCCGTTTTTAATCTGTTCGGTTCTCGACTGAGATGCCGGAATTTGAAAAACTATTAACGTAAGAATCAAAGTAAAAAGAAAAATTTTTCTGTATCTCAATGTTCCTCCTTTTAGTTAAACTATTTTTTGTATATCTTAGCCCACTTAAAATGAATATAGTTGAAATTTATAATTCCGTCAAGTGTTACTAAATCTGGTTATCAAAGTTCCTTCGAGGATTATGTGTTATTTATTTTATAAACTTAATATAAGTATCGGCTCCGGCTCTTTGTGATTAAGAAATGGGGCTAATGGATTAAAAACAGGTATTGACAACTTGTCAAAGGATATTATACTTGAAATGGTTATGGAAAAAAACCTAATCAAAAATATACTTAAAAACGCGAAAATAATATTGGACGTTGAAGCCAAAGAAAAATTTCAAATAATAAACGAATTAGTTCAAGCCCTAAAAATAAGTAAAGATAAGGAAGAAATGCTCATAAATGCTGTAATTCAGAGGGAAAAAATTGGTTCTACAGGTATAGGTAATGGTATTGCTATACCTCACACAAGAAGTCTGGTGATTAAAGAATTGATGGTTGCAATAGGCCGCCCTATCAAACCAATAGATTTCGGAGCTCAGGATAAAAAAAAGGTAAATCTTGTTTTCTTGTTAGTGGCTCCTCCGTATGCATACAAAAGAGAATATCTAATACTATTAGGTAAAATTGCAGAAACTTTTAACGAAATTTCTGCTGATGAAAAATTATTTTCAATCAAAGAAGAGGAAACCTTTAAAGCTGAACTAGGCAAACTCTTTGGGGTATAAATGGATAAACAACTTTTACTTTTAATTTCTTTGCAGGAGTTAGACATTTTACGTAAAGACAGGATAAACGAAGAAGAGGTTGGCTTTGAAATCGACAATATAAAAAAAATGGAGGAGGCGAGATTGAGTATTGTATCCCAACTAAAAGACCATATCTACAGAAAATACAGCAGGCTAACCAAAAGATACGGAAGTGCGGTAGTTCCGGTAGTAAACAATATATGTCAGGGCTGCTACTTACTTCTACCCACCCAGATGATATCCCCTGACCAGCAAAACAAATCCGTGATAACCTGTCCCAACTGCGGAAGAATATTATATTGGATTGACTGATCTAATTTTTGTTGAGAGAAGTTTTGTTACTTCCCAAAAATATTTTCGAGGAAACACCTGTATTTAAAAAAACCAAATTAAAAAATAACCTTTTCGAAATTAGATTCAAATCCGAAGTAAATACCTTTAATAAAAAAAACGACAATGTTTATCTTTTACTTAAAGATACTGAAAAGAAGTCAAAAGCCTGCATATTTGTTCACGGTCTCGGGATGGAAATTGGTTCAAAATGGGACACTTATTTAAGGGTCGTACCCGAAACAATAGGAGCGTGCTATATAGATCTCCCCTACCAGCGACATAGAAAAACAAATAAAGATTTGCTGACTTCATTTAGCGACGGGATATTTACCCTTAACTTTTTCAGGCAGGGTACTATTGATATAATCAAAACGGTAAACATATTAAAAGATCTAGGTTATAAAGAAATTTCAATAATAGGAATAAGTCTTGGTAGTATGTTCGCTATTATGGCAATGGCTCTTGACAAACGAATTAAAAGGGGAGTTTTCATCTTATCCGGAGGTGACCACAGTGTAATTACATGGAAAAGCCCGGTTATGTATAAATTAAGAGAGATATATAAAAAGAAAAACATAACCCGTGAGAGTTGCATCACTGCGAGAGCTATTCTTAATCCTTTTCTTGAATCTGTAAAAAAATGCAAAAATCCATTTGATATAAAAAGCAATATAGTATGTCTTTATTTCGACCCTCTCTCTTTCGCACCACTAATACAGTCAGAAAGAGTTCTTATGATAAATGGACTATTCGATTTTATTATACCAAGACAAGCCACTCTCCGCTTGCACAGAGCTTTAGGTAAACCCAAAATAATATGGTTTCCCGCAGGACATCTACATCTTTATATTTTCAAGAATAGAATAATAACTTATATTAAGAGTTTTTTAAGATAGAATTAACCACAAAGACCACAAAGGACTCAAAGCCACACCCACACACCCCACTTTTATAAATGTGTTTCTCAAAAACCTCCCAAGTGCCGAAAAATTTAGACAGGATTTACATGATTTTTTAAAATAAAAAAATAAAACCTCTGTGCGCTTTGCGGTTAATTAAAATTCGGGATTCAAGGTCCAGCAAAAACAAAAAGTTCAAAGAGTCAAGGCAATCATCCTTAATCCTTTTTGATTTTATTTCTTCCTTGATTGCTCTACTTTTTTATTCAAGTTTTCCTATCTTTGGATAAATATAACGTACGTAATACCAATATGTGCTACGGAATTCTTTCTTTAGAGCTTTTTGTGCTTCTATTTTGTCTCTGGATCCAGATAGAATAGTATAGAACTGTTTGAATTGTTTAATCGTTTGCTGATTAATACTATATTCGATCTTAACATTTTTTGATGGATCCACAATACTAATTAATAATAATGCTTCTTCTATATGGCGCGGATATTTTCTATAGCCTAACTTTTTAAAATGGTCGAGATGTTCCAACAAATCCTCTAATCTATTTTCAAGTAAATAATATGCCATTAAATACTCAAAAGCCATTTTATTGTTCCCTTTTTCCTTTAATAGTCCAACTAAATCAACCTCTGAATTTTTGCTTGTAATAAAAAAATCAAATTTCGGCATGAGTTTACGTTTTAATCGAATTAAACTATCAGATCTTATTAATGACTCATTAAGAAGATAGTTCCGGTAATACTTAACCCATCTTTTATGCAAAATACTCTTGTTAAGAATATCTAAAAATTTCTTTGCAATATCATATTCTTCGCTGATAATATTGGATATTATAATTAGTTTTAGCATTCTTGGATTATATCCGAGTTTTGTTTGCCCCTCATAAGCCATAACCTGGGCCGCCTTAATATGTCCTAAATCAAAATATAGGTCGGTGGTAGGTATTGCACCTGGCCTGTCGAAGTTTTCAAGAAATAAAACATCAGCTCCTATCTTTTGAGGATAATAGAATAGATTATCAAGCAATTGCCCTGTATGATATAAAGCTCTATTTACATTAAACATTACCGGAATAGTATATTCCTCCATCCCTCGGGAAATATTCAAAAGCTCATCCCACCTGCCCTGTTCCGCAAGATAATCAATCTGAATATTCTTTTTTCCTTGCCGGTCAAAAGAAAATATTAGTATTAAAACTGCAGCAAGTATAATAAAAATCGATTGTATTAAAATATAATATATTCCTGCAGGTGAGCTGTCTCGTTTCTTAATCTTAGCTTTGATATATTTTAAATAAATGAAAAGGCATATTTGTATTACCGGAAAAGAGAAAAAAAACAAATAAAAACATAAATCTGGGTTAAAGTAAAAAGGCCAACCACAGAGCTTATAAGCTACAATGTAAAGATATGCCTCCTTAATATTAATCATAAATAAATATCGCACGGCAATATATGGGTATATGAAATATACCAATGAATTGAGTACGGCATAAATATATTTTTCCCGATTTTTTGAAAAAAGTAACTCTTGCAACACACAAATTACAACATAAAACAAATAGGGCCATCCACCCAGGAAGTAATAAATCAAAAAGGATAGAAGAATGATAAAAAATTTGTACCTATTCGAAATCTTTACATAAATAAGGGAAAAGATAAGAGCAAATAAATATTTAACAGTTATCACCAAGGGGAAATTATAACGGTTTTGTATAACTAGCAATAAAGCGACAGGCAGAAAAGAAAGAATTAAGGAATATTTAAAATCTCCGATTTTTTTAATAAGCTTGTAAATAATAATAAAAATAGATATGAAGATAGCCGAAATGAAGAAAGCTCCAAACAAATTAAAATAAAAAAATTGAAAGAAGAATTGAGTAATCAACTCTACTGGTCCTCCGGGATACAATAGAAATTCTTTCAAGTAAGTTTTGTCAAAGAGAAATATGGGCTGGTGATTATGATAATACAAATATGAATCAAAAACTAAAAGATAATAAAAAAATAAAAACAAAAAGAAAACCAGAAAATAAAAATTTGGATTACGGATTATTTCTTTTATTCTCATAATTTTTTCGATTCAAAAAATGTTTTATAAAAACCATAAGACTTTCTCTTTCTTCTTAACAATAAGGCCAAAGGTAAGCATATAGCTGTAATATTATAAGGTAAACCCAATCTTTGTTTTTGTTTATTGTTTTTTTCGACTCATGACTCACGACGCACGACTCATAACTCTCTTTACTGTTCAACTAGTGTAATAACAACATTTTTCTGCTTTGTGTAAATCTACCAACTTTTAGTGTACAAATATAAATACCGCTTGGTAATTCAGACCCATCAAACGTGTATGTTTGTTTGCCAGTACTTTGTTGTTCGTTTAATAGAGTTCTTACTTCCCTACCTGTAATATCATAAACGGAAAGTCGAACATGACTTTCCTGGTCTAAATAATAACCTATGGCAGTGTCTAAATTAAAGGGATTAGGGTCATTCTGATCAAGATAGAAATCACCTGTATTAGGAGGTATTACTCCAAGCTCAGGTATGTCCCACGTAATCCAGCTGGAAAGATCTATATCATACGGACCAATCTCGATGCTGTCAGTATTTACGGTATCGTTTCCAAGAAGAAACTTTTCCACAAAGGCTATTATCTCTGGTCTTTGACTGCTCGGAAGTACGCAGTGATCACTGTGGCCAACTTTGGAAAAGCCGAACCTATCTGGTACTCCGAGTGCTTCCCAGACCTCTTGTGCGGCCTTACACCCGACGTGCCCGGATTCTTCTGCCATCCATACCATATCAGGGTTTCCGATCACTAACAACGCGCGTGGAGCGACCATGGACATCAACTCGTGATGATCGAATGGTAATCTTGTAACCCTGCTGTTGAATTGGGATAGGTCCCGATGATACCAGGCATAACCCTGGGCGTTACTAAGGGTTTCTACACCGCTCAAGGTTTCCGAGAATCGCCATGTCGCGTCCCCGCCTCCGCCGGATTCCTGTACAAGAGTAAGGGCGATACGCTCGTCGAATGCCCCGGAAAAGAGCGCGATCTTGCCGGCATAGGAACATCCGGTTATAGCCAAACGTGAGAGATCTATATTAGCTTCGGGGCATCTCTCCAACCCATCTATAATGCGGCTTGCGCCCCAGGCAAAGGCGATAAATTTACCCCTATCTGTATCCGGATAAAGATCGAAGAAAGCCCCATCGCCGCGAGTGCTGGACCAGGCATTTGCCACTTGCGATTCCTGATAATGTATGGTAGCTATCCCACGACTGGTAAAGATATCGGGTGGGAGAAAACCCGTCGGAAACCATCCCACCCCGATTACAGCCGGAAAAGGCCCTTCCCCATTAGGGAGGCTGACAGGCACATACAGCGTGAGTGTATCTATGCCTTCAACTATGGTTACTGTAAGCAGCGTGTCACCGACGAAGCTGGCTTCCAGGCTATCCGGAGGCTCCGGCTTGGTTCCCAACTCATAATGCTGGATTAGAGCACCGATCTCTGCGCGTCGGCACCGCCACTCGTCGCGGGTGATGATACGGCCCAGGCTGGTATCGGACCACATAAACGGATCGGGCAGGGCCTCGATTACCGGAAGCTCGCTGACTGAAGGAAAAAGCGGCTCAGGGCAGTCTGTGCCCGTGTTCTCAACTTCATAGACGAGAGGCATTTCCTGAGCTAATAAATTAACAAACACAAGTGTGTTCAATAGAAGCGTTAATAGAATTATTTGCTTTCTCATTTTAATACTCTTCCTTATTATCAACTGGATAATCAATGATCGACTTACTGGTCTTCATATTCACCTTCTAAGTTACATATTTTATCTACTATGTCAAGCGTATATTCTAATTACCGTATCTCTCTATATATTGTCTTACAGATACTTATTATTATCCTAGCGCGGCAAAGCCGCTAAAATGTAAAAATCAAATATCAAAATGTAAAATTACAGATAAAAATTTAAAAAGTGAAAAATTAAAAAGACCACACAACCCCTAAAAGCTTATTGAACCACAAAGCACACAAAGATCACAAAGAAGAAATATTTCTGAGTTGTTTAAAGCCCAACCCACAAACAAAGATTAGTAACAACTAATAACACAGATAGCACGAATAACTGTACTGGCGATTATGTTCTTCTTTTAGTTCAAAATAATTTTGCATTTTCATTTGTCATTTTGCTTTTTAATTTTTGATATTTAATTTCCAAGGAAAACAAAATGAAATGAGATACTTTTTTTGCAAAAAAAACAAAAAGTTGACTGACAATACTACAGAGAATATCACCCTTTTCACATCTCAAGGTCAGACCATGTAATTCCCAGGTCAAAAATTTGGTAAAAAACCAAGAAAAACGGAAGAAGTGGCAGGAAGAAAACAAAACAAAGTATTTAAAGTAACCAATTGCCTACAGTGGCAGATAACTAGTTTATATCCGAACCGGGTTTGGATACCCTCCTAATTAAGGGTGATACCGGAGTCATTGTGTCCGAGTGCTGCGCTTGATTATCTGTTCCCTTATGCGGGATCATTCGGTTGACAGCCATAATACGATGCCCGATGATGTTTCTATTCGGTGGTATCCCAAATCTTTAGCCGCTTCATTCAGCGGTTTCTCTAACACCTCCGATTCTTTACCAGTCAAAATGGCACAGGGACGTCTCTCTTTCACGAAGGACTTGATTTGCGAGCGCAAAGGCAAACCTCTGCTTATAGCCTCTTCTTCAGAAAGCAAGTGACTTACACGCCAGGCAAATGATCCCGTAACAAATTCCTCATATATCGGTAACCTCGAACTCACAGCATAAAGCGGAGAAAGTGTGAGTACTTTCCCTTCTATCGCTTTTGAATCGATGTAACCTCTAACTACTTCTGATTCTCTTTGGAGTTTAATTGGAGTCAGAGATTCTGGTTTCGTAAAAACACTGATTGTAAAGTTATGCTTGATAAGAGAACTATAGACGAACGAAGTAGCAGCTAAAAGCACAAAGGGCAGGACAACTGCCACCGGAAATTTTTTATCGCGACGGTTCGATAGAGCGTAAAGGCTTAACAGCATTAAAAAGGGAACTAGAGCAAAGTAGTACTGGCGCCAGGAAGGCGTGGGTGCCAGACAACCGAGTAACAAGAAGGGTAAGAACAGCAAGATAAACAGTAGTTCGAACTTTAAACGCTCCAGGCTCCGAATTCTATCGATTACTAAAAGGGCGAGACTGTAAAGACAGGCCAACACAACCAGAAATTCAGACGGTGTTCTGATAAAAAGCCGCATCAAATATTTAAACTTTCCAACTAACGTCATCGCTCTCGAATAAGACATTTCTTCTCTGTAGAGAGTATTCAGCCCGGCATAGCCGAAATTTCCAAACCGGAAGTCTTGGTAACTGGTGAAGAAAAAAAAGATTGCGACCACATTTGCTAACAGGCCCCCAACACAAAATGCGAGCACCTGCAGTCCTTTCGTTTTGAACGTACCTGCATGAGAAAATATAATGACAAGTAAGAAAGGAATAATCAACGGAGCGAATGATAAACGAATTCCTATGGCCATACCAAGGCTCATCCCGCTGAAGAAAAAAAAAGTTAATCTCTTCACGGAGCGGATACCTCGGCAGAGCAGAAGGAACGCTAAAAGGGCAAAAAAGGTAGATGGCGTATGGTTCCAAACGTGAGACGCAGCAAGTTTGTATAGTTGAGAATGAAGGAGTAAAACAGTAATACATATTGGGATAGTTATACTGACTAGTTTGCCATACCTTGAAAGCAGGGAGCGTGCGTACAGAAAAATCATCAAGCAGATTCCAAACCCGCAGATGCCGACAAATATTCTTGCCAGAAAGAAAGGGTAAGGTGTAAAGAAAAACGGCGCATATAAGTAGACAAGATTCGGCATATGGAAATATGCAAAATCTTTATATGGATGAAGTCCGTATTGTGCGACCATGAACGCACTTGCCATAAACTGATGCTCGTCATGATCTAAGTAGCCGGAAAGACAATACGATAAAGACACGATCGCCGCATACAACATAACGACTATAACTATCGCTATGTTTGTCAGTCTCGCTTGCTTGCTCATCTAAATTTCACATAACATCAGGTTTCAGTCGCCGAAACATTAACGCAATCAAACCGACTAAACTCAAAACTTGCGGTTTCGGCCAGCTGGAAACTTTTATTAGGGTTAATCGTAATTTTATTATAACTCTTTTCCATAATTATAGGTGGAACTAATGTCTCTTTTCACTTTTTGATAATCAATGATTGATTTACTGGTTTTCATATTCACTTTGCTAAGTTATACAGTTTATCTACTATGTCAAGCGAACTTTCTAATTCCCTTATCTCTTTATATTATTTTGTGGTGAGGTTTAGCGTATTTAGTGTGTTTTGTGGTCTGACTCTGTGATTCTGTTTTGAACCTAATGCGACAGTTTGATTATCGCAATAATATCATTTTACGGCTTTGTTCGAATGAACCTGCTTTAAGTTTATACAGGTAAATTCCACTCTCAAAACAGCTTGCGTCAAATGAGACCGAGTGTTTTCCTGTTTCCTGGTGTGTATTTATTAAAGTTTTTACTTCCCGTCCGGTCAGGTCGTAGATGGTGAGTATTACATCACTTTTGGTTTTTAACTGATATGTGATGACTGTACTTGAATTAAACGGATTAGGATCATTTTGATCTAAAATGAAACGGTCAGGCACTCTTAAGCATTTTATTCCGGATACAGTATCTTCGAATTCATAAACCCTGATCCAATCAACGAATAAAGACTGTGGAAATTCCGTACTATCATTTGGCGGGCCCGGCCAATTTCCGCCAACAGCAAGATTTACAATTAAATGGAATGTCGTATCAAATGGTGCCGGAAAACTACCTCCACTACTCCACCAAGATATCTTAGTAGTAAAAAGATTTCCATCGACATACCATTTTAATGTATCCGGCTTCCATTCAAACGTATAAATATGAAAATCTTCAGAAAAATCAGTATCCCCGTCCGTATAAACAGCACCACTGCTTACATTCCCTGGCCACTCATCTCCAAAGTCAATCGTACCATATATTGTTGTAGGAATATTTACAGCTTCCATAATATCAATTTCACCGCTAGCTGCCCATCCCCCATAGAATTGCTCCGTGGGCAACATCCAGAATGCCGGCCACATCCCCTGTCCTGTAGGTAATTTTATCCTGGCCTCGAATTTGCCATATAAAAAATCGCCCTTGTGGATGGTACGTAATCGGGCCGAAGTATAATTCTTTCCCCCATAACTTTCTTCCTTTGCAGTAATAATTAAATATCCACTATCAACAGTGGCATTTTCTGCCCGATAATATTCCAGTTCATTGTTTCCCCAACCGGG
>CAYQMH010000024.1:0-30629 GCA_964418485.1 uncultured bacterium | reverse complement strand
CGCAGAATATAATATATATTAGAAATAACAACCGGACTTGTAAAAGCCTTAACTTTCGAACAATCTATCAAAGTAAAAAGTGTAGCCGCGTATTTATAATGAGGCTCTCTTTTTGCGAGTAAATCAAGAATTACATCCGCATCAATAAAAATTTTCTGCATTATTTGTATTTCTCGACTATATACCCTAAATATTCTTTATCTAAATCAAAACCTTTCTTCAAATCAATAACTCCTGACAATTCCCTAACCAACGCGGAAAAATCAACATTATCAGTCTCCTCAACTTTGGAAAGATAATTAAAATAATTTACCACTAATTTAGATAAACTCTGATGCTTTCTCCTTGCATAGTCCTTGGCACTCTCAATAACTTCTTCGTCAAGTTTTAAAGTTAGTTTTTTATCCATTATAAACTCCTTTATACGTATATATTATAATAAAAATATACGTATTGTCAAGGGGTAAAATTAGGCATACGAATAGAGAAAACTTGCTTTTACTCGGGATTAAATAAGAAAGAGACATTACCATGCGACGGAACCCTTTGGATAGCCTCTCATCTTGATTCTAATATTAATATAATTAACTAAATAATTTTTTCAAGTAGGATTTAGCACTATTATTCTCTATAAACAAATTCTTCGAATCTATCTTTAGGATTTAGAATTACTATGTCAACCCTCTGGTTTAATTACGCCGATTTTCTAGCTAGCCTATTTCTAATCTTGTGTCTATGAACCGCAGCCATATGTTTATCTTCATTGTATTTCTCTTCTTTTTTCCATAAGGAAAACGCTATTTTAATCCATATTCTTGCAAGGCATCTTAACGCGTGATAATGGCTCTTACCTTCCGCTCTTTTTTCGTTATAATAACTTCTTGCCCATTCTGATTTAGTAAGACTGCAATAAGCCAACCTGGTGATTATGTTGCGGTAAAAATGATTACAGCCAAATCGAAAAAGATGGGTTTCCCAGTTACCGCTTTGCTTTGTAAATGGTACAATACCGGAAAGACTGTTTATCTCTTCCGCGTTTTCGTATCTGTTTCTCTTCTTTCCGAAAATTACCATCAATCCGGGAGAAAGTGTGTCTCCGCTGCCGGGAAGACTCTTGAATATCTCCGCGTCTTTATCGTTTTCCGTGGTCTCTTTTAAATCGTTCTCATATTCTTTTATCTCTTCATTAAGCAATTCTATTCTCTTTATAAGAAGAATGGCTGATCTGCTTCTTTCCTGGATTACAGTAGTGTCTATTTTAACCTGTCCTTTTTTTATCGCTTTATATATACGCAGAACACCGCTTTCTTTATGACAATAGTGTTTCTTTAAAAAGGCTCTAATCTCTTCTCTACTCAGTTCTTTTATATCCTTGTAGGTTGGATATGCCTTTAAAAGTGAAAGAGCAGTAGGACAGGTTATATCGCTGAATGGGGTCAAATTTCTGGGGTCATCAAATTTCTGGGGTCAAATCTAGACATTGGACAACCTTTGTCAAATTTCTGGGGTCATCAAATTTCTGGGGTCAAATCTAGACATTGGACAACCTTTGCTTATCAAATCCCAACAAACCTTCTTCAATTATAGTTAAACAGCCAAATCGTCGAATGGTTAAAAAGGAACATATAATCATAGTGTAAATTTAATGTACGTGTCATATATGTCAATAGCTTGGTACTGCATACATTAAATTAGTGAAATGGTTAAATAGTTCTTCAGTAGTCAGAAGTTGGAAGTTAGAAGTTGGAATAAAACAGCAAATAAAAAAATCCTTTTAAATCTGCGTTTATCTGCGTGCTATTATCTTTGTGCCTCCGTGGCTACTTGACTTATCTGTAAAAAATCTTTAGAATCTATAAATGTAACTATCAAAAATCTAACTTAAGGAGGATTAAATGTCGTCAAAAAAAGTTTTTAGTTATGAGGAAGCTAAATCTGTTGGGGAAAAGCTTGGTATAAAGTGGGATAAATTTGACGTCGAACAGCTTAGAATGGGTATGGACGTTGAGCTTGAACACGGAAAGACAGACGAATTAACCAATGTAAGCAATGACGACCCGCTTATTACCGGAAAAATTGCACTTGCTCATCTTAATGAATTTCCTGATTACTATGACAGATTGGAAGATATGGAAAAAGAAGCCGAAGAATATTGGGAAGAAAAAGAATAACGTACACTAGAGTACTATAGCGTGTTTACTAATGTCTCTGGGGTCAAATCTCAACATTTGATAATTCCGTAGATTCTTCGAATCAGTGAAATTGTAAATTAGTAGAGTGGTTAATTAGTAAAAAAAACAACAAACTACAATCCCTACAAGTCCTACATGTGATTTTTCTGGGCTGTGTTGGGTTTAGCGGAAAGCTGAGGCTGTGCCAAAACCCTCTTTTTCGCAATTTGCAGAAAACTAAGTTCTTGTTTTTCAAAGGCTTATTTTTTAGAAATCCGTTAAATTTGGACTTTTGGCACAGCCTCAGCCGTCAGCGGTCAGCTGATAGCGTAAAACCTCTGTGTCCTTTGTGTTTAATTTTAGGATATCGGATACAGGGGTTGGAAAAGACTAACGAATTAATTTTGAGATTTTATTCTTGACATTCACTCCGCTTTCCGTTATGATTTAGTAACATATAAATTAAAGGAATGTTGATTGCAAATGTTTCGTATTTTTATATTTAAACTAATAGGGAGGTTACGATGAAGAGTTTAAAGGTAATTCCTTGTTTGGTTTTAGTTATGCTACCCGTTTTTACTATTAATGCTCAGGTTACTGTTAAGCTACACAGACCCCCACCCAATAAATTGATGATGCAAGATCTCTGGCATGTGGATTTGAATAACAGGACTTCTGAAACATATTGGGTTTATCTCCACGGAGAGGTGACGGAAGAAAATGATGGATTGGTCGGGAGAGCCAACTCGAATCCTTTTGCTCTTCAGCCGGGGACAAAAAGGATAACTTCCGGAAATATAGGGAAGGTTACTGATACCTGGTATAAAGGTAAGTATAAAGAGTCGGTTGTCAGAACCGGGAATTTCCCGGGTGGTAAATATACAGTTTGTGTTTCCGTTATAGGCGCTGAAAGTAAGGAGGAATTCGGGCGCGATTGCTCTAAACAAAATGTTCAACTTTCCGGCAAGCCCAGGCTTACTTCTCCCGGGGATGGGGCGGAGATTAAGAAGAATCCTCTCTTTACGTGGACACCTCCTACTCCCAGGCCTCCGGCAGATTTTAATTATAAACTCCGCATCGTCAAGGTCTTAGAAGGACAAACTAAAGAGGAGGCGATACAGTCAAATCCATCCTGGTTTGAGAAAGATAGAATTGTTAACACCGTCTTCCGGTATCCTTCATCAGCGAGATCTTTTGAAGAAGGAACTTATGCCTGGCAGATACAAATATTGGAAGAAGTTACTCTTCGTGTTAGCGAGGACTACGGGAAAAGCGAGATTAGAGCCTTCGTTTACGCTCCAGGTGTAGATATTATAGAACCCATTAGCATAAATATTATCTCTCCTCAGGATGGCGAAAAGATCGTTGATCCTGTAATTGATTTTGAGTGGACACCCGTAAATGTAGCAAACATTTCATACTCACTAACAATATGGAAAGCACCTGAAGGTTTAGCAACTGAAATACCAGAAGGACATAGGCTCAACAAAGAGAGTCTTGCTGATTTCAAGCCGTATTTTCACAAAGAGGGTATTGAGGAAGCCTCTTTCATTTATCTAAAAGATGCAAATGAACCTTTGGAGCCGGGTTTTACCTACGCCTGGCAGGTTAAAGCCTGGGTAGGGAATCAGGAGATCGGTAGGAGTAAAATAAGTGTCTTCTCGCTTAAAACTGAGGAATTCAAAGAAATTGTTCTTGATTATATTATTCCTGACTACTTTTTTTCGGGAACGAAAACCGAGGCAACGCTTACTGGGAAAGGTTTTATCGAGGAAATGAACTTTAAAACTCCTTTTAAAGGCATTGATATCCTCGAAGCTCAATTTCAGGATTCTCAGCACTACCGGCTTCGATTCGAAATCGACTTTGATGTGGCGCCTGGGAATTACGCGTTTCAAGTCACCTCCCCACTTAGTGGTGTTCGTATTAACCCGTCCGCGATAGCGCTTAATGTCACGAAAGAGGATTGTGATTCTATACTCAAGGAATACAATGCATTTAAGGATAGATACGATAATAAAGTAAAAAATTGCGACGAACTAAAGAAGAAAGTCAGTGCTTTAAGAGCCAGGCAAAAAGTGGCTGAACAGGTTAAAAAACAAAGAGAGGATGATTTAAAGAAAGCAGAAGACGAGCTCAAAAAGGCTAAAAAAGCCTTAGATAAATCCAAAAAGGAATTGAAAAAATTGATTAACAGGGCTATCCATTCTAACGAAGTTAGCACCGATCCGCGACCCGGACTCGACAACTGGCTTGGGATATATAATGGCAAGGTCAGGATATACTTCTCGGGAAGCGAGACATCCATTAATATTCTATTATGGTTTCTACGAGAATACCGTGATCAATGGAATAAATTAAGAGATGAATGTAAGAATGGTGACAAAGAGATGGCTAAATGGGAGAAGTCTAAGCAGGCAGCAGAAAAAAGGTTAAAAGAAGCTGAAGCTAAGCTGAATAAAATTAACGCAGACCTCAAAAACGCAGTGGATGCTTTAAATGATTGTCTCAAGGAATTGAAGAAGATGGGAATGCAGCTGGGGAAGTTAAAAGAAAAGCACGAACGCTGCTTGAAACGGCTGGAAGAACAGAGAGCTTGTCAGGATAAAATAAAAGGAGCGAACAGCAGTTGCGAAGGAGCAAAGAATGCTATCGATGCTGCCCAAGAGAAAATAACTGAAGCGGATTCGCTGAGGAAAATCCTAAAAAAGCCGTGTGAAGAGGCCGAAGAACTCTTCAAGGAAGCAAAGAAGCTTAAAGAACAGGCTGAAAAAGATGCAGAAAGTGCGCACGCATCTGCAAACGCCGCAAAAAAAGCTTACGATACCGGTGATCTGGAGGCTGCAAATAAACACACTGAGAAGGCGAAAAAGCTGGCTAAGAGTGCCAAACAAAAAGCTGAGGAGGCAAGTAGGAAAGCAATTGAAGCTAACTCCGAGTTCGAGAGATGCAAAGGAGAGGAGGAAGCTCAAGAAGAAAGAGCCCGGGTAGAAAGAGAGGAAAAAAAGTGGCTTCTTGAGAACATTAAAGAACTTGGTCTCATAAGATCGGACGAATTCTGGGAGACGCCGGGATTATGGGATTGGCTTCCTGATATTTTACAGGCTCCAGCAGGATATGGGGCAGAAGATTTGGCACGTATTCCCATCCCTACTGATGTAATTAAAGCCTTGGGCGGACTCTATAACCTAGTGGAAGTATTACTCGACCCCTGCACCAAAGGCGGCATGGATAAAACCATTGAGAGGCTTCAAAAAAGGGTCAACAGCAAAACTGGTCGCAAATATACTTGGAATGAAGCTTTTGATAAGACAGTTAAAATGTGTGACCTTCTGAGAAAATTGAAAAACCTGGTCGAGGAGTCTAAACGAAAATAGAATAGTAATTAAGATTAGACCAAAGACGCCAGGTATCCACGGTTGGCTCTCGCATGCTTGCAGTTTGGGAAGCTCACTTTATGGATTTTTTGTATTTCTGGGGTCATATTTCTGGGGTCAAATCTAGACATTGGACAAATTATAATAAAAACCATTCGTGTTATTTGTGCGATTTGTTGTTAAAAAATCTTAGTGTCTTCGTGCCTTTGTGGCGAATTTTCCTTGACATTTTCCCGAAAATTCCTATAATTTACATCATGATGAAAAAAATTAGAAAAGTTTTTTACTTTACAATCTTTGCAGTTTTATTTGTACTTCCCATCATTTTACCTGCCTGGTCAGCAAAAATTAAAATCGATTGTGACAGGGTAATAGACGAAATCGATCCGAAAATCTACGGAGTATTCATGGAACCTATACAATTTGACCCGGAGAGATTCGGAATGGATGATACATCTGTACATAATACCATGTACGGGACTTTGTATGACCCTACCTCTCCTCTAGCCGATGAAAACGGATTTAAAACTAATTTTATCGAGGCTGTAAAGGAACTTAAGATAACTAATATGCGCTGGCCCGGGGGCAATTATACCGCGGTGTACAATTGGCAAGATGGTATCGGTCCGAAAGAAGAGCGCCCGGTTCGTAAAGATCTGGCATGGGGAGCAATCGAAAATAATCACGTCGGCACAGACGAATGGGTTAAATTAAATAAGTCCATGGGAACTGAAAATGTCGTATGTGTCAATCTTGGAACCGGTACTATAAATGATGCCCGTTACTGGGTCGAATACTGCAACCTAAAAAAGGGAACCTATTATTCCGACCTGCGGGCTAAATACGGAAATGAAAACCCGTACAATATAAAATACTGGTGCCTGGGAAATGAAGTCGACGGAGAACCCTGGATAATCGGATATAAGAATGCCGAAGATTATTGTAAAATCGCAAAAGAAGCTGCCAAGGCTATGTGGCAAACGGATAAAACAATAAAATTCATAGCGTGTGGCTCGTCATACTACGAATCTTCAGGTAAATGGGTCGACTGGAACCGGAAAATAATAACTGAATTAAGAGACGTTGCCGATTATATTTCCATGCACCGCTACTGGGAATATACCGAGGATTACGACTCGTATATGGGACATTGGGCAATGGACATCGAAGAAAAAATTACTACAACTGCCGCACAGATTGCAATTATTAAAAACAGATATAAACCGGAGAAACCAATCTATATATCATTCGATGAATGGGCTCCTTTCGGCAGGGATATTTTATCTGTTTTAGCAGTAGCTCAGTTTTTCAACTCTTTTATACGCCATGCCGATGTAGTTAAAATGGCAAACTACACACTTCTAACAGCACTTTTAGCAAACGACAAGGATAAAGGAACATTTAAAACGTCCCTGTTCCATACATTCAAATTATTCTCGAATAATTGTCTGGGCACTTCCGTCGATGTATTTGTAGACTGTGAAACATTTGATGCGGGGGATTATAAAGACATACCTTATCTCGATGTTACATCTGTGTACTCTAAAGAAACAAATACACTTTTTATAAATGTGGTAAACCGCCATAAAGATAAATCCATTCTCGCCGAGATTATAAATAACTCAGGGGCATTCGCCGGAAAAGCATCGATTAGAGAAGTAAACAGCAAAGATATTCATGCCCCGTTCACCTATGATAAACGAGAAAAATATATTCCGGCAACTAAAGAAATGGAAGTTGCAGGGAATAAGTTTTTATATTCTTTCCCGGCACATTCATTCACACAAATTAAGTTAACAATAAAAAAATAAGAACCAGGGGTCCATATCTTCAACTGACAAACAATAAAAAATCTCTGTGATCTCTGTTAATAACTACGTCATGAGTCATGTGTCGTGAGGGCGTGTTGCCCAAAACCAATAGAATAAAATAACACAGTTCACATTGTTATTGCGAACTCTTCTTCACGCCTTTCCACCGTGACGCAATCTCCACGTATAGCTTGCAATTAAGCCCTTTAATTTTATCACAAGAGATTACTTCGCGAAAGTCGAGCAAGAGGACAAATTCGCAAAGACATTACTTTGGATAGCGAAAAGCCTTTCGGCAACACGCCCTGGTGTCTTGAGTCAAAAAAAACAAAAACCATTCGTGCGATTTGTGTGATTTGTTGTTTCTCTTAGTTTTGGTGGGGAGGTAAGGGTTTTGAACAAACAAAATATAATTTTTTGTTGCTTCTTCGTGTCTTGGTGTCTTCTTATCTGGTTTTCCTTGACAAAAACAAAAAAATAAGTAGAATTGTAGTTATAAAACATAAGGAGGTCGTATGTTATTACTGTTGATACTTATTTCATCAATGGTAGACACAGGAATCGACGATAAGGCACAATTTAGCAAGAAGGAATCTGATATTTCTACTTATAGTATTCATACGATTTACACGGAGGGAGTAAAAAGAAAATTAGGTAGCACGCTACAGTGGAATCAATTACTTTTTGAAGACTTTGAATCTGGTTCAATTCCTGCAAACTGGACAGTCGTTGATAACAACTCTGATACATATTCGTGGGATATCTTTAGCACTTCCACCTGGCACACAAACGCAATGCCTGCTGATTCCGGTCAGTATATTGTCGCTTACGATGATGATTCAGTAGGTACAAATCCGGCTACTGAGGAAGAATTAATCCTGCCAGCTTTTTCATCGGCGAAATATGATTCTATTACATTGATTTATTCTTTCGGCTATCAAAATTATGCCGATTATGACACTTTTGCCGTCAGGGTAAGAACCCACAATGGCGCAGCCTGGGGAGGCTGGAATAATCTCGTTCTATATGATATAGATATGGGCTCCGGTTTATGGGACACGCTCAGTATCGCTCCTTATCTTCCGGCAGATTCATTCCAGATTGAGTTTAACTGGTGGGATCACCATTCATCACACTACGATTGGTTTGTAGCCGTTGACAATATTGAAATACTCACTACCATCAAGGGAGGGGGCATGCATGATATTGCGGTAACAAACCTTAATTCCCCACCCGAGCTCATGGATGTTCACACTCCTTATCCCGTTACTTCGACCTTTCATAATTTTGGCGATTCGACTATGAACTTTACTGCTCATACCGAAATAACAGGTACCTCAGGAAGCCCTACTTATTTCACCGGGGATAGCACGGTTACTTTGTTGCCAGATAGTACCATCCAGATAAATTTTGAAAACTGGACAATGGCGAATATTGGTCAATATATGTATAAGGCCTATACAATGACTCCCGATTCAACTTCAGAGAACGACACTCTCAGCACGATATTAGCAGCTCATGTTGACTTCTCTACTGATGTATTGATTTCACCCCCTGCTATATGCAAGAGGGATACAGCTTATAATGTGCTTGCAGCATTCTCAAATAATGGTCTGGTTGATACTACAGTGAATATTCACGTTAATATAAACTACATGGGCAGTCCTATATTTACAGCTGACTCAATGGGAGTTCTAATACTTGCGGACAGCACAAGGGTTATTGACTTCGGTTCGCTTACTTTCTATAACTGTGGAACATTTGAATACACAGCGAATGTATTTTCACCATTCGATTTAGAACCTGCCAATGACACACTCGCAAGAACAGTAGAGGTATCACCATGGGAGATAGTAACAGACATACCTGACAGCTTAATGGATCTTGCAGTGGTATTTGATGGCAATGATATATTTGTTGTTGGCGGATACGGAGGTAGTATGATTTCATGTAGGGCTGTTTATAAATACAGTCCTGACAGTCTTGGAGGTACATGGAGTGTCTGTGATTCTATGCCGATTGGTCTCTGCATGTTTGATGCCTGTGTTTTAGGGGACACAATTTACGTTCCGGGCGGTTATTCTTACAGTGCAGGCGAAATAATCGATACACTATTTAAATACTCGATCTCGGGAGATAACTGGACTTCCGGATCCGGTACGGGAGAAAACGCATGGTTCTATACATGCGAAGCAGCAAATGGAAAGGTTTATAAGATAGGCGGTTTTGATAATGCCACCTCAACATTGTTTAATTCCACCTGGGAGTATGATCCATCGACCGGTTCATGGACAAAGAAAACCAATATGCCTCTGGCTGCAGAACTCGCAGCATCCTGGGTAAGGAAAGACTCAATTTACATTGCAGGTGGAGCTGATCCGACTACATCGCCATACTATCATCAAACACAGATCTACAATGCCATAAACGATACATGGACCATGGATTCAACCCTCTTTGCATATCTTCCAGACATAAGATGGGGCGCTGGCAGTGCAATCTACAGAGATACTGCATATGTTATAGCCGGAAATACTGGTTCCTCCATAACCGGTTCTGTCTTTTACTATGCATTTGATGGACCTAACACCTGGAATCCATATCCCTCTGTGATTAATCCTGTTTTTAGAACTGATGGTATAGCTATCGAGGGTATCGGTTATGGAATCGATGGGATTTACCTCTTCGGAGGTGATGCAGGAGGATTCAGTCCAATATCATCAGTACAGGCAAGAATTACATACTTAAGCGGTGTAGAAGAAAACCACGAAAAGGCAAAAGTAGAATATCTTTCGATACCGAGAAGTATTTTTCTTAATCAAATCAGACTCTCTTATAAAGGAAATAAAGCGGCAGATATAATGGTAAGAGACGTAGCAGGAAGAGTCGTCTGTGAATACACAAAGGTTGCGCCTAATTCTAGCCTTAATTTTGGTGATGGACACTCATCAGGTATCTACTTCATATCAGTAAAAGGGACGACTGAATGTAAGAAGACGATACTTATTCGATAAAAAAAGAGAGCAAATATTATTGATGTAAGAAGGGAGCACTTGCTCCCTTCTTTTTTATTTGAAGTCCCTCTTAAAAAAACCTCCGGAAAATGGCATCTATGGTTAAGGGATTGTGCATCTGGCGTATCTGAATGTGAGAGGGTCCAGTTCTTCTTTTTTGAATACGTAGATTCTTTGAAGTATTTCATCGTGTTGGGGGACGGTGCTTGACATTGCAACAAAGACTATTCGTGCTATTCGTGTGATTTGTTGTTAATAAAGAAGTTAGTAGTTGGAAGTTAGCAGTTAGAATAAAATAACAAATAAAAGAATCTCTGTGGTCTTTGTGTGCTCTGTGGTTCAATTAATTTTTGTGTTGAGGGGTGAACTAAACTTCCATTCTTTTAAAGGCATAAGTACCGATTAAGATAGTTACTATGGCAAAAATACCGATCACTGCAAAGTCAAGCCCAATATTAAATTTTGAAATACCGATAAGAATTCCTCTTAAACCGTCCACAGAATATGTGATAGGATTGAGGAATACTATTGGAGATAGCCAGGATGGCAGGTTGGTAATTGGAAAGAGCGCGCCTGAGAGGAAGAATAGAGGAAACAGCAGAAAGCTGGCTACCAGCTGAAAGCCCTCTGTGCTCTCCATCTGGGAACCAATTATCAATCCTAAGCTTACCATCGCCACAGTTGTTGCGAGCAAGAATGCCACCGAAACTATGCCGGAGACAAAGTTGATTGAAACCCCAGCCAGGATTCCGGTCGACTCAAGAATATAACCGATTACTAATAATGTGACAATCTCAATCAGCGCGTCGGTCGACCCTCCGACCACTTTTCCGACAAACATCGCGGTCCTCGATATCGGTGCTACCAGAACTTCCTTCATAAAGTCAATCTTCTTATCCAAAACAATGTATACGCCAAAGAAAATAGACGAAAATACAACGGATTGAATCAGAATGCCCGGGTAAATGAAAGTCCTGTAATTCACTCCGCCGAATGAGACAACAGAACCTAACCCGCCGCCGACTACCAGTAACCATACCAGCGGATTTATTACCGAAAATCCTAACCTGGATTTCTCTCTAATGAAGACTTTGAATTCCCTATACCACAGCGCGTAAATTCCTTTTAAGTTTCTCATCTTTTCGTCTTAAAAGCCATCGCCTTCTGGGCCCATCCCCCTTCGGGTGCGCCTTCTCTTATAGTTCTTCCGGTATAATGAATAAAAACGTCATCCAATGTAGGGGAGTGTACTTCGACCGATTCTACCTTCCCTACAAGCATCAAAATTTCTTGCAAGTGTTCATTGGTATCTTTAACTGTTAAAGAAACTTCTTCATCGCGTCTCTCAACTTTAATCACGTATTTCAATTTTTTTAAGGCGCTGACGTTTAGATTCTTTGCCTTCAACCGAACTATATCTCCACCAAATTTCTTCTTTAGTTCCTGAGGTGAGCCTGACACGATTATTTTTCCTTCATCTATTATTGCCAATCTGCCGCAGAGATTATCAGCCTCGTCCATATAATGGGTCGTGATTACGATGGTAATCTTTTCTTCCTGCGCCAGTTTTTTTATATAGCCCCATATATGGCCTCGAGCCTGCGGATCCAATCCCAGTGTGGGTTCATCCAAAAATAAAACTTTTGGATGATGCATAAGACCTCTTGCTATTTCCAAACGCCTTCTCATGCCTCCGGAGTATCTCTTCACCAGATCATTCTTCCTTTTTGTTAAGTCTACAAGCTCTAAGAGTTCTTTTATTCTTCTCTCTGCCAAATCGCCAGGCATTCCATACAGCCATCTATGCAGTTTTAGATTTTCGTATCCTGTCAGTATTTCATCAGAGCTGGGGTCCTGAAAAACTATCCCTATGGATTTTCTGACCTCATCAGGCTGTCTTACGATGTCAAAGTTATTTATTGTCGCAGTTCCGGATGTCGGCTTCCTAAGAGTCGTAAGCATTAGAAGAGTAGTGGTCTTTCCGGCACCATTAGGTCCCAGCAATCCGAATATCTCGCCTTCCTCTATTTGCAGGGTCAGGTCATCTACTGCTGTTACTTCCTTGTACTTCTTTGTCAAATTCCTAATATCTATGACATTCATCAAAACCACATTATATCACGTCTTGTAAATAAAAATCCTACCTCTTAAATTAACATTAAAAATATCTCCGGGTAACTTTTCCCCTTTTTTTCTTATTCTTCTTGCACTTTATGTACAATTGTAGCTAATTTTCTCCCGGACGCAATACTTACGACCCCGGTCCCAGCTCTTCTCTTAATCCTGGTATTTGTTTTGGGGACGGTGCTTGACAATTTCAAATAACTAAGTCATTGGTCACTAGTCAAAAAAATGACTAAAGTTAGTGTGTTGGTGTGTGAGTGAGTTGGTCAGTAAAAAAACAGACTAACGGACTAACCGACCCACAGACCAATAATTTAAAATCTTCGTGTCTCCGTGTGAATTATAGTTTCGGGTTTAAGGTTTCGTGTTTCGTGTAAAAAAAATCAGTGTTTATCTGTGTAAATCCGTGGCTAATTATTTGGTAGGGTTGGGTTTTAAACAACAAAAAAATCCTGAAAATCTGCGTTCATCTGCGTCCCATTATCTTTGTCTTCGTAGTTCAATATGAAACCGAAAGTGAATCTGCCAGGTCTAATTTGTAAAGGAGTAGAAAATGAAAAATTTAATAAATAACATATTTCTGATTACATCACTATCTTTTCTTCCATTGTTTGCAGAGGGAAAATCCACTGAAGAAAAGAGCTTCATTCAAGAAATCAAAGAAAAAATCACAAAGGAAAAAGAAAAAGTAGAAGAAAAAAGCAGCGAAAAAGTGGAAGTGAAAGATAAAGATAAGAATGAAGTGGAAAAACCCGCTCAAGAAGAAAACCGTATTAAAGAGGTTAAAGATAAGATTGTAAAGGAGAAGAAAAAAATAGAAGAAAAAGTCGTAGTAAAAGAAAAGGATAAGTATAATCATGATTATGTAAATGATTACAAAAGAAGACCCCATAAGAAAATATACAAATATGATTATTATCCGGATAGTTATTGGATTTACGATGATATTTATCCTGATGTAAGTTATTACGATTACACTTATATAGATGATTCAGATTTAATTTATCCCAATCCGAGACACGAGTATAGACAACCGAGAAAAATCATATTCCTTAATTCTTCACTCGAAGGTACCTATCTGGGTAAAGATATCGATGATACTTACGGAGTTACGGCAAAAGTTTCCGCAAATCTTTATTCCTTCCATTTTAATTGTTTTTATCAGAATGTTTTTTCAAGCGAGGAATCTCTGACTCTTTATTCGATAAACGGCGGTTATTCTTTTACAGTGGAGAATGTTACGTTAACACCTTTCATAGGGGCTTTTTACATCGAACCTCTCGAGGAAGCAGAGTTATCTTATGGCGCCGATTTACAGATTTCCCTTCCCGATAATTACAATTTGGATTTATTCACCTTAAATTCATCGTACGGTTCGCTTAACTTCCATAATTTTTCCGCTTCTTTAAACCGTACATTTCACATATTTAACATTGGTATGGGCTTCAACTATAATAACTACGCGGGAGTATCTTTTTCGGGACCTCTTGCCAGACTTTCTTTCTCGTTGTAGAAATTATGTGTAAAGGTCCCAGGTTTCGAGTAAAAAAACAAAACTAAAAGCTTTTTACATTTGTGTGAGATTATTTTCTTGGGTAGGGTGTTGGGTTTTAAACGACAAAAAACATCCTGAAAATCTGCGTTCATCTGCGTTTATGACATAGATTCTTCGAATCTAAGTTAAATAGTTAAATTAAAAAATAGTCAAATAGTAAAAAATACTGCGGGGGGATGCCGATTTAACCATTTAACCATTCAACAATTTGACCATTTAACTTGTTTTCCACAATTGGTGTCTTAGTGGCAATCCAATCTTGACAAATATTCATAAATATCTACAATTTAAAAAATGAAATTTAATTTGCTTTTCTTATTAACAATTACGCTAATTCCTGTTCAATCTAATTCACAAGAATTTAAAATGCCTGAAAGTGCTGCCTACAACCCCTTAACAAAAAGATATTTTGTATCAAACTTCGGAGACGGAAGTATTATCGAGATAGATTCGACCGGAGGGAAAACTTATTTCAAGAAAGGATTATCAAAACCACTCGGTATACTAATATATGAAAATATATTATACGTTGCAGATAATCCAAAATCAGTAAAAGGATTTGATATCACTGATGGAAGTATCAAATTAGATATCCAGATAAAAGAAGCAACATTTTTAAATGATATCACTTCTGACGACTCAGGATTTTTATACGTAACAGGCAGTAATACCGGTATAGTCTTTAGAATCAACATTGCCTCTAAAACTTATTCGCCGTTTATGAAAACGCATGGCGGGCCGAATGGAATTACTTATGACAAATCAAAAAACAGACTTTTAATGTGCTATTTCATGGAAAAAGCACCAATCGATGAAATAAATCTTGAAGATTCTACTATTTCAACAATTATAACAACAGAATTTACGAATTTAGACGGCATAACTCTGGATGAAGCTGGTAATTGCTATATTTCGGAATGGGGTCCGGGTAGTTTTGAATCCGGATACAAAAAAGAAGGCACAATTTACAAATATGACAATTTATTTAAAGAAAAACCTATAATTGTATCAAGCGGACACCATGGCCCCGCAGACATTTATTTTAACGGAGAGAAAAACGAACTTGTTATACCATCATTATTAGCCGACACAGTAGAATTCATACCTTTAATAGAGTGAGTGAAAAAATACACGGATTACTCTTGCTTTCACCAATAAATTCTATTATAATTAAGAAAAAGAGCCGGGAGGTTTATTTATGCATAATGAATTCAACGCAGTAATAGAAAAAGACGGCAAATGGTTTATAGCTTACTCTCCTGAAATACCAGGAGCCAATGGACAAGGGCTTACAAAAGAAGAGTGTCTTAAAAGCCTTACAGATGCTGTCCATCTTATATTGGAAGATCGAAGAAGATAACAATAAAAATGTCACAATGTCAAGCACCGTCCCTATTGCCTCCGTCCCTATTGCCTCTGGATTCTGGCTTCCGGCTTCTGACTTCTTCTTAATATCCTCTTATACTATCCAGTTCCTTCTCCATAACTTTTTCAGGGATCTGCTGATATTTCAAAAAATGCATAAAATGGACTCCCCTTCTACCGGTAAGAGAACGCAGGTCTATCGCATAACCAAACAGATTCGCAAGCGGTACAGAGATAATGGGGGCGGCACTTGACATTGTGACATTTATGATATCCTATTTTTATTCCAAATAACTTCCTTAAAAATAAGAATTAAAAACACCCGGAAAATTTATGTAGTTGTAATTTCCCTTAGAATTTTCTGTATTTCCGGTTTTAGTTTTGGAATATCCCGAGTTACAACAAGCCAAACTTTTTCAAGATTCACGCCAAAGTAAAAATGAATAACTTTATCTCTCATACCCGCCATTTCTTTCCAGGGGACATGGGGATATTTGCTTCTGATTTCCTTCGAAACGTTCTTTGCGGCTTCGCCAATGATTTCAATACATCTTACCACTGCATAATTGATTTTTTTGTCTTTAATAAACTGTTCATAATTAATATCTTTCGAAAACTTCTCAATGTTTTCCATATTTTCCAAAATATCTTTAATATATATAAGATTGTTTCGTTTCATAAGTATATGGTTTCCATTAAAATTTCTTTTTTCAATTCAGGCCTCAGATCTTCTTTCGGTACCACATCGACTTTTATCTTTAATAGTTCGGTTAAATAAACTTCAAGTCCAGCCAGGTCGAGCAAACTTATAGTTTCCTTAAATTCAACGAGTATATCTAAATCACTCGATTTCTTCTGTTCTCCCTTAACGTACGAACCAAAAATACCGATTTCTTTAACTTTAAATTTTTCGTTTAAGATTGCTTTATGTTCATTAAGAATCTTTTCAATTTCCTTAATTTTTCTCATTTTCGACCTTCACTTACTCATTATATTCTATTTTACTGTTATTTCTACAATATAACTTAAATATAAAACATTATACGTTATAATCATCAAAAATCAAGTTTGGCGATTTACTTTTGAAAGAACGTAGGGGTGATCTTGTCTTCTTTGAATGGGTTGAACAATAAGCCAGTCAACACGCCCGCAAGTCTCTAGTCAAAATTTAAAACAAAAAACAGCCCAACTGACTAACAGACCCACAGATCAACAGTCTAGGGAGGACGGAGCTTGACACTGCGACAAAAACAAAAACTATTTGTGCTATTCGCCTGCCCCGTAAGGAAAAATGATTGTATCGGGGTGTGATTTGGTTGTTAATTAAAGTGTAGGGATCAAGGTTTCAAGGGTTCTAGGGTTCAAGTAAAAAAACAACTGAAGTTAGTGTGTTGGTGCGTAGAAGCGTAGATGCGTTAGCCACACCTCTCCTCCGAATATTGAATATTTTAACGCTTTAACGCTCTAACTCTCTAACCCTTTTGGGGCTCTGTGTGAGAATAATTTTTAAATTTTTATTTGTAATTTTACAATTTGATATTTTATTTTTACATTTAAGCGGCTTTGCCGCTTAATATCCTCTTATACTATCCAGTTCTTTTTCCATAACTTTTTCAGGAATTTGCTGATATTTCAAAAAATGCATAAAATGAGATCCCCTTCCACCGGTAAGAGAACGCAAATCTGTAGCATAACCGAAAAGATTCGCAAGTGGTGCAAGAGCTTCAATTATTACCGTATCGCCCCTATGGTCAACGTGCTTTACTTCGCCTCTTCGGGTATTTATATCATCTAAAATAGTTCCGAAATGTTCGTTAGGCACGGTAACTTCTACTTCCATAATAGGTTCTAAAAGTACCGGATTTGCTTTCTTATAGGCACTCTTAAATGCCCGGGAAGCAGCTATTTTATAAGCAATATCTGTAGAATCCACCCCGTGACAGGAACCACCCGTCAAGGTAACTTTGCCTCCCAAGACCTCAAAACCACCCAGACTCCCCGAAAACATCGCTTCTCTTACTCCTTCTTCAATGGGACCCACAAATTCTTTCGGTATTTCAGCTACTTTGGCTTCGTTTACAAATTCAAATTCCTCACTCGGTTCTATAGTCAGAATTACATCCCCATATTGACCTTTTCCGCCACTCTGCTTTATAAACTTGCCCTCGGCAGACGCTTTTTGAGTGATGGCTTCCTTGTATGAAACTCTGGGAGTTCTAACTCTTGTTTCAACCTTAGATTCCCTTTTAAGACGTTCCATAATGACTTCGAGATGCAATTCCCCCATGCCGTAAATTAAAGTTTCACCGGTATCCGGATCTTTTTTAACCAGAAAAGTAGGGTCCTCTTCATGAATTTTATTCAAGGCAACCATAAGCTTCTCCTGATCAGCAATAGTCTTCGGAGAAACACTTGTAAAAATTACCGGCTCCGGCAACTGGGGAGGCTCAAAAAGAATAGGTTTCCCGGGATCGGTCAGGGTATGCCCTGTAGAAACTTCCGAAAGACCAACAAAAGCAGCTATCTCCCCTGCTTCGACGGACTTTACTTCTTTTCTTTTATCGGCATGGATGAGAATAATTTTATAAAGCCTTTCTATTTTATTCGTATTAACGTTTAATATTTTATCGCCCTGATGAACTTTACCCGAATAAATTCTTACAAAAGACAATTTTCCATGCGGATCTCCTATTATTTTAAAAACAAGTGCACTGAAAGGCCCCACAGGATTATTTTCCCTCTCTTCTTTTTCACCGGTATTTGGATTTTTGCCGGTATGAGGAGGAACCTCCAAGGGAGAAGGTAGATAATCTACGATAGCATTCATAACCTTCTGTACTCCAATATTCTTAAGAGCTGTACCACCAATAACCGGAAAGAAATCGCACTTAATTGTACCTTTTCTAATCGCCCTTTTCAAAATCGAAGTATCTATTTCTTCCTCATTAAGAAATTTATCAACTACTTCATCGTCAAGGAGACTCACTTTGTCGAGAAGCTCTTCTCTATACTTCTTTGCCAAATCCGAATATTCCTCGGGTATGGGCACCGATTTATAATCAAGGCCTTTCTCATCTTGCCAGACCCAGGCTTGCATTTCTACAATATCAATCATCCCTTTAACTTTATCTCCTGAAAAAAGCGGCAAACTTACAATCAAAGGCGTCACTTTAAGCCTATCTCTCATCATCTCGACAGTTCGAAAAAAATCCGAACCTTTTCTATCTAACTTATTTATGAAAGTAATTCTCGGAAGATTATACCTATCCGCCTGTCTCCAGACTGTCTCCGACTGAGCCTCTACTCCCTCCACTCCACTAAATATAACAACTCCGCCGTCGAGAACCCTGAGACTCCTTTCGACTTCCACAGTAAAATCGACATGTCCGGGGGTATCAATCAAATTTATTCTTTTCTCGTTCCAAAAGATAGTAGTAGCAGCGGAAGTAATAGTAATGCCTCTCTCCTTTTCCTGGTCCATATAATCCATAACAGTAGAACCTTCATCTACCTCACCCAATCTATGGACTCTTCCGCTATAAAAAAGAATTCTCTCAGTCAGAGTAGTCTTTCCTGCGTCGATATGAGCTATTATTCCAATATTTCTAACGTCAGGTATATCTACCCTTTTACTCGAATCAAAACCTCTTGACATTAAAGATTCCTAAAGATTAACAGAACGAGTACTACCAAGCAAAATAAGCAAAAGCCTTGTTGGCTTCTGCCATTCTGTGAGTATCTTCCTTTTTCTTGTAAGCATTACCTTCTTTTCTGGAAGCTGCAATAAGTTCGTTACACAGTCTATCTTTCATTAAATACTCCCCTCTATTTCTTGCAGCTGTTACTAACCACTTAATAGCAAGAGAAAGTTTCCTGCTGGCTCTCACTTCTATTGGAACTTGATAAGTCTGTCCTCCAACTCTTTTAGGACGTACTTCGACCATCGGCTTTACATTATTCGCTGCCTGATTGAACACATCGATTCCCTCTTTCCCTGTACGTTCCGTAATCAGGTCTATAGCTTCATAGAAAATTTTCTCTGCTACGCTTTTTTTGCCTTCCTTCATCAAATTGTTTATAAATTTCGCTACAAGTTCCGAATGATATTTAAAATCAGCCGGAACTTCTCTCTCCACAGCCCTTCTTCTTCTCATTTATCCTCCCCTGAACTACTCTTAGGCTTCTTTGTACCATAACAGGAACGGCTCTTTTTTCTGTCCTCTACACCAACCGAATCATAGACTCCTCTAACAATATGGTACCTGACTCCAGGCAAATCCTTAACTCTGCCTCCTCTAACCAGAACAATGGAATGTTCCTGCAGGGTATGCCCTTCACCCGGAATGTAAGCACTAACAACTTTTCCGTTAGAAAGTCTTACTCTAGCAACTTTCCGGAGAGCCGAATTCGGTTTTTTAGGAGTCGTTGTATATACTCTTAAACATACCCCTCTTTTCTGAGGACTGCCTTCAAGAGCGGGCGACTTCGTCTTCTTCTTAATTTTTTTCCTACCTTTCCTTATTAATTGATTTATTGTCGGCATATAAACCTCCTATGCTCTTTTTGCTTCCTCCTCTGTTTTCTCTTCTTTATATTTTAACTCTATATCCCTAAAATCTTTAAATCCAGTACCTGCGGGTATTTTTCCTCCAATTATTACATTTTCCTTCAAGCCTTTAAGATAATCAGACTTGCCCTCTAAAGCAGCATTTAAAAGTACTTTGGTAGTATGCTGGAAAGACGCCGCTGCTATCACTGACTCGTGCGAGAGAGAAGAATGTGTAATACCGAGTAGTAAAGGTTCAAAGGTCGCGGGTTTTCCTCCTTCCCCGGAGATTTCCATATTGGTTTCCTTAACTGCCTTAGCATCCATTACCTGTCCTTCTAAGAATGTGGTATCTCCGCTTTCGGCAATCCGAACTTTTCTAAACATCTGACGGACAATTATACCAATATGTTTATCATCTATGGTGACTCCCTGCATCCTATAAACTTCCTGGATCTCGTTTAAAAGATATTGTTGTGCCGCTATGACACCCTTTACCCTCAGCACATCATGCGGGTCAACAAATCCCTCACATAACTTATCACCAGCCTCTACTCTCTGTCCCTCATGTACCATAAAATACTTACCATAAGGAACTTTATACTTCTTCTTATCTTTATCGGACTCGATAAAGATATTTCTTTTTCCTCTGGATACCTTGCCAAAACGTACGATTCCGTCAATCTCTGAAATTATAGCCTTATCTTTTGGAGATCGGGCTTCAACCAGAGCTTCCACCCTTGGAAGTCCTCCGGTTATATCCTGAGTACGGGCAATATCTCGCGGTTTTTTAGCCAAAAGAGTACCGACATCAACTTTAGCCCCATCTTCAATAAACAGATAAGAACCTCTTGGAATCGGATAATCGGCCAATTTCTTTTTACCCGATCTAATCTCAATCGTTGGAAGATATTTACTCTTTGTACCATAAACCAACATTCTTTGCCTCTTTCCGGACTCATCCACCATTTCCTTTAGTGTAATACCTTCCTTAATGTCAATAAATTTAACCTTACCTTCTTTCTCTGCTATTATCAAATTAGAATATGGCTGATATTCAAAAAGAACTTCTCCTTTTTGTACCTCCTGTTCATCTTTCACCTTAAGAATTGACCCATACGGTACTTTATATTTTAATTTACCTTCAGCATGAATCAAATAAATAGAAGAATTCCTCGAGAGTACAACCATCGGTTTATCTTTAACATCATTGTAAATCAAATCCTTCGCAAACTGAACTTTTCCATCTTTAGGTGATTTTTGATATGATTCAGCGGCAGCACCCGAGGCAATCCCTCCGATATGGAAAGTTCTTAAAGTTAACTGTGTTCCGGGTTCTCCTATCGACTGAGCAGCAATCACACCAACCGCAGTACCTATCTGAACCAATTCTCTTGTAGACAGATCTCTACCGTAACATCTTTGGCAGATACCATCTTCAGATTCACAGGTATGAACAGAACGTATTCTAACAGACTCTACTCCCGCTTCCTCAATTTCTCGACCTTTTTCTTCGTCGATCCATTCTCCTGCCTGTACAATAATTTCACCTGACAAGGGATGAATGACGTCATCAGCAGTGTAAGAACCTTCAATCCTATCAAATAACGACTCAACGACCTTTCCACCTTCTACAAGAGCGGAAACATCCACACCCATAACCGTACCGCAATCTTCTCCGGTGATAACAACTCCTTGAGCTACATCGACCAATCTTCTTGTTAAATATCCGGCTTCTGCCGTTTTCAAAGCAGTATCCGTAAGACCTTTCCTCGCTCCATGAGAAGAAATAAAATACTCCATCTCGTTTAATCCTTCTTTAAAGGAATGAAGTATAGGTGTTTCGATTACTGCCTGAGAAGACAGTTTTTTCTGTGGTTTAGCCATTAATCCCCGGAGACCGCAAAGCTGCCTTATCTGATCCATATTTCCCCTGGCTCCGGATTGACTCATCATATGAATAGGATTAAATCCGCCTCTGTCTTCCATTAAAGCTTTTTCTATTACTTTTTCGATTATTTCCGTTGCCCTTGTCCAGGTATCAATAACTTTATTATACCTTTCACCTTCAGTAATAACACCTTGGATCTTATGTTGTCTTTCTGCTTCCTGTACTTTTTTCTGAGCATCTTCTATAACCTTTTCTCTTTCTTTAGGAATAACCATATCGGTAATACCGACTGTCAAACCGGACCGTGTGGCATATTCAAACCCGAGTTCTTTAATTTCATCGAGAAACTCCGCAGTTTTATCCATACCAAGTTTCTTGTAACATTCCAATACCAAGTTCTTCAACTCCTTACTCCCCAAAGGTTCATTTACCCATCTAAGTGGTTCAGGAACTATTTCATTAAAGGCAACTCTGCCCACGGTAGTTTCGAGCCACTCACCCTTATACCTGATTTTTATCCAATCATGAAGTTTGACTATACCTTCTTCGTACGCGCTAATAACGTCTTCAATATCACCAAAGAAATGTTCTATTTCTTTTTCTCTCGTACGTGCTTTTGTAAGATAATACACCCCAATAACAATATCCTGAGTAGGAACCATTAAAGGAACACCATTGGCTGGAGATAAAATATTTCTGGATGCCATTATAATAAAATAACTCTCCAATTGCGCATAGGACGACAAAGGTACATGCACCGCCATCTGGTCACCGTCAAAATCGGCATTAAAGGGCGGGCAAACCATTGGATGAATACGTATTGCATTTCCTTCCACAAGCTTTGGAAGAAATGCTTGTATAGAAACTCTATGTAAAGTAGGAGCACGGTTCAAAAGAATCGGATAACCGTCTACAACTTCTTCTAAAAGATCCCATGCCTTTGGATCATTTGCTTCCAGCACTCTTCTTGCCTGTCTTATCGAATCTACGACTCCCGTTTCTTCCAATTTCCTAATAATAAAGGGCTTAAAAAGCTCTTTAGCCATTTTCTTGGGAAGACCACATTCATACAATTTCAATGTTGGATCTACCGTAATAACGGATCTTCCAGAATAATCGACTCTCTTACCCAATAAATTTCTTCTGAATCTTCCCTTTTTTCCTTTTAAGGAATCGGTTATGGATTTAAGAGGTCTATTACCTCTACCGGTAATAGATCTGCTCAATCTTGCATTATCGAGTAATGCATCTACCGATTCCTGAAGCATTCTCATCTCGTTTCTAAGAATCGTCGGAGGAGCGTCGATTTCTATCAGATTCTTAAGCCTGTTGTTTCTTGTGATTACCCTTCTATAAAGGTCATTAACATCGGAAGTCGCAAAAACTCCTCCTTCAAGAGGAACCAGAGGCCTAACATCGGGTGGAATTACCGGCAAAACGCGCAAAACCATCCATTCCGGCTTATTACCGGATTTAAGAAATGCTTCCACAATGGAAAGTTTTTGCAACATTTTTTTCTTCTTATGCTTTGAAGCTACGGATTTTATTCCCGCTTTTAGTTCTTTTGAAATCTCACCAAGATCCAATTCTTTTAAAAGCTCATAAATTCCTTCGCCTCCCATCTTGGCGACAAACGCTCCCTTATACTTTTCTTTTAATCCTGCATATTTTTCATTGGATATAACCTGACCTTTTTTTAGAGGAGCATCTCCGGGATCTATCACAATATACGATTCGTAATAAAGAATCCTTTGTAGTTGTATCTTTTTCAATCCAAGTAATTTACCTATAATACTCGGGTTAACCTTATAATACCAGATATGAACCACAGGAACTGCCAATTCGATATGACCCATCCGTTCTCTTCTAACACTGGACTTGGTAACTTCGACCTTACACCTTTCACATATATGTCCTTTATACTTTGGTCCTTTATATTTACCGCAGTTACATTCATAATCTTTAACAGGACCAAAAATCCTTTCACAGAATAAACCACTCATCTCAGGCTTCTGCGTTCTATAATTTATAGTCTCCGCTTTTTTAACTTCACCATGAGACCAGGACAATATCTTCTCCGGATAAGCAAGAGAGAATCTTATAAGGTTAAAATCCTTAGGTAATCCTTCTTTGAATTTTCCTTCATTAAATTTCATATTTATCCTCCTCGCCCTGCTTAAGAAGTTCGACATTTAATCCTAGACCCCTCAATTCTTTAATGAGCACATCAAAAGAAGTAGGCAATCCAGGCTCTGGTGGAGGTTCTCCTTTTACTATTGCTTCGTAAGCTTTATTTCTTCCTTCTACATCATCCGATTTCAAGGTAAGCATCTCCTGCAAAGTATGTGCAGCACCATATCCTTCCAATGCCCATACCTCCATTTCTCCAAATCTTTGTCCACCATACTGAGCCTTTCCTCCGAGTGGCTGTTGGGTAATCAGCGAATACGGACCTGTGGCTCTGGCATGATGTTTATCCTCAATCATATGGTACAGTTTCATCAAGTACATAAATCCCACAGTTATCTTCTGATCGAAAGGTTCACCGGTTCTGCCATCATAAAGAGTAACCTTACCTTCTTCGGGAAGACCGGCTTCTTTTAATAATTCCTTTATTTTTTCAATAGAAACCCCTTCAAAGATGGGACTACCAACCTTTATATTGAGTTTATCGGCAGCCCAACCAAGATGGGTCTCCAGAATTTGTCCCACATTCATTCTCGAAGGAACACCTAAAGGATTAAGAACAACATCCACAGGAGTACCATCTTCCATAAAAGGCATATCCTCTTCCGGCACGACTGCCGCAACAACTCCCTTATTACCGTGCCTTCCGGAAACTTTATCTCCTATGGATATTCTTCTTCGCTGACCTATATATACTTTAATCATTTTATTAACACCAGCGGTTAACTCATCCCCTCTTTCAGCAACCTGAAGGGAATTTTCCATTTGTCCTTCTAACTTCTCGATAAGTTTATCTATTTTTTCAATAAACTCCTGCACTTTAGGATAAGCCTTTAAATCCACCCACTGTTCCAATTTTTCCAAATGTTTCTCTTTGATTGTCTGATTTTTTCTAACCAATAATTTTTTCTTCTTTCCTCTTTTAGGAACTATGAAAATTGAATCCTTAGTTTTTTTACCGAGAAGTTCTTCCTTGACTGCGGAAATTTTTCTCTTTTTTAGTTCCTGTATCTTTTTACCGTATTCTTCTAAGACTCCATCTATATTAGACTTACGGGCATTTCTTTCCAAAACTATAGCTCCAATAACAACGCCATGGACATCCGAAGGAACCCTTAACGAAGTATCCTTAACATCTTCTGCTTTCTTCCCAAATATTGCTCTTAAGAGTTTTTCCTCGGGAGTAAGCTCTGTTTCTCCCTTGGGAGAAATTTTCCCTACCAGTATATCCCCTTCTTTAATTTTAGCTCCAATTCTAACTACACCTTCTTCATCCAAATTTGCTGCGCTTTCTTCTGAAACGTTAGGTATTTCCCTGGTTGTTTCCTCGGAACCCAACTTTGTGTCTCTAACCTCGCAAGTGTATTCTTCAATATGATACGAAGAGAAAATATCCTCTTTTAGAAGCCTTTCTGAAACTACTATCGCATCTTCATAGTTCCAACCAAAATATGGCATTAAAGCAACCAAGACATTCTGTCCAAGCGCAAGTTCACCTTCAGAAGTCGCTCCTCCGTCAGCAATCACTTCTCCTGCCTTTACTTTATCTCCCTTATTTACTATTGGTTTTTGATTAACACATGTGTCCTGATTCGTTCTTTCAAATTTTCTCAAACGATAAATGTCATACGGCTCAACCAAATCAGTTCCTTTAGTCTTAATCCATATTTCATCCGCGGTGACTTTTATAACGACCCCTTCTCTTTTTGCAAGAACTACTGTACCGGAATCCTTGGCAACCTTTCCTTCAATTCCGGTTCCGACAAGAGGAGCTTCCGGCTTTATAAGTGGAACAGCCTGACGCTGCATATTCGAACCCATTAAAGCTCTGTTAGCATCATCATGCTCTAAAAAAGGAATTAGAGATGTAGAAACGGAAACAAGCTGTTGAGGAATAAGATCTATATAATCAACTTCCTCTCTTTTTACGAAAGGATAAGTATCTCTATATCTTGCCATAACATAATCATCAATAATCTTCCCCTTTTTGTCCACTTTTAAATTGGCCGGAGCTATAGTATATTTATCTTCCTCGTTTACATTAAGATATTCAACCTTATCGGTTATCACGCCATTTTTAACTTTCCTGTAGGGAGTCTCGATAAAACCATCTTCGTCAATCCTTGAAATAGAAGCAAGCGAGGTGATAAGTCCTATATTTGGACCCTCGGGAGTTTCAATAGGACAAATGCGGCCATAATGCGAATAATGCACATCTCTAACCGCGAAACCAGCCGTATCACGGGTCAAACCACCGGGACCCAGCGCCGATAGACGTCTCTTATTTGTAAGTTCGGCCAGCGGATTTGTCTGGTCGAGAAACTGAGAAAGCTGCCCCGTGGCAAAGAAAGAATTTAAAACTCCTTTAATTTGTCTTGAGTTTATAAGTTCCTGAGGAGTTATATCGGTATCCTCCGAAACAACCATTCTTTCGGTAATGGTTTTAGCCATTCTACGAAGAGCGACGCGGAACTGATTTTCCAATTGTTCTCCCACCGTTCTTATTCTCCTGTTTCCAAGGTGATCTATATCGTCTTCCTCTCTTTTACCATCTGCCAATTCCATCAATCCTTTAACTACATTTATGAAATCTTCGGTAACAAGACAAAGTATATTTTCATCGACATCCTGATTTAACTTTCTATTTAAAACATGTCTACCTACCTTGGACAAATTAAACCTCGTAGGATCAAAGAAAGAAGCGATAAAATAATCCTTGGCAATTCTCAAATTCGGGGAATCTGTACCCCTTAGATAGCGATAAATCTCAAGAACTGCTTCTCTTCCATTTTTTGTTTTGTCTTTCCTGAAGGCATTCAAGATATAATCAACAGATTTCTTCTCAACTCCTTTAAACACATGAACTTCTTTGCATCCAACTTCCTTGATTTTTTCGATACAATCTTCTTCAATCTTATTTCCTGCCTGAAGAATAACTTCTCCTGTATCCTCATTCACAATATCTTCAGCAAGAATTTCTCCTATCGTTTTCTTATCGATTTTAATTTTTCTGACATCAAAGAAAAGAGGAAGTATTTGTTCGGAATTGTTCCATTTACCTTCAACTTCTCCCAGTCCCGCATCAATTTCTTTTATCCGATCTAAGTGCTTTTTATCGTACTCTTTTTCTCTTAAAAGCTCTATGAGTTTTTTTCTCTCTTCTTCAAGTATTTTTATATCTTCGAGATAACCCAGAGCTTTAATGAGAACCGTTATAGGGAAGTTACGTCTGCCATTTAAATTGACTTTTATCGCTTCAGTCAATTTTATATTGAACTTCAACCAGGAACCCCTGTCAGGAATTATTTGAGCATTGTATTTACTCCGGACTTCGTCAACTTCTTCTTCCTCAAAATAGACTCCGGGAGCCCGATGTAATTGAGAAATGATGACTCTCTCTACACCATTTATAATAAAATCTCCTCGCTCTGTCATCAAAGGTAATCCAGCAAGAAAAACATCCTGCTCGATAGAATGCTTGACTTCTCGAATAGGTTCGAAACCTTCTACCCCTTCTGTGAATTCGACTTCCTCAGGTTCCTCATACTCAATCAGCCTGAATCTACCATAAAGAGATGCAGAATAAGTAAGCTCTTTTTCTTTTACCTGTTCAGGAGTATATTTAGGTTCATCAAGGTAGTAGTATAAATATTCGATTTTATATCTACCATGAATATCTTCTATCGGGAAAACCTCCCTAAAAACCGATTCCAAGCCCCTATCAGGACGGCTTTTCGGATCGTCGTTATACTCCTGCAGAATAAATTTCTCAAAAGAATCTCTCTGCACAGATAAAAAATCCGGAGGAGTAAAATTAACATCCTCCAAATTAGCTAATCTAACTCCATTAACAAAAAACTTCCTTTTAGGAGTCAATAGATTACCTCCTTTTGTAAAATTTTACTTCTTATATAAAAAAGGAGTGCAGTTCCCTTACCATTGCATATAAGAAATTTCTGTTCTATATATCCGTCTCTTATAGATAAAACTTCCAAATGCCGATTACTTAATTTCTACTTCGCCACCTGCTTTTTCAATGGTGGATTTAATAGATTCTGCATCTCCTTTAGAAGTTGCTTCCTTTAATACTGAAGGCGCAGATTCTACAAGTTCTTTAGCCTCTTTAAGCCCCAATGAAAGCAAGGAACGAACCTCTTTAATAACAGCAAGTTTACTTTCTCCGAAAGACTTTAGCGTAACACTGAATTCAGTTTTTTCCTCCGTTGCTCCGGCTGCTCCCGCAGCTACGGAAGCCATCTGAACCACTGGAGCTGCGGCAGTAACACCAAATTTTTCTTCCATAGCCTCTACGAGACTATTCAGTTCGATAATCGTCATATCTCCAACTAAATCCATAACTTTTTCAGCATTTTTGGATAATTTTGTCCCTTCTGCCATTATTCCTCCTTTTGTTTAGCTATCTCAGATAGAATTATCATAAATTTTCTTGTTACCCCCGACAAAACAAAAACCAGTTTGTTCAAAGGAGAATTCAAGGAAGACAACATCTTCCTGTAAAGTTCCTCTTTCGGCGGTATAGCTGCCAATTTTACAAAAGTCTCAAAATCAAAATATTTTCCTTCTAGAAAACCGCCATTAACAACCAGATTTTCGTTTTCCCCCCTGAAATCAGAAATTATTTTAAGAGGCTGCAGGGGATCCTCGTAACCAAAAACCAAAGCTGTCGGTCCTTCAATCAATTCATCAATATTTTCTCCGTTAGTTTCATCGCTTAATGCTTTCTTAATCAACGTATTCTTAAAAACTCTTAACTCAGCGTTTTTCCTTTTAAGACTTCTTCTTAGATCATTAAGCTGCGCTGACTTTAGACCTAAGAATTTCGTGAAACACAACGAATTCGACCTTTTATACATTTCATTAATTTCTTTTACAACTTTCTCATTTTCTCTTATTCCCATATTAACTCTCCACAAGCGTTTCTTTTCTTACAAAATTCGGATCGATTTTAACACCAGGACCCATAGTTGTCGAAAGAGCTATTCCTTTTAAATATTGACCTCCCGCGGATGCAGGTTTCAAACTCCATATTTTATCCAACAACTCAACGATATTCTCAAAAATTTGTTTTTCATCAAAAGAAGCTTTACCGATAGGAACATGAAGAATACCGTTCTGATCAACCTTAAAGTTTACTTTTCCTTGTTTTATCTCTTTCACCGCCTGCCCTATATCTCTGGTTACTGTTCCGGTCTTAGGTGTAGGCATCAATCCTCTCGGACCAAGAACTTTCCCTAATTTTCCAATTTTAGGCATCATCTCAGGAACAGCCACAATAGCATCACACTCAAGCCAGCCCTTCTCGATTTTTTCTACAAATTCCTGGCCTCCAACCCAATCCGCGCCAGCTTTCTCAGCCTCTACCTGCGCCTCTCCTTCAGCAAAAGCCAGTATTTTCTTTTCTTTCCCCGTCCCATGGGGAAGCATAATCGTACCACGAACCATTTGATCTGCCTTCTTGGGGTCAACACCAAGTCTTAAAGCCACCTCAACTGTTTCGTCAAACTTCGCAGAAGCCATCTCTTTAATCTTGCTAACAGCTTCCTTAATCCCGTATTTTTCTTCTTTAGAATAAGAATCACTTAACTTCTTATATCGCTTACTTCTCTTCATTATCCACTCTCCTCTACCAACATTCCCATCGAATTAGCAGTCCCCTCTATAACTTTCTCAATCTTATCCATATCATCCGTATTAAAACTTTCCTTCTTAGACTCCGCAATTTCCATTATCTGTTTTCTTGTTACAGTTGCGACTTTCTCTCTATTAGGCTCTCCCGAACCTTTAACTATTCCTGCAGCCCTCTTCAACAAGAATGAAGTAGGAGGATCTTTCATTATAAAATCAAAAGAATTATCCCTATATACCGTAATTACTACAGGGATCAAATCGTTTCCCCGCCCCTTACTTTTCTGGTTAAATTGATTGCAGAACTCCATAATGTTTACTCCATATTGGCCAAGAGCTGGTCCCACAGGAGGCGCCGGAGTCGCTTGCCCTGCCTGTAACATTAATTTAATTTGTCCCTTTTCTTTTTTTGGTGGCATCTTATCCTCTCCTAAATTAGTTCTACCTGATTATAACTTAATTCGACCGGAGTCGACCGACCGAAAACGGTAACCATTACAACTAATCTCTCTTTCTCCCTATTCAATTCTTTTATAGTTCCATTAAAATCCGTAAAAGGCCCATCAATTATACGAATTGTCTGTCCTTCTAAAAATCTTGTATCGTTGACCTCTTCTACTGTTTCCATAAGCCCGAGTATTTTTTCTGCTTCTTCATCTGATATAGGTTGTGCAGCCTTCTTGCCCAAAAATCCCATTACTTTTGGAGCTTCCGCTACAAGCCGCGTCACAGCATCATCTTCTGCCGCATGTATCAGAATGTAACCCGGATACAGTCTTTTTTCCTTTTCTTTAATCTCGCCGTTTTTATCCCTAACTTTAATCATCCTTTCAGGGACAACAATTTGTTCTATCAGTTTATCCATCCTTTTCTTTTTCTTTTGCTCGGCAAGATACTTACAGATAATTTTTTCCTGCCCCGTAAAAACATGAATTATAAACC
>CAYQMH010000023.1:0-30868 GCA_964418485.1 uncultured bacterium | reverse complement strand
CGTGAATTTCAATCCAGTCTTTAAATAAATATTTTACATAATCATTAGTGTAAGGTCTACTAGGATGTCTTGCCATTTCTACTCTTTGCCATGGTGAAAGTGAAGAGAATATTTCTTTTCTTATCTTAACCAATTTTGCATTTAATTTCTTCAACTCAGCCTGATATATACCGTTCATATTTCCATTAAAAGCTTTCAATTCTTCGATTCTTTCGCGTAGTTCGACTATGGGTTTTTCGAAATCTAAATGCTTGATCATTATATACCTATTGAAATTGTAAAAAGATGCGAAGCTTCAAGATGATTAATAACAGTAGGAGAATAAGAATAATCGAGGTTCAAGTTATTATTACGGAGACCAAAACCAAATGAAAATTCCTCCCAGAGATTATCTTCCCTTTTTCCGACTCGAACAGAGAAAAATTCATTTATCATATATTCTCCACCAATAGTATATTGCAGTTTAGTATTTAACGGTTTGTTGATAGAAAAACCAAGAGATAGGGTTTGAAAATTCCCTTTAAGTCCAAGATGCCATGTAAGCGGCAAACGGAATCCTTCGTCTAAATATTTCGGGCCCAGGTGAAGAAAGGAAAAATCCGCTCGAAAAGATTTACCTCGAAAAGCTTTAAAACTCTTGGTTATTCCTAAATCAAAAGAATAAGTCGAATACGAAACCTCAAAAATTCTTTCGTTTAGAGATCTTACAGTGGCTCCTACGCTGAGCGTTTTAAAATTCCTCGCATAGGTTATCCCAAAAATCATATTTTCCGCGTCATAAGTTCCAATTAGATTTCCGGGAACTCCGCCACGTAGTTCCATATCTCCCGAATAGAACCCTAAAAAAGAGAAGCCAAAAGCGTTGTTACCGCTCTTTCTTGTAAAACCAAAAAAATTCGCATTCATATCACAAGCTAATGTTCTATACGTAAATGCAAAACAAAATTTCTTGTCTAAATAATCTGGCGTATAAATAATTCCAGAAGGGTTTAGTGATAATGAGTGAATTCCTCCTTCCCATTGGTTTCCAGCAGTCGCGTTAATACTTGCATCCATATCATGCTGAAGTATTAAGAAACCCGTAGGACCTCCGATACGATTTAGTCCGTCCCAGAAATCCGAAATATCATCTGTTAAATCACCAAAAGAATATGATAAAAATATTAATATTAACATTTCTTTCTTCCTAATATGGGAGAGTAATAAAGTTTACTTTATTGTCAAGTAAGAAAATCATATTCACCCCTCCACTCCAGATTTTTGAACCACAGAGTACACAGAGAGCTCAGAGATTTTAATTGTTTATTAATCTTTTTCTTCATTTCTATAATTTATTCCTTTGTGATCTTTGTGGTTCAGATTATTCAGGATTCTCCAAGTATAAGATTTCTAGCAATATGACGATCTCGGGTCCATTCTGGAGCTATGAGTCTATTCCCGTTAGAATATCCTGAAAAACGATGTATAATTATATTATCGGAAAGATTCATTATAAACTTTCGTGCAATACGAGCGTAATCTTCGCATTTTTCATACACTTTGATAGATCCATTCAAAAACAACTTAGCAAAAAGGGTTCCTTCTACAATATAGAGATGATGTAGCTTTACTCCATCTACACCCCAGCCGGAGATAACTTTAGCAGTCTCAATGATATCATCTTCAGTTTCTCCGGGTAATCCTAAAATAACATGAGCAACAACCTCTATCTGTCCACTTTGTTTCAACATCCGGGTAGCTTCTTCACTCTCCCGAACTGTATGCTTCCTGCCAATAAAATCAAGAGATCTCTGATGTACTGATTGTATTCCTAGTTCAACAATAGTGTAGTATTCTCTTGCGATTTCGTTCAAAAGGCTTACATTCTCCTTGTTAACGCAATCAGGTCTCGTAGACACAGAAATACCAACTACATCGGGATGTGAAAGTGCCATATAATATTTTTTCCTCAAAACGTCAACTACCGCATAAGTACTGGTATAAGACTGAAAATAAGATATAAAACTTTTCATGCCTACTTTTTTTAATTTAGAAATTCCCGCTTCGATTTGTTTTTCTATTCCATCGGAAGATTTAATATAGTGTGCCCTCGAACCCTCTTCATCACAAAAATGACAACCCCCTCTACCTTTGGTTCCGTCTCTTGTAGGGCACGTAAAACCCCCATCTATACTAACTCTATATACCTTCTCTCCGAACTTTTCTTTCCAGTACTGTCCGACTGTACAGATTTTAACCATTATTAAGATTTCAGAACTGCTTTTAAAGTCTTTACAACTCCCGGATCATACATCGATCCAGCTTTTCCTTCTATTTCCTTTAACACTTCTTTTTCGTCGTTTCCTTTAGAAATGAGTTCATCATATTCGTTCGAAACACGAATAATTCTGGAACCAATTGGAATAGAATCTTCTTTCTGTCCATCTGGTTTTCCTGAACCGTCATAATTTTCATAAAGATGTTCAAGTATATTTCTACTTTTTTGTAAAAATCTTAAAGGGCTAATTATCTTTGCGCTGAGTAATTCCGAGCTTATTTCTCCTTTAATAACTTTTCCTAAATCGTGAAGAAGGGCTGCAAATCTAATATTATTCAATTCTACTTTAGGAATTCCTGATTCACTTGCAATTTTTAAAGAAATTTTACTAACTCTTTCGCTATGTTCTTTTATTTCCGGATTTACCGATTCTTCAAATTTTATAAAAGAAAGCACAGCTTCAATATAACTGGCTTTTAAAGTTTCATTCAGCATTCCATTATACAAACGCATTGAAAGATTGCTTGTTATAGTTTGAATTAGATCAGGAGATATGGCTATATCGGCTTTTTTTATAGCAAGCAAACCCAAATTATCTTCAATATACTTTAACGGAGAACAAATGTATTCATCTGTTTCCCACGGGCCTTCGTTATTTACAAGACCAAAAGGCTCTTCTCCTACTTTTATTTTATCCCCAACGGATAACTCAACATCTCCTTTTGTAGCATGAACGCTGAACTCATCCTTATTCGACCCTTTCAAAATTAAAATTACACCAACCGAAGAGGTTAGTTTCATAACATCTTCGGGAATGTTCTCAATTATTGCAGCAAGATCATCACATCGCAAAAGATCTTGCGAAAACTGATTCAATAAAGATAATTCTTTAATTTTTTCTTTTAATTTTTCATCAACCTGCGATTTTGCCTCCTGGAGCTCTCTGTTCGCTTCCTCTAATGCCATATTGGCATCCGATATTTCCATCATTAATTTTTTCTTTTCTAAAAGTAAATGTCTTCTATCCAGAGCATTTTTTACCAAGGTCTGCAAGTGTCCTCTTGAAGGTAAGGGTTTTTGTATATAATCGTAAGCTTCCTCTCTAACTGACTTAATTGCTGTCTCTATGGAAGCGTGCGCTGTCATCATTATTACCTGGACTTCCTTATCCTGTTCCTTTAAAGTACTTAAAACTTCAGTACCAGGGCGATCAGGAAGTCTTAAGTCAAGAAGAACTACATCAGGTTCAAAATCCAAAGCTATACTTATAGCGTCGGTAGCATTGTAAGCTTTTTTAATCTCATAGGAACTCTCTCCCTCTATATCTAACTCGGTGAGTATAGCTTCTATTACTTCTACTAAATTTTTCTCATCATCAACTATTAGTATTTTCTCGCTCATTTTATTTTTCCTTTGGTAACGTTATTGTAAAACAGGCTCCTTTTCCTTCATTGGAAGCACTAATAGTACCATTGTGATTTTGAATTATCCGATGAACTATAGATAAGCCTAAACCTGTACCTTTACTTTTTGTAGTAAAAAACGGGATAAAAAGTTTAGAAATACTTTCCTCGGGTATACCCGCTCCATCATCCTTGACCTGGATTATCATATTTTTTTTACCTCTTCTGATGTTCAACTCAATGCAACCATTCTCTCCTATAGACTCCATAGCGTTCAGAAATAAATTGTTTAGAACAGTAACTACCTTATCTCTATCACAATAACATACAAGATTACCTTTCAAGTTTTTTTTCACCTGGATGTTTTTTTCCGCTATCTCGTGACTAAACATCAACAAGGTTTCGCCAATCAAACTTTTCAAATTTACCTTGGTCTTAATCAAATCTTTATCTGTCGCGTATAAGGTCATATCGTTTACAATTCTTTCAAGACGAGTAATTTCATGCAACACAATCGACTTAAACTTATAATTATTGACGTTTTCCGAATCTCCGAAAGATAAAGACTCAATGCCTGCTTTTATGGAAGCAAGCGGGTTTCTAATTTCGTGCGCTAATCCTGCAACCATTTCTCCGATAGCAGCAAGACGATCCTTTTTTCTGAGTTCTTCTTCCATTTCTCGAATTTCAGTTATGTCTCTTAAAATAATTGAAGCTCCAACAATTTTACCATTATTACCATAAACAGGAGAAGCGCTGAATCCAATTAATAAATCCCCCGATTCGAATAAACTTCTTTCGATATGTTTTCCGCTAAGAACATCATCAAATAAATTTTTTTCAATACTTTTACAAACATCCTCAATATCTTTAGAGGCTATCTTGTTGCCAAGAAGTTTTTTGGCTTCAGGATTAGCTTCGATTATCATTTTATTCTGATCAATTAGAATTAATCCGGTCGGTAGAGATTCAAGTAACTTTGCAATATTAAAATCTTTAATTCTCATCTTGACCGTTGCCAGTACGCTGCATTTTCTTAAATTTCTCAAGAGATTTGTGATTGCCTATAACAAGCAAAGTGTCTCCTTCCTCTATTTTTTCCTCAGGTGAAGGCACAACTATTAAATCCTCAACAACTTCATCTGCATTTTTTCTTTGTACCTTTCTTTTTATAGCGATCAAATTTAATCCGTATTTATTTCTAAGAGAAAGTCCTTTAGGTGTCTTGCCTATAAAAGGATCGGGCGTTTCCGATTCCAAAATACCAACTGTATCATTCAGTTTAAGATAATTTATTATAGAAGGATTAAGAAGTTGGTCCGCAAGTTTCCTTGCTATTTCTTCCTCCGGATAAATAATCCTGTCGGCCCCTATTTTCTCAAGAATCTCTCCTTGAGAGGGAGATGAAGCTTTAGTAACAATCCATGGTATACCAAGTTCTTTTAGATGAAGAGTAACCAAAAATGAAGCCTCAAGGTCTTCGCCAATAGAAACGACCGCGGCATCCGCAGAAGAAACTCCAGCTTCTTCTAAAGGCTTTTTATCTCTTCCATCGGCTGTTATAACATCAATCGCAAATTCGGAAGCTAATTCGACCTTTTTTTCATCTTTATCAATAGCGGTAACCTGGCAGCCTCTTTTAACCAGTTCAGAGGCAACAGTTAAGCCGAAAGTGCCAAGACCTACTACTACAAAGTACTGTCTTTTTTCTGTTTTTCCAATCATCCTATTTGTACCTTCGCAAGAGGATATTGAAAGCTTTCACTTTTTTTCTTTAAAACCGTTGCAACAAGAGTGAGAGGTCCAATTCTTCCTGCTAACATGGTTATAATTATTATTAATTTACCCAGAACCGTAAAATCGTGAGAAAGCGATAGTATCGGACGTATAGACGACCCCATCGATAAACCAACAGTACCAAATGCGGAAACTTCTTCAAAAACTATAGGTAATATTCCCCTTTCTTTAATTATTCCTCTCTCTGCAAAGCTTAGAATCCCAATCATGGTCACTATTAATATTAATGAAATAAGAAAAAGTGTCAATGCTTTGTTTACCTGTTCTTCCGGAATTCGGCGTTTCTCGATATTAACTGATTTTAAACCCTTCAATCCTGAAGTAAAGAAATTTGAAATTATTATAAATGTTGTCGTCTTTATTCCTCCACCCGTACCTCCGGGAGAAGCTCCTATAAACATAAACATTATTAGTATTAAAAGAGTTGTGGGCAGCAAACTGCCTATGTCCAGCAGAGAAAAGCCGGCAGTTCTGGGCGTTGTTGCAGTAAAAAAAGAGATAATAAGTTTGGAAATTATTCCGTTATCTCCCAGAGTATTTCCATACTCCAACACATATACAGCGCTTGTACCTGCAATAATAAGTATTAGGGTTGTATAAAGTACAATCCTGGAATGTTCCGTAAGATACCTCTTTTCTCCCTTTAAACGCTCTAACATATCAATAATAACTATAAAACCAAGACCTCCTATAATAAAAAGGAATGCAGCTGTCAAACTAACAACAGGTGTATTTATAAAAGAACCAAGGTTATTTGAAAAGGAACTAAAGCCGGCATTACAGAAAGCACTGACTGAATGAAATATCGCATGAAAGATCGTTTCATTAAGGTTAAAACTATCCTTAAACCCAAGGAATAAGAAAACAAAACCTAACATTTCAAAAATAAAAGTAGTCAGTATGACCAACCTTAAAAACATTAACGTATTATCTCGACTAAATAAGCCAAATTCTTGCTGCACAATAAGGTTCTGCCTCTTATCGGGTTTAATCGCGAATATAGTCATAAACAAACTCGCTACAGCCATGTATCCCATACCACCTATTTGAATTAAAAAAAGTATTATGGCTTTTCCTGATAAAGTAAAATCCAAAGCCGTATCTTTAACAATCAAACCCGTAACGCAAATTGCTGAGGTTGAAGTAAACAGGGAATCTATAAAAGATAGACCTCTATTGGCAAAGGGAAGTTTTAGAAATAATGAACCCAGCAAAATCATTAAAATATATACAAAAGATATATATCTAAAAGGGGACCATCTAATCATTTTTAATGGAATTTTACTTTTTAAAATATACTCTCCTGCCTCATTGAGCCTTTTTCTTTTTGCGAATTATCTGAGGAGGTATACCTCTTGTAATTGTAGACTTTGTGATTCGGCAGCCCTCAATATTTCTCATCTGAGGCAGATTAAACATCAAATCAAGCATCAATTCTTCGATTATTCCCCTTAATGCTCTGGCTCCTGTCTTCATACTCGAGGCTCTTCTTGAAATTTCATTAAGAGCGGGGCGGGTAAAAGTTAACTTAATTCCATCCCAATTCAGAAGTTGCTTATACTGCTCAACCAGGGCGTTATTAGGTTTACATAAAATATCGGTAAGATCGGAAATAGACAATCTATTTAACGTAGTAATTATAGGAAATCTTCCTACGATTTCCGGTATTAAACCATAGTGCATAAGATCATGGGGTTCAACCTGTTCCAATATATCTTCAGGATTTATCATCTCTTGCTTTTTTAAAGAAGTATTAAAACCAAGAACATTATATTGCAATCTATTTTCTATTATATTCTGAAGACCATCAAAAGTACCACCCGCGATAAAAAGAATATTTCTGGTATCTAAACTAATAAATTCCTGTTCAGGGTGTTTCCTGCCACCCTGAGGCGGTACATTAACAACAGAACCTTCTATTATCTTGAGTAAAGCTTGTTGAACACCTTCCCCGGATACGTCTCTTGTAATGGACGGATTCTCAGATTTCCTTCCGATTTTATCCAACTCATCTATATAAACTATTCCTTTCTCAGCTAATTCAACATCATAATTCGCAGCCTGAAGGAGTCGCACCAGAAGATTCTCGACATCCTCACCAACATAACCCGCTTCTGTTAGTGAAGTAGCATCAGAAAGAGCAAGCGGAAGCTCTAAAAATTTAGCAAGTGTTTGAACAAGAAGAGTTTTACCCACACCTGTAGGTCCTATAAGAATAATATTAGACTTATCTAACTCTATTCCATTTGATTGGTATTTAACTTTTTTATAGTGATTATATACAGCCACGGAAAGAGTCTTTTTAGCTTTTTCTTGCCCAATAACGTATCCATCGAGATGTTCCTTTATTTCAGCAGGTATTGGTATATTGAAATCAAGTTGTCTGGGTAATTCCTTGGTATCTTCTTCCAAAAAATCAGCAAAAAGCTCAATACAATCCTCACATATGTAGGTGTTATCCTTACCTGAAATAAGGCGCGAGGTCTCGGAATGCGCTCGCCCACAGAAAGAACAAAAAGCGTCTTCAAACTTTTTTCTCATCAAGTATTTCCCTTCTCGTCTTAATCACTTCATCAATAATACCATACTCGAGAGCCTCTTGCGCTGACATCCAGAAGTCTCTATCCGTGTCAGATTTAATTTTCTTTATAGGCTGTTTTGTATGTTCGGCAAGAATACTATTAAGTCTTTCCCTGATTTTAATTATTTCATCTGCATGTATTTCGATATCAGAAGCTACCCCCCTAATACCTCCTGAAGGTTGATGAAGAAGCGTTCTGGCATTAGGAAGCGCAAAACGCCTGCCTTTTGTTCCGGCTGTCAATATTATTGCAGCGATAGAAGCCGAAATACCAACAGATATTGTTGATATAGGATTCCGTATATACTGCATAGTATCATAAATGGCGAGGCCGTCAGAAACACTTCCGCCGAGACTATTTATAAAGATCTGAATTTCCTTATCAGGTGTTTTAGCTTCGAGAAACAATAACTGAGCGATCACACTATTAGCTGTAGGCTGGTCTATTTCTGAACCAATAAAGATTATCCTGTCTTTTAAAAGACGTGAATAAATATCATAAGCTCTTTCACCATGAGCTGTTTTTTCAATAACATAAGGTATGGTTAATTGATTATTCACCCTAATCCTCCTTTCTTGCTTTATTAACCAAAAGGTCCAAAGTTTTTTCTCTCAAAATCGACTGTTTAACAAAACGAATTGCCCCTTCGCCTAATTCTTCAAATTCTTCCTCTTCGGATTCCGCTATTTTTTCCAACCATTTATCCAATTCCTCTTCCTCGATTGTCATTTTTTCCCTGAGAGCTATAGCATCCAGAAGAGCAGCTTTCTTAGCACTTCTTTCAGCTTCCACTTCATCTAAGATTCCCCTATCAACCAACTTAACAAGGGTTGGGCTTACAGGAAAATCTCCTGCCATATCCAGAGCTTTTGTTAAAATCTTATCTCCTAAAACATCTTTATTGTCCTTTTCTCTTTCCTCTTCAATATTTTTTCTAAGGCTTTCTTTTAATTCATTAAGATTGCCAAAACCAAGATCCTTGGCAAATTCATCGTCTAAAACAGGTTTTACTTTTTCCTTGATTTCAACTATATTAACTTTTACACTTTTTTTTATACTTTTTATCTCTTTCATAGGAAAATTTTCAGGTAACTCTACTTCTATTCCCTTTTTCTCGCCAGCCGTTAAACTATAAAGCCCCTTAGAAAACTCATCCTCTCCAACTGCCCAGGAATAATTATGAATAGTTTCTCCCCCTTTTTCAATATCTATAAAAACAATATCTCCTTTTTTTACCTCTCTTTCTACTGATCGTAATTCACTATTTATCTCTCTTAATTTCTCTAATTCATCATTAAGATCAATTTTCCCTTCATCTTTCTCCGCTATTCGAATGGCGGATAGGTCTAAATTTATCTTGGGCGGAACATCGAGAGATACTTCCAAACGAACTTCTTCTTTATCTTCAGCCAGATTTTTAACTACCGGAGGCCCATAAATAAATGGCTCATATTCCTTAATAAGGTCAATCATTTTATCCTGTATCAAATTTTGAAGGCTTTCAGCCCTTAACTGACCGCTAAAACGTGTTTTTATTATATCAAGAGGCGCTTTTCCTTTTCTAAAGCCGGGAATAGAAACTTCTTTTCGCAGTTCCTTCGCTAATTTATCCATTTCTTCTTCCAAATTCTTTTCTTTAAATGCCACTGTTAGATCCTGCAATTAAACCCCCATTTTTTTTGAGTTATACCTTTTATATGCGAGAGGGGGGACTTGAACCCCCACACTGTTTGAATTTAGTACTGGATCCTAAGTCCAGCGCGTCTACCAATTCCGCCACTCTCGCGATTCATTCACTGTAATTATATATAAATCGTTTAATATTGTCAACACCCACAAAACCCCAACTACCCCCATTTTTTAACCACAGAGAGCACAGAGAACACAAAGCCACTCCACTCCCCCCACCTTTTTAACTGTGTTTCTAACCCATCCCAACTACCGAAGAATTTAAAGAGAGTTGTATATAGTTGAAAAAAAATTAAAATCTTTGTGCTCTTTGAGTACTTTATGGTTCAATTTCTTCTCAATAAAAAACCCTTGCATCGACAAAAAACAATACTTATATTTACATTAAGATGAAAATTGAAAAATACAGTTTCGGTTCAATAACTATAGAGGGCAAAGAATACACAAAAGACGTAATTATCTTTCCAGACAAGGTATTTTCGCCCTGGTGGAGAGAAGAAGGACATAGCTTATCTTTAAAAGACTTGAAAGAAGCAATAGAAGCAAAACCAACCTTATTAATAATAGGAACAGGCGCCTATGGCGTCATGAATATCCCAAATGAAACGCTTAAAAAACTTGAAGAAAAGAACATAGACACAGTTTTTGCCAAAACCGGAGAAGCCGTAAAACTATACAACGAAAAACTCCAGGAGAACAAAAACGTAATTGCCTGCCTCCATTTAACCTGCTAACAAAAAGCAAAAATCAAATATCAAAAAGCAAAAATACATATTAAAATTCAAAAATAAAAAAAGACCACACCAACACAAAAAGAACGACACAATTTTACATTTTAATCTGTAATTTTAATTTTTAAATTTTGATACTTAATTTATACACAAACAGAATTAGATAAACTTTATTGTTTAAATAAGATAATACAAAATTTTGATTATCAATATATTAAATACTATATGCTGTATTTAAGCTTTAGCTCAACTATAGGCAAGGTTTTTGTTATTCCTTGTTGATGTTCGTAGTTCTGGAAGTATGATAATCCGCACACGAGCTCTAAAAAGTATTTATATTTAACAACGGCAGCTAAAGTTAACCTCTTTTCGACCGTTCCGCTTAGAAAATTTGTTCCCTCGAATTCATTTTCCGCAGACGCCCCAACTCTTGTATTGACGGGCCAGGGGGTTGTTATTCTGTTTTCTCCCCTCCTTGTATAAGAAGCCGTGCCCCCTAACTTAAAGGCGGCGACAGTATGTAGGTATTTAAAGGTAAATCTGTCGTAATCGCACCCGAGCATCGAGCCAAGTGGTATTTGGCTTTCCAAATATCTCTGCCAAACCAGAATATTATCGTAAACCCACCTTGTCATAAGATCATAAGAAGCAAAAACTTCCGAATCATTGAGGGGAAAATCTTTGCTTTGTAAGCCAAAACAAAGCCCTATATGATTTGACTCTTTCCATGGATCCGCTTCGTATTGAAAATCGTCAATAAATAAGTCAAAATAAAAAAGAAACTTACTTTTAACTGCAACCGCATCGAAATTCCATAAAATATTAGTGTTTTGTTTTCGATTATGTTGTTCAACGTAATATATTGTAAGTGGTGCCAACAATTCAAAGGGAAAACCCAAAGATTCTCCTCCTATCAGCATGCTTTCAGAAAAAGAAATTGCAAGCCAATCAGCCAACTTTACCTCAAGGCGATGTATTCCAAGGTATCTGTTGACATTTGTTACATATCCGGAAGAAGTATCATCCCACTCATGTTCAACACCTTCGTAATTACCCAAACGGGAAATAAAATGAGTAAAAGAAAATTTTGAATTCTTAAAAGTGAAAGCAAGATAATTAAGCGGAATATTGGGCGAAAGCAGAGGATTATCTTCAAATGCAGGTCCTATCGAAAATACATCTTTGCCGAAAGAAAATAAAAGATTATCACTTTTATAAAAAATCGAACCCCTTATAAAATCGGCATAAACACCAAATTTTTTTCTCCTCGGATAGTAATAATCCCCTCCCAAGCGACCGTAAGGAGCAATTTCTCCTCCCCAATTATCTAATCGATATTTTAGCGTTGGACAAAATTGAACGTAATTTACCGTATCTAAAACCGAATAAACAGATACATCAATCTTATTAGTATCTTCAAATAAAGGCAAAATACCGTATGGTAGACTTATCTTCCCTTGATCAATCCACTTTTCGTACCTTATTGAAGGGTCTGGTAACAACACAGAAAGATATCCTAAAAGCACAAATATCATAAAAGAAGTATAAAAAATACCGCACTTTTGTCAAGAGCGTAACTAAAGTCAACCACATCCTCTGATATATGCAGCATGCAACCAAAGTGAACATACATCAATTTCTCTTTAAAATAAGCGCGGGCTAACCGTTCTGAAGGACGTCGCGGAGTCCGAAGCGAGCACGGTCTCTTGAAACATTTATGTTTCAAGAGGAGCGAGGACGAGCGCGAGCGGCAATTCCCTCGCAGGGGAAATTGACCGCGTTCCAGAAGAACAGTTAGCCCGCGTATTTTATTCGTTTAAAATGAAATACTTGTTTTCTTAAGTGTTTAAAAATTAGAAATATAGATATACTGACACATAAAAATAGGCTAACTTTCGTTAGCCTATTTTATGTTTTTTATAATTAAGCTTACTCTACACCCAACCTCTTACCTTCATCGCATCTACAACTCTCTGAACTGCAACCATATATGCGGCAAGACGGTTGTGGACATTTTTATTGGCCCTCATATCATGAACGGCATGGAAAGCTTTTGTCATATGCGCATCGAGCTCATTATAAACTCTTTCGAGAGGCCAATAATATCCAGCTTCATTTTGCACCCATTCAAAGTAAGAAACGGTTACACCACCAGCATTAGCAAGAAAATCGGGAATAACATAACAACCATTATCGTGAAGAATGTTATCTGCTTCAGGGGTTGTCGGACCATTCGCAAGCTCTACGCTTATCTTAGCTTTAACCTTACTTGCATTCTTTTCGGTTATAACATTTTCCAACGCTGCCGGGATTAACACATCCACATCAAGCTCAAGTAATTCTTCATTACTAATTTTATCTCCGTCCAATTTGACAACACTGCCCTTTTTTAATTTAGTGCTTATGCACTTTTCCGCGTTTAAACCGTTTTTATTCAATACCCCACCTTTTGAATCAGATATTGCTATAACTTTAGAACCGAACATTTCTTCTACTAAAGAATGCGCGAACTGTCCGGCATTACCGTATCCTTGAATAGCAACCTTAGCCTTAGAAAGATCTATGTCGTTTATGTAAGCTGCTTCTCTTAAAACATACATTCCACCTTTCGCAGTAGCATCTCCCCTGCCGAGTGAGCCGCCAACATTTAAAGGCTTTCCGGTTATTACACCAGGAGTGTTATAACCGATCATCTTTGAATATTCGTCCATCATCCATGCCATAATTTGTGGCGTAGTATAAACATCCGGAGCGGGAATATCTTTCTTCGGACCTATAAATCTGCCAAGAGCCCTGATATAACTTCTGGCAAGTCGCTCCATCTCGCCCTCAGACATTTCTTTTGGATTACATATAACACCACCCTTACCTCCACCGTAAGGTATATCTACAACAGAAGTTTTCCAAGTCATCCAGGCAGCAAGAGCTCTAACTGTATCTATAGTCTCCTCCGGATGCCAACGGATTCCCCCTTTAGTCGGGCCACGCGAATCATTATATTGAACCCTGAAACCTTGAAATATTTTAGTTGTACCGTCATCCATCTTTACGGGTATAGTCACATGCAATTCACGCATAGGCCATCTTAACATCTCGTGCGTACCCGAATCGAGTTTAAGAATATTTGCAGCTTCGTCTAATTGAAATTGTGCGATTTTAAAAGAATTTAACTCTTCCATGTAAACTAGCCTCCTTCGAAAGTTAAATTATTACCTACTCCCCAATTTAAACCTACACGACTAAATTTGAATATATATAAGTTGCAAATATTGTCAAGGGTAAAAATTCATTATTTATGAATTATTATTCAACTTTTGTTAAATAAAGTATTAATTGGCCACAAAGTCACAAAGGCACTAAGCCCCCACCCCCTTTTGATTGTATATGTTTAAAAAAATATTCTAGTGTTAGGAAAAGTACCTCTGTGATCTCTGTGTTTAATAAAGAAGTTAGTAGTTGGAAGTTAGAATAAAACAAAAAATAAAAAATCTCTGTGTTCTCCGTGGTGAAAAATTAAGTGGGAGGGTTGGAACATTGCTATTGACAACTTCGTCTTGAATTATATACTTTATTATGAAATTCGAGTCGCCTTTATTGATAACTGGTTACATATTAATAGGTCTGGGGGTATTAATAATTTTATTTATAAAAATCCCTTTTCTTTCGCGTATACCGGGTAACATCACAATTGAAAGGGAAAATTTTGTATTGTACTTCCCCCTGGGTTTTTGTATTTTAGCCTCAATAATTTTAACATTAATGCTTAATCTAATCTCCGGCAGAAAATAGAGGTAAACTTTTGAAAGCAGATTCTCTTGTAATTATACCCACGTATAACGAAAACGAAAATATTGAATCGGTCATAAAAGAGGTCTTACTTCAGGGAAACGAATTTGAAGTTTTAATTGTGGACGATAATTCTCCCGACGGCACTTCAAGTACAGTCAAGAAAATGCAGCAAAATAAGAAGTTCAAGGGAAGCAGAAGAATTAATCTAATCGAAAGAGAAAAGAAAATGGGATTAGGGAGTGCTTATCTTGCGGGTTTTAGTTGGGCACTTAACAAGCAATATAATTTTGTTTTCGAAATGGATGCTGATTTTTCTCACGACCCAACTACTTTAAAAAAATTACGGCAAGTCCTAATCGAAGAGAACGTTGATCTTGTACTCGGATCAAGGTATAAGAAGGGCGTAAACGTCATAAACTGGCCAATGTCAAGACTTATCTTAAGTTACTTTGCAAATTTTTTTGCTAAAACTGTAACTGGCGTACCTCTTTCCGATTTAACAAGTGGATTTAAGGGTATCAGAAAAACTGTGCTAAAAAATCTCAATTTCGATAAAATTGATGCCGAAGGTTATGGTTTCCAGATAGAAATTCATTTTTATACTTACTTTAAAGGATTTAAAATAAAAGAAATACCTATCGTTTTTACGGAACGAAAGATAGGAAATTCCAAAATGTCAAAAAAGATTATATGGGAGGCCTTCTGGCTGGTCTGGAAACTTGGGTTACGTCGGCTTACAAAGAGGATATGACCCTTACCGTTGGTATAGTAAACTATAATACAAAAAGAGAATTAAAAAAATGTATAGAATCTATACGAAAAACTCCACCAAAGTGCTCTTATCAAATTATTATCGTGGATAACAATTCGAAAGACGGAAGTAAAGAATTTCTAAAACAAATAAAACAAAAAAATATTAAATGCATTTTAAATAAGAAAAATAGGGGATTTGGAGCAGCGTGTAATCAGATAGCAAAAATGCAAAATTCTCACTATATTTTATTTTTAAATCCTGATGTCGAGGTTAGAAAAAACTCTATAAATAAACTTATAAATTTTTTAAAAAATAATGAAAAAGTGGGTGTAGTTACAGGAAAGTTACTTTTCCCGGACGGTTCATTGCAACTTTCCTGCCGGAAATTTCCCACAATTATAAGAGTTCTCTTTGGAAGAGAATCCTTCCTACGAAAAACATTCCCCAATAACATAATTTCAAAGGAATATTTAATGTCGGAAGTCAACTACAATACAATCCAATTTCCTGATTGGATAAGAGGCGCTGTCATGCTCTTTAAAATAGATATTTTTAAAAAAATCGGCGGTTTTGACGAGAAATTCTTCCTGTTTTTTGAAGACACGGATATTTGCCTCCGTCTTAGAGAAAAAGGCTATAAAACAGCATATCTACCTGAAGCTGTTTTTTATCATAAATTAGCGGCAAGTACGAAAGAAAGGCAACTAAAAACAAAGATTATCCACAATATATCTATGTTTTATTATATTAAAAAAAATATGGATTATAATTTTCTTTTTCTTTCTTTTCTTTTCATCGCGCTTATAACCAGACTCATTTTTGTTTTCATGATATTATATATAAAGGAAACAAAAAAATGATTCAAGAAAAAAAGCACTTTATAAGATTTACAATAACCTTATTCGATATTATCATTCTAATATTTTCTTACTGGCTAGCGGTAACCCTAAGAGCAATTATACCCTCTACTTCAAATGAAATTATGGAATGGTACTTTCCCTATTATCTAAGAATATTCCCAATCTTCCTAATTACATTCTCACCCATTATTCTTCTAAATAACTTAACTCTACAGAAATTTCCTGTTGATAAATACAATTTCTATTTAAGAACCATTATCTCACTTTTAGTCGCTATCGGTATATCCATAGCCATACTTTATTATTCTAAGTTATTCAACCAGAGCCGTGTAGCTCTTTTAATCTTCGGATTACTTTCAATATTTCTTTTGATATTAAATAGAGAACTCATTTCAAAAAGCTATAAAAATCCGGTAAATACAATTGTACTGGGAGATGAAAAAGATGCAAAAGAGATTCAAAACCTTTTTTCACTTCATGATTTCTTTGGAATTAAAATTTTAAAAGTTATAGATAAAATTCCATCAAATTTAACTAAAATATTAAAAAACGAACCAGTTGAATGGGTCATAGTCACGAAGAAGAAATACAAAAAACATATCAAAAAAATCGAAAACCTAGGTTTAACGGTCTCATTTTATTTAACAGAAGTATTTGGAGAAGCACCTAGCTTTGTCACTCTGGAAAGCTCACTCTCTTCACCAATAATAACCTTCCATCCCTCCCCTCCCAATTATACGCAGCTTTTTATCAAATATACTTTAGACCGTATAATATCATTGATTTCAATATTACTTTTGTTTCCTGTATTTATTTTGATTTCAATCGCAATAAAATTAACCTCAAAAGGACCTATATTATACAAACATAAAAGAGTAGGTTTAAAGGGAAAACCTTTCTCTATGCTTAAATTCAGGACAATGTATAAAAACGCAGACGAAGCAAAAGAAAGTCTCTATAATTTAAATAAAATGGATAAAGTAGTATTCAAAATTAAAGATGATCCGAGAATAACAAAAACCGGAAGATTTCTGAGGAGATTTAGTCTCGACGAACTACCACAATTGTTTAACGTTTTAAAAGGAGATATGTCGCTTGTAGGTCCGAGGCCTCCTTTATTAATGGAAGTAAAACAATATGAAGACTGGCAAAGAAAAAGACTGGCAATAAAACCGGGTTTAACATGCACCTGGTTGATAAGAGGGCGCTCCGATTTACCTTTCGAAGAATGGATGCGATTAGATTTAGAATATATAAATAATTGGTCGTTAACTCTTGACTTCCTAATTCTTTTAAAAACAATCCCCACAATTATTTCAGGAAAAGGTGCTTATTGAAACTCTTAATTCTATTATTGGCGCTTAACTCTACAGAAAAAGAACAATTAAATAAACTAAGAAACTTTTACCAGATTCCGCTTCTAATCGAACCAGCTTTTGTGGGAAAAGGAGAAGCTTATTTAAATCTATCTGTTATCGATATAAGGCTAAATGAGTTGGAAAAAGCTCTGAATGAGTCAAAAAAAGCTGCCTATTATGATAGAAAAACCGAAGCTATTTACCTCCAAGGCGTTATTTACTATTTCCAAGGCAATTACGAAAAAGCAATTTCCAAATTTAACGAAATAAATGGGTGGCAATATGTTCTTTTCCTGGAAAATCTTTACAGTTTTTCAGAAGGGAGAAAACTATCGCCTGAAGTTTTTAAAACCCTACCGGATTCTTTCAGTTTTTATTTCATTTTTCATGAAAAGGATACATTAAAGATACTAAACTGGCTAGAAAACTTACATCTACCTCTCTGGCAAAGTTTTCTTGGCAGAGGCTACCTTTGTTACAAAAGAAATACATACAGAAGAGCACTTAATTATTTCGAAGAATCCTACAAAATACGCCCTACTAAATATACGGGCGTTTACATAATATCGTCTCTATTTCAGCTTTCTGAATTTGATAGTCTTTTATCTTTTATAGACAAAAATCCTATAAACACCCCTCTCACAAATTATCTTAAAGGTGAAGTTTTTTACAAAAAAGGTGAAATTGAGAAAGCTTTGCAAATTTTTATCTCTGATACTAACTCCGAATATCGCACTAACGCAATTTTTGGGGCCGGGTGGTGTAAGTATCAACAAACAAAATACTCTGAAAGTGCTGAACTATTTGAGAGATTTCTTGAAATTTACGAGGAAAAGGAATTAGAACAATATGCTCTTTACAGGCTCGGAAGAGCTTTATTAAAACAAGGAAAAATAGAAAGCCTGGAATATTTTAAAAGAATAGTAGATGAATTTCCGAATTCTTCACTTAAAGACGACGCATACCTCCTTCTGGGAAAAATTAACTTCCTTCTTAACAACTACGATGAATCAATTATATGGTTAAGTGCACTTACAAATGAATTCCCCTCCTCTCGTTGGGTAGCAAACGCGTATAGATATCTTGGGAAAATTTTTACGAACAAAGGTAATTATGATCTAGCACAGAATTACTATAATAAAATATTATCTCTTACCTCGGTTCCTGAAGATTTGCTTGACGAAGCAAGATATAGTATCGAAGAAATCAAATGGAAAGAAGGTAAATACTCCACGAAAATAAATTTGTATAAAGCTTTTACAAACAAATATCCTAAAAACCGCAAGACACCCTATTTACTACTAAAAATAGGAGAGTATTATGAAGCAGCAAAAAGGTACGACTTAGCCATTCAGTTCAATAACAAGGTCTTTTTAAATCACCCTGAATCAGAAGAGGCAGATGAAGCTTTACTAAAGCTTGTAAATATTTATCAGGAAATGGGTGATAGAAAGAATGCAATTGAACTATTAAAAAAAGGACTTCGGGATAAGCCTGAATTAAGTAACGATATCAACCTGAAATTAGGTGAGATCTACCATGAATCAGGAGAACTAAAGGAATCCATTGAATATTATGAAGAAGTTACTTCTGATATTCTAAAACCTTACATTTTATACCAAATCGGTATTATTTATCAGGAATTGGGTTTGTTTAAAGAAGCTAGAATACCCCTCGAAAATATTATAGAAAATTTCAAAGAATCGGAATATTTAGACGATGCCTACCTTCTCGTCGCAAAAACTTATCTCCAAGAAGGGTCTTTGAAAAAAGCTATTGAGATTTCTAATGAAGGGTTGGAAAAATTGAAAAACAAGGAAACCGCACCTCTTTTATTTTTTAAAGCCGAAATATACTGTGAATTTAAGGATGAGGAAGCCCTCGATCTATATTTGGAAAGTGCTGATTTAACTTATGGCAATAAAGAAAAAATAAAAATTTTAGAAGAAGGAAGAAAATGCGCTATAAGGCTTAACAAATATTATAAAGCAGAAAACTTCGAAGATATAATAAATGAACTTAAATCCGCAAAAGAATAAAAAGAAAATAGCCACGAACAAACACAGATAAACACTGATTAAAAAAAATCTATTTTATTGTTAAAAAACAAAAAAGTCTTTAGGGAATTGTGGTTGTGGGCTTGGTTTTAAAAATACAGATCAAAATCTCTGTGCTCTCTGTGTGTTCTTTTCTCTCTGTGGTCTCTGTGGTTAAATTTTCTACTTAACAAGACTCGATAATTTTTCGACTATTTTATCCAAGGAAGGCACATCGAAGAATTCTCTCTCTGAAATCAAGTTTGCCACGGATTGATACATCTCTGAAACCCCTTCTTTCAAATCTTTTGGTAAAGGTTTCGGGTCAATTTTAACAAGAGCCTTCCAATTTTTTTCGTCCTTTTCTTTCGCCTTCTTAACTTCTTTATACCATTTAGATTTTCTGTAATGCTTACGTAATATTTCTTTGCTTAAGGCAATTCCCTTGAAAAGAAAACGGCACTCGTCAAGAGTTCCCAAAGCATCGACCACCATAATAAAACCTCTATCGTCCATTGCAAATTCAAATTTTCCATCCTGATTAACAATACCAGCTTTCTTTGTTTCTTCTGTTATGATACTGCTAACATTCAGTAGCAAACTCTTTATCTCTTCAATCTGGTCTGTATCTAGATTAGCCATCTGTCTTGCTTCCTCCCACGGCAAATATCTGTCGGTTTCTTCCAATTTTGTAGAAACATCCAGAATGGGTTTCCCTAAAGGAACATTAGGAGTTATTTCATGCTTATACTTAATTTCTCCCCTATTGTACCTTTCCCAGAAAGAAGAACCTTCGGGTACAGAATTTCTATAAATACATTCCATCGGAATAAGAAAGTTTTTTGTAATATTATTATAAACCGAATAATCATATCCTTGATTTTTCCTCTTGGGTTTTATAACACGAACAAGTTTAACTTTAATCATATTAAAAGGTTTGTCTACTTTACTAAAATCAAACGTTTCTCCATCTGTAAAAACTCCTAGGTAATGATTAGGAATACCCTTTTTTTTCAGAATCTCGAAAAAATGCGAAGTAATTATTGCAAGAGACGCACCTTTATTTGGAATATGATCCGGCATCTCTCCCCAATCAAAAACCGAGTATCTATCAGAAAATTCAAATAATCCTAATCCTGATTTATCTTGTGTAGGTTCCTCAATTACAGAAAGATTCTTTACACTACCCATTTATCCTCTTATCCTCCCTTTCAATCTTTTGTTTATAATTTTCCTGATACTTAAATATCTTTTTCTGCAAATTTTTGTTGCCAAGCGCAAGTATTTTAACAGCTGATAGCGCAGCTTGTTCCGCACCTAGTACAACCAGAGGAGCAACCCCACTGGGCATTCTGAGACTAGAAAAAATATCAACACCCCCGTATTTATCCGAGTATGGAGGTGCGGCTATCACCGGTTTTGTTGTATTGGCATCAACAAAACCACTCAAAGCGTTACTCCGACCAGCAATTGTAATATATACAATTTCTTCTTCCTTATTCTCTTGTATTATTTTAATGACTTTTTCCGGAGTTTTATGCGCAGAAGCAACTCTCAACTCACACTGGACTTCAAAATCTTTTACTATTTTCTCGATTTTCTTTGCAAAATCCAGGTCTTTGCCAGAACCCATAATAATCAAAATTTTAACCATAATTACTATTTATTACCTCCACCAGGTATTATAATTTTTTGTTTTACCTTTTTATCAAGTCCTTTATCCTTTGGCATCAAAAGTCCAGAGTCTTTTTCCTCAAACTCTTCACCGGAAATATTTTTAAACTTAGGTTTTTCTATATTTTCGGTATTACCTGTTTCGACTTTTTTAGGTAAAAATTCATACAGAAAGTTCCACACTCTATTATCATCCACAAGAGGTCTATTAAGGGCACTTCTTATAAAAACCATAATAAAAAAAGCATTAGCTTCTAACGGCATATCACTATATAGAAATCGAAGTACCAGTAGTGCTGCTTCACCCTTCGGTTCGTTTCGATATTTTTCAGCGAATCTTTTTAATTTCTCTTTAATTATTGAAAGGAGTACCGTAGTCACCGTTCTCTTGATACCCTCTCTTACAAATTCCCTACTGTTATCTATTCGACCTTCAGCAACTTCTTTCAAAAAGATATCCAATTCTTTTGTTTTTACCTTAACCCGCCGGAATTCGTCTTCGTAAGGCAAGTTAAACATTAAAGCAGTTAAATGCTGAAATCGTTCCTCTGATAATTTTTTGTTTTCATTCATATTTTCATTATAGAAAAGAGAGACCTTTTGTCAAGGAAGAAAGATTACCCCACCCCTCTTTTAACCACAGAGAGCACAGAGATTAAATGTAATTTTTTAAAAAACACTGAGAACACAGAGAATAATTTTTCATTTCCATATTTGATCTTTACATTTTCTACCGGACAACGACGAATTTGCCTTTATGAATTACCTTTCCTTCATCGGTTACAAAATACAAATATAAACCGGAAGAAAGACTTACGTCGATAGGAAAATTAGTCCATCCTACAGGTACATTATATTCTTCTTTCAAACTACCAATTATATCATAAATCAATATATTCTTTCCCCCAAGATCTTCTGCAGAAAAGTTTAACGTATTATGTCTCTCATAATTGAATGGATTTGGATAAACCTTAATCTCGCCGGAATCGGGAACATTAAAATCGAGGTTAAATTCATACAAACCATTATAAGTACACACAAAAAGATTTTCGTTTTTAGTTAAATGAAGAGGTGAGATAACATCATTTAAGGAAAAAGGCTGTACTTCTCTTAATACTTCTGGCAACGATTCCCAATTTCCCTCGGGATTAAGATATCTTAATCCCGAAAGAGTATTATAGCACCATAATCCTCCCTGGAAATCAACTGCAAGTCCTTCGAATTTACTCATGGTTTCTACACTTTCTACATCATTATCCGAAATATAGATAAGCCTATCTTCTAAACCTGTCCATATGTTACCTTTAAGGTCAGCACACATTGAAACAGTGCTAGAACCAAGATTTCCCCTTATTGCTTCAATATCAGCGGCATTATTTCCTAAAATATGTATACCCACACCCCCATAAGACGGAGAATTTCCACAGTACATTCCTGCCCTACCTTCGGCAAAAACCCTTTTCCATACCATTTCGGGATCTTGATATATAGTCCATTCAAATGAATCTTCATTTACCCAATGCATCTTAACAACCCAATTACCTTCGACGTAAGACGCAGTTCGATAAAGGCCTATCCATAGATCATCATTACTGTCAACCGACATACCGGTAACGGTGGTCGCAGAAACTGGAAGTTCGATGGGTTGGGGCATAGTATCATTTTGAGTATCCCAGCAAAATAAAATGGGAACCTGATACCAGTACCAGAAACCGAAATATATTCTACCCTGGGAATCTGACTCCATATTATACATTACCCCCCCGGGAAAACCCCAATTATTTCCCCTGTTTAAAACTTTCCACCCATTTCCATCATAAAAGGAAATCCTTCTTGTATCTTTATGACTGACATAGATTTTCCCATCGGGAGTTTGTACCAAATCGGTTACCATATTTGAGCCAAGTCCCGGCGGGTAGATATATCTACTCGAACCCTGAAATCTAAGCCCGGTTCTCCTAATAACAGAAACCCTTAAATTCTGAGGTGAAACGCTTGCAAATCCCCGCACGTCTCCCCCATGTATTCTTTCCAAAGTATCTCCATTATATTTATAAAGACCTGCCCTGGAGCCTATATAAATATCCTCGTCTATTTTTCCGATAGTCCATACTGTGTCGTCAGAGAAAATTGTTGTGTCGCTTAAGATTTCTTTACAACCCCAAGCCCCCCCTGCCCATATCGAACTATCCGATACAAAAAGAGTGTAAGTTTCACCGGAAGCATCTATCATAACAGTATCTTCAAAATTAGTGTCAGCTCTAAAAACTCCTCTGCTGGTTCCAAGCAAATAACACGTATCAAGAGAAAGAATTTCGAATACTTTAAAATTATAATCCTCGTGTTCTACTTCACGACTGAAATTTCCAAAAGTCCTTAAATTGAACCACTGAAGGCCATTTTCTCCTCCCAATATTACATTGTTTTTATGCACATAAATACAAGAGGGATTAGTATCGGCTACAAAAAAGAGTGGGGTAAAGTCCTGAAAATTTATTAAATTAAGATTCTCATCTAATATAGTAATACCACCTTTAGATAAAACTAAAAGCGAATCGCCTCGGATAAAAAGATCCTTTGTTTCGTTACTCGGAAGACCGGAAAGCAAATTTACCCAATTCCAGCTGCTGTCCTCGGGATTAAAAGAAACCAAACCGCCGTTATCTGTCGTCATATAAATGTTATTTGAGTATATACTATTATTAAACATATCCATTCTTAAATGAAGTTCACTTGTATTAACCATTACAGAGAATAAAAGTAGAAACAAAGTTCCTCCTTCTTAAGGATTAATACTTCTTGGTTTTCTGCCACATTTCTTCAAGTTCCTGCATTGAAATATCATTAATTTTTTTATTTTTCAACATATTTTCTAATTTTTTGAAACGAATCTCAAATTTATCATTTGCTCTCTGAAGAGCCATTTCGGGCTCGATATTAAGAAAATTGCCAAGGTGGGCAACCGCAAATAATATATCTCCTAATTCTTCGATTTTTTCTTCTTCACTTTTAGAATTCTTAAGTTCCTCGAGTTCTTCTTCTATTTTTTCAAAAACTCCTCCGATACTGTCCCAATCAAACCCTTTCCGTGACGCTCTTTTTTGAATTTTAGAAGAACGCAAGAGAGCAGGCAGACCCCGACCAACTTTCCATTTCTTTCCTTTTCTTTCATCCCAATTTTCCAGAACTTCTTCTGCGGAATCTGCTAACTCTTCACCAAAAACATGAGGATGTCGTGCAATCATCTTTTTTGAAATATTATCTATTATTTTATCAAAAGATACTCCGTTCTCTTCCAATATAACTCCCATCATGAACACAGTAAGGAACACATCCCCAAATTCTTCAATAATGTTTCCCGAATTATCCTTCATTACTTCAGTATTAAGTTCATAAACTTCTTCAATAAGCTGAGGTATAAGACTTTTCAGAGTTTGTTTCCTATCCCAGGGGCACTTTTCCCTCAAGGTTTTAATGAATTTTATAAAATTATCCATAAAAAGAAAGATAAACAGAAACATCCATATGTCAACTTTAAATTAACCATGGATTAACACTGCCAAGAAAACAGCATACGATTTCAAAAAAGTTTTTATTTTCCCTACGACTCAATAATCCAATTACTCAACTCAGATTCGGTATCTAATATTTCTTTTAAATAAGATTATATTCCCGGCTGCCGAGACCGATACTTACGGCTTTCCCGAAAAACTTATTCATATCTAAATCAATATCAAACAGGGCATTAACTTTATCCTTCGAAACGAGTTCTTTTCTTTTCCATTTAACGCCTTCTAATGGTTCCGCCTTCTCAATTAAATCGGCGGAAGCCGCATCTATCGAAACAATATCCTTAGAAAATAAATATCCTATATCCCGGACAACCGGATTCTTCGTATACCCATAACAATCACAATGCGGAGATATTTGCGTCAGGACATTCAAATATGCAACCCTTCCTATTTTATCAATTACCGCCTTTGTATAATATAAAGTTTTTTCTACACATTCCCACGTATTCGTCCACTCAAACTCTATCGCACCATACCTACAAGCTACAACACACATACCACAACCAATACAGGTATTTTTGTCGATATGAGCGACTTCTCCAACAGTTATTGCATTACTCGGACAAGTTGCAGCACAAGCCCCACACGCAACACACTTGGAAGCTATAACACCCGGTCTTATATCGGAATGAAGAAACAGTTTACCTCTCCGGGACGCCATACCCATACCTATATTCTTTATAGCTCCGCCGTACCCAAATACTTCGTGAAACTTGAAATGAGTTAAAACAAACAGATAATCGATATCCTCGATTATTTTTCCTACATGAGCAGACTCGTACCGTAAATCCTTAATTCTAATGTCTATTTCATCCATACCGCGTATACCATCACCCACAATAAATGGAGCATCTACTGCCTCGTACGTAAACCCGTTTCTGCTGGCATTCATAAGATGATCTACCCCATTCCATCTTTCACCTCTATAAAGAGAATTACAATCGAATAAAAACGGTTTTGCTCCGCGTTTTTTTAATGCGGCAACGATAACTTTTACAATTTCAGGCTTTACATAAGCCTTATTTCCCAATTCTCCTACATGGAGCTTTATGCCTACATAGTCTCCCTTTTTAATATCATCAAGATAACCCTCTGCTTTAACAAGTTTTTTTATTACTTCGGGGGCAGGTTTATTTGAAACCGGTGTAAAAATTACATCACTCATTTCTTTCTAAATAACGGAAGCCGCATAGGTCTTCCCTACCTTTAATTTCTTTCACTGTTCATCTCCTGTATATCATATTACATATTTTGAACATTTACGTCAAGCGGTTAAATAAATACATCATTAAAGGAATAGATATTAAAGAAAAAAGGAAACTGAAAAGCAGGAATTGATTTACAACCGTACGGTTACCTCCGTTTCTATCCGTTATAAGCGGGGTTGCTGTAACGGGAGGTACCACACTCTCAATCATTAAAATTAAAGCAATATTGTAAGACGGTTTAACCAAAATTATTATGCCCAGTATAACAACAGGCATTATTAAATTCTTAAAAATTAAGAATTTAATAACCTCCCCGACATACAATTCCCCTACCTGTTTAAAATCGATTAACATATTTCCTCCAAGTATAATCATCAAAAGAGGAATACTCATAGCTCCCACCATTCCCAATCCGGAAAGAACAAAAGAAGGAATATATATATTAAATCCTGTAAGTTTTAAAATAACTGCCAGAACCGTAACCACAAAAACGGGATGAAAAATTTTCTTCCACTGTATTTTACCCTTTTTTGAAAAAAACAAAAAAGAAGTACTAAAAAAGAAAGATGAATAAAATATCATAAATAAGAACAAATCAACTATATATTCAGAATTCCTACCAAACATTCCTGACAATATAGCAAGCGGAAAAAAGATCCCATTTTGATAAAAAAGAGAGATTCCAAATTCTCTTTTGTTTTCTTTTTTTGCAAAAATAACCCCAATCAAAGCCACGATAAAGGCAGTAACCGTAAAGAAAACCCACCACAACGGCAGCATCCACCAATTTGTTTTTACGTGAGGATTAAAATTATTTATTATATTCGTAAATATAAGCGCAGGAAGAGCTATCTCGAGCGCAAGGGGTGAAAGCAGTGAAAAAAAATTCTCCTTTACCATCTTCCTTGTAATCATCCAGGCACCAATCACACCTACAAAAAGAAGCATCGCAACAGCCTGGAAAGCAGAAACTAAAATATTCATATTAAAAGTTACTCTTCAGCTTCAACAGAAAATTTTAAGACTCCGATACCATCGATACCGGACTCAATTACATCACCCGCCTTCATCGGACCAACACCTTCCGGGGTACCGGTTGCTATTATATCCATAGGTTCAAGAGTCATTATATTAGAAAGATAAACGATAAGATCTTCAACTGAAAATATCATGTTTTCTGTATTACTATTTTGTTTCATTTCTCCATTTAACTTCAAGTAAATATTTAAGTTACGGCAATTAACATCTTCCACCGTTATGATTTCAGGCCCTATAGGTGCAAAAGTATTAAAACCTTTTGCGATATCCCAGGGCATACCTTCCTTCATCTCTCTTGCCTGAATATCCCTTGCGGTCACATCATTAAAAACAGTAAACCCAAGAACATAATCGAGAGCCTCCTCCTTTGATACTTTCCAACAGCTCTCTTTTATGATAGCCGCAAGCTCGACCTCATAATCCACCTGCTTCGAAGCTCTGGGTATTACAACAACGCCATCATTACCAATTAAAGATGAAGGTGGTTTTAAAAAAATTTTCGGATCATCGGGCATAGATAATTTAAGTTCATTTATATGTTTCACGTAATTCTTCGCTACCGCAAGAATCTTGGTAGGTTTTAAATCGATTAAATCACCCTTAAATTTAAGCTTTGCCAGAACTTCCTCCTTTTTTTAAACACAGAGAGCACAGAGATTATCTTCTCAATTTAACACTCACACCCAACCCAAAAGAGAACACAGAGCCCCACATCCTCCACCCCATCTTAACTTACCACATAAAATACAAAGAAACTATTAAATTTATTTTTAACAATATACTGTTACCCTATATAGTCAAGTGTTTTAAGATTTGGGATCTTGGGGTTGAGATTTAATTAAAACAAAAACAAATTTGGGTGTTGTGTGGCTCTGTGCTCTCCGTGTGTTTTGCTTTTCTCTGTGTCCTCTGTGGTTAACACTCCTTGACTTTTAAATCAAAACTTTTAAATTCAAATAACCGGAGGTTCTTAATTTGAAAGAAAAAATCAGAGTCGCGATTATTTTCGGAGGAAAATCTGCAGAACATGAAATTTCTATCATTTCCGCAAAAAACGTAATAGACGCAATAAATAAAGATAAATATGAACCTATACCGATCGGGATCGATAAAGACGGAAGCTGGTATCTAAACGACCAGTCGAAATTTATCTTAGAGAGCAGCAATCCAAAACTAGCTAAAATAAACAAGGCAAATGAAAAAGTAGCTCTTGTACCGGCAAATAATTCAAACGAATTAATGAGTATTACAAGCAATAAAAATAAAGGTAAAATCGATGTAGCTTTTCCGCTTTTACACGGCACATACGGAGAAGACGGCTCTATTCAGGGCTTACTTAGAATGGCTAATATCCCTTACGTCGGAGCTGATGTACTGGGTTCGGCGGTCGGTATGGATAAAGATGTTCTGAAACGGCTTCTCAGGGATGCGAAAATACCGACTCCTAAATTTGAAGTCTTCAATAAATCAAACATAAAAAACACAAGCTTCGATGCATTAACCCAAAAAATCGGCTCACCGGTGTTCATAAAACCGGCAAATCTCGGCTCTTCTGTAGGAATAAGCAAAGCCAATAATGAAAAAGATTTTAAGGAAGCAATAGATATTGCTTTTGAATATGATAAAAAGATTATATGTGAAGAATCTATAACCGGCAGGGAAATAGAATGCTCGGTACTCGGAAACGAGGAACCGATTGCATCACTGCCTGGTGAAATAGTCGTAAAAAGTGAATTTTATTCTTACGAAACAAAATATTTAGACGAAGATGCCGCGACTTTAGAAATTCCGGCTAAACTGCCCGAAGAAATCGTAGAAAAAATACAGGAATACGCGCTTAAAGCTTTTAAGGTTCTTTGCTGCCAGGGAATGGCGAGAGTGGACTTTTTCCTGCGGGACAATACCGAAATACTGGTAAACGAGATAAACACGATTCCCGGTTTCACAAAAATCAGCATGTACCCTAAATTATGGGAAGCAAGCGGTATATCGTACACGGAATTAATCGATAAACTCATTCAACTCGCAATCGAACGATTTAATAAAGAGCAAAAATTGAAGACGAGATTTGAATTATAAGTAAAACTACAATTGAAACACAAAGCACATAAAGAACAAATTAGAAAAATTGAAAAATAGAAATTTTTAAACTAAATTTACCTCCTAAAAATAATCTCACACAAAGCAGACAAAGTTTTTAGGTTTTTTACAATTCAACTATTCAACAATTTAACCATTCAACTTGGATTCAGAGAATCCACAGATTTGTCCAATGTCTAAATTTGCCCCCAATCACACCAATTACACAATTACATATCCTTGTTTTAATGGAATCTAAATTTTAACACCAGAAATTTCATATGTTTGTACATTATCACTAACATGTTTCAATCCTTGTTTTAATGGAATCTAAATTTTAACCAAGCCAGAGGAATATTTCACCAATGTAGGATTTTGTTTCAATCCTTGTTTTAATGGAATCTAAATTTTAACACCAGAAATTTCATATGTTTGTACATTATCACTAACATGTTTCAATCCTTGTTTTAATGGAATCTAAATTTTAACTCTTTATCTTGATATTGTATCATTATAACCTCCTATAGTTTCAATCCTTGTTTTAATGGAATCTAAATTTTAACACTCCGGAGTTAAATTATCCGTATTCTATTTGCTGGTTTCAATCCTTGTTTTAATGGAATCTAAATTTTAACTTCTCGTAGCGCTTCTATTCGATAGAAGTTCTATCGAGTTTCAATCCTTGTTTTAATGGAATCTAAATTTTAACTATTCATATCAACTTCCGTACCAGAGTCTCTACCCAGTTTCAATCCTTGTTTTAATGGAATCTAAATTTTAACAAAATGAACTTGAGAATGAGAACGAGAGTTTTCTTGAGTTTCAATCCTTGTTTTAATGGAATCTAAATTTTAACTTTTAATACTTTTGTTGATGGTATTAAACACTGTAGTTTCAATCCTTGTTTTAATGGAATCTAAATTTTAACACTCCGGAGTTAAATTATCCGTATTCTATTTGCTGGTTTCAATCCTTGTTTTAATGGAATCTAAATTTTAACTTAAACTCGAATGAGAATTCCATATTGCAAGAGTAAGTTTCAATCCTTGTTTTAATGGAATCTAAATTTTAACCACGCAAGATATACAGGGATGGGCAATGGGCTTTGCCGTTTCAATCCTTGTTTTAATGGAATCTAAATTTTAACCAAAATGTATTTCGTTTGGTTGCCCTCTGCTGTTCTGTTTCAATCCTTGTTTTAATGGAATCTAAATTTTAACAGCAATAAGAGTAGAACCAGAACCACCAAAAACATCGTTTCAATCCTTGTTTTAATGGAATCTAAATTTTAACAGCAATAAGAGTAGAACCAGAACCACCAAAAACATCGTTTCAATCCTTGTTTTAATGGAATCTAAATTTTAACTATTTTTATTTCTTCATGTGTGTTTATATTTGATTCGTTTCAATCCTTGTTTTAATGGAATCTAAATTTTAACTGTGGATGATGATATGGCATCAGACCCCGAAGGCTAGTTTCAATCCTTGTTTTAATGGAATCTAAATTTTAACACTTATGAACCAGGGCAGGAATCCCCTTGTGTTTGGTTTCAATCCTTGTTTTAATGGAATCTAAATTTTAACAAGCTGAAGATTTGTTGGAGGAGTATAATTTAATGTGTTTCAATCCTTGTTTTAATGGAATCTAAATTTTAACACATGATTTAGCAATCTCCGACCTACACGATATTAAGTTTCAATCCTTGTTTTAATGGAATCTAAATTTTAACACCATACTATACATTTACCTTTTCCAACATATAACATGTTTCAATCCTTGTTTTAATGGAATCTAAATTTTAACTTTTATATTGTCTTCCCTTTTCCCCTGTTGCGAAGTTTCAATCCTTGTTTTAGTGGAATTTAAATTTTAACTATTAGGTTTAACTCATATATACTTATGGTTAACAAGTTTCAATCCTTGTTTTAGTGGAATTTAAATTTTAACTTTCTGTCAGTTACAAGTGAATCCGTATCAGTATAAATGTTTCAATCCTTGTTTTAGTGGAATTTAAATTTTAACTATTATACCGATGCGACT
>CAYQMH010000022.1:0-31310 GCA_964418485.1 uncultured bacterium | reverse complement strand
CTTCTAACAACCCTAACCGGACAAATGTCCTAACTGTAAAATAGTTGAATTGTTTCCCGTTTCCCATTTTCCAATTTCTCCATTTTTCAATTTTTCTAAGTTGGGATGGGATTCTATATTCTAACTTCTAGCTTCTGTATTCTCCGTTACAAACAGAACTTGTAACTAAGCAGCTTGTATATTAACTTCGCGGCGAGGAAATCCGATGCCTTACTCTCTGTGGGGCAGAGTTCTACAACGTCAAAACCAATTAAATTCCTATTTTTGCAGACCTCTTTTAAGAGTTTTATCACAGTATACCAGTCTAATCCCCCCGGTTCAGGAGTTCCCGTGGATGGTAGAACCGATGGATCAAAAACATCCAGATCCAACGTTATGTAAACATTTTTTTTGAGTTTTTCTACGGCTTCTCCTATCCATTCCTTGGAATTGTAAATATCTTCAGCAAAGAAAACATTACCCTTTATGATATTATCTGACTCCGATGAATCCAGGCTTCTTACTCCTATCGAAATGATATCATCCGTTAGTTCTTTTACCCTTGCCATCACACATGCGTGGCTGTATCTGTTACCAAGATAAGAGTCTCTCATGTCGGAATGTGCGTCGAGATGAAGAATTGAAAGATCGTTATAATTTTCATGGTGCGCTTTTATAGCAGGAAGAGAAATCATATGTTCACCTCCGAGAGTAACTACGAATTTTCCGTCCCCTATAAATTCCCTCACTCGTCCATAAACGCATTTAATCATATCTTCGGAACTGTTCGATATAATTTCACTTGAAGTGAATATTCCGCTTTTATAAACTTCGGAATTTGTCTCAAGGTCGTATAGTTCCATATTCATGGATGCTTCAATTATAGCTTTTGGACCTCTGTCAGATCCTTTAATCCATGAACTTGTTTCATCAAAAGGCACGGGTAAAACGGCTATCTTTGAATGCTCATAACTTAAGAACTCATCGGGAAGCCCCCCGAAATTATAGGGGATAGATACCGACATTTACTCTAAAGTTATGAAAACTGCCGATGCAAGGACTGTTGTCCATAGCCCGTCTTTATTTCCTTGTGCGGATTGACAAATGTTTCTCGTTTTAAAGATATGCTCGCTTGCCTTGTACACCTGTTTCCTTTCATCCCAAGCCTGGTCGGGATCAAAAGGTATGCCGAGAGTTGAAGCAAGCATCGTGGCTGCAAGATCTTCGGCGTATTCCCCACTCTTTTTAGCGGTTTCTCCAAAAGCGTGGTGTTCCGACAGATAACCGTAATTGTCTTTTTCTTTAGGAACCGCAACCCCAATAGCGGCAGAGATAAGGCGATTAGGTTCGTTAGTTGAATTTCTTGCCATAACAACAAAAGTGATTCCTCCGGGTTTTAATTCCTCAAGGCCCTTATCTTTAGTGATTTCTTTGCAATAAGGAGGCAAAATACTTGAAACGTTAACCAGATTACATTTTTCTATCCCTGCATTTCTTAATGCAAGTTCAAAGGAAGCAAGCTTATCTTTATGAATGCCGACACCTTTGGTCAAAAAAACCTTTTTTGGTATCATTTGTTACCCCCCCTTTTTTATCCAGTAAGCTATTGAAATTTTTGCTTTCCCTTTTTTCCCAGTTCCCTCTATGGTAAGCATAGCTTGCCAGAAGAGGCAAAGCTATCGTTGCTTCAGAAAAAACCATTTGTTCGGAACCTTCGTCAACTTTTCCCCAGGAATGAGCTTCTTTTAGAGTTGAACCGGATAATCCTCCGTCTCTTTCGTCGGCAACTGTTATCTGTATAGCATATTTGTGCATGTTTACAGTTTCCTCAAGTATATCGGCTGCTACAGTTACGTCCTGGGCGAAGTTTTTTGGAACACCTCCTCCAATCATTACCAAACCGGTTTCTCCGGAGTTAACCTTAATTTTAGTCAGTTCAAGAAAATCCTTAGCGGAGTCTATCGATACTTTAGGTTTATCTTTGAGTTTCCATTGATGATAGACCAGACCAAAACCGGCGCTTGAATCTGAGAAAGCCGGAACAAAAATTGGCATATTTTTTTCGTAAGCCTTGCGTACTACCGAATCCTTCCCAATATTTTTTTCTTTGAGATATTCTCCCATAAACTTAATAAACTCACGGGAAGAGTAAGGAACGGGTTCGATAGAATCGGCAATTTGTGATACAGTCATATCGCAAACCCGCAATTGTTCCTCATCTATGTATGTATCGTATATTCTGTCAATCATTAATTCCATTAATTCATTGTCATCACTCTGCGGACTCCCTTGAAAATGTTTGAAACCAAGAGCCTCAAAGAAATCCTGGTCTACTATTATTGCACCGGTGGAAACTATGATATCAACCATGTTATTCTCTACCATATCGTACACAATTTTACGTAGTCCCGCACTAAAAAGAGAACCTGCAAGACATAATATTATGGAACAATCATTATCCGATAACATTCTATCGTAAATCCTCGCGGCTCTGGCTAAGTTTCTTGCCTGAAAAGCAGTTTTATCGAACTGCTCAATAATTGGTATAGCATTGAAGGTTTTTATATCTATATGTTTTATTTCTCTTTTTAAGTAATCTTTCTTTTTCATTTTTTATTTCCCCATAAAAATCGTGTTTTTTGTTTAAATTTAGTAATATTGCAATATATAAAAAAATACAGCAACGTCAAGACTTAATAATCGGTTGACCCCCCATTTTTTTATTAATTACGTCGGTCAGAATCAGAGGGATTGCCATCCAAGAAAGCGTCTCGGAGGGTGAGCGGGCATGGCCTCTTGAAATGCAAGCATTTCAAGAGGAGCGAACCCGAGAGCCGAGTGGCAATTTCCTCGCAGGGGAAATTGACCACGTCTTTTTCGGATGGCAATCCCTCTGACTCTACAAATAATCGTGAATAAGTTATTCCACAATAAAAACTTTGCAAACCTTGCAATGTCTGATTTCTGCCGATTTAGCACAAAAATTTGGGGGGTTGTCAGTTAATAATCGGGGAGCTCCGAGTAGAGAGCAGCGAGTAAAAAAGTTACAGGCTTTAAGCTTGAAATTGTAAGCGTTTTTGGGTAACTATTCTGCGACCTCTTAAAAATATAAAATTAGGGAGTGTGATTGGGCTTTTTGTCCTTTGTGTTCTTTGTGTTTAATTAACGTTTAAGATTCTAGGGCTCGAGGGTTCCAGGTTTCGAGTAAAAAAATAATAAAAAATTCCATTTGTGCTATTTGTGCAATTCGTTGTTAACAAAGAAGTTAGTAGTTGGAAGTTAGAAGTTTGAATAAAAAAATCCGTGTCAATCCGTGGCGATTATCGTAGATTCTTTGAATCTAAGTAAAATAGTTAAATTAAAAAATTGTCAAATAGGAAAAAACAACAATGTATGGGGTGGCCGATTTAACCATTCAACAATTCGACCATTTAACTTGTTTTCTGTGTTCTCTGTGTCTCCGTGCAAGAATGATCGGGCCGAGAGGGGCGTGGGTTCTTGACAATAAAATAGACTTTATTATTATGAGCTATGTGGAATTCAGATAAGTTAACAAAAGAATTTCTTGAATTTTTCAAAGAAAGAGGGCATAAAATAGTCGAATCGGCGCCACTGGTTCCAGCCGATAAAACGCTGCTCTTCACTTCTGCGGGAATGGTTCAATTTAAACCACTGTGGTCCGGAGAAATACCTATTGAGTTTAGAAGAGCAACGTCGGTTCAAAAGTGTCTCAGGCTTTCCGATTTAACTGAAGTGGGTAAAACTTTCTGGCATGATACTTTTTTCGAAATGCTCGGAAATTTCTCCTTTGGGGATTATTTTAAAGAGGAAACGCTTAAATGGGGATGGGAATTCCTAACAGAAGTTCTCGGTATTTCCAAAGAAAAACTTTTTATATCCGTGTACACTGAAGACGATAAAGCCTATAATATCTGGAAAGATAAAATCAAGATCGCGGAAGAAAAAATAATCAGACGGGATGATAATTTCTGGGGACCCGCGGGAGGGAAAGGTCCCTGCGGACCCGATAGTGAAATTTTTTATGATATGGGAGAGGATTTTGGGAACTGTGAGTTCGATGGAGAATGTGACAGATATATCGAATTGTGGAACCATGTTTTCCCTCAGTTCGATCACAGAGAAGACGGAAGATATCCACTTAAAAATAAGGGTGTCGATACAGGTATGGGATTAGAGCGGCTCGCAATGGTAATGCAGAATAAACCCTCTATATTTGAGACCGACTTATTTTTTCCAATAATTCAAGCAGCAGAAGATTTAACAGGAGTAAAATACAAAGACAATGAGCAAATTTTCAACATTATAGCTGATCATACAAGAGCATTGGTTTTTGCTATAAGCGAGGGTGCATATCCGGGAAATACCGGCAGAGGATACGTCCTACGGAGATTGGTGCGCAGGGCGTTAACCTCGGGCAGGAAAATTGGGGTAGAGAAACCTATGTTAAACGAGCTTGTTCCTTCGGTTATTTCAATAATGAAGAAACGCTATCCTTACCTCAAGGAAAAAATCGAACAGGTTACACTTATCGTAAAATCAGAAGAGGAAAGTTTTATAGAGACTCTCGCTTCCGGAATTTCAATTTTAAATGATATTATCGACACGGCTAAAAGTAAAAAAGACTTGAAAATAGCAGGAACAGATGCGTTTAAGCTGTATGATACTTATGGTTTCCCCATTACTTTAACTAAAGAAATAGCCGAAGAGGAAGGTCTCTCTATCGACGAAGAGGGATTCCAAAAAGAAATGAAAAAACAAAAAGAGAGAGCACGTCAAAAGCACGAATTTGAAGTACAAGATAAAGTTGAGTGGAAAATAGTAAAAAAAGCAGAGTCAAAATTTGTTGGTTACGATAAGGAAGAGTCCTCATGCGAAATTTTAGCATATAGAAAAAACGATGGCGATTTTGAAATTGTCTTAAGTGAAACACCTTTCTATGCCGAGCAAGGCGGGCAAGTAGGCGATACAGGTATAATCGAGGGCGAGGGCTGGAAGTTAGAAGTTAAAGATACTTATCCATCTGAACTGGGCAACATTCATAAAGGTAAACTCGAAGGAAAATTTAGGGCCTCCTCAAAAGTTGCTGCGAAGATAGATGTCGAAAGGCGTAACGCGATAAGAAAAAACCACACCACTACTCACCTCCTTCATAAAGTTTTGAAAACAGTTCTCGGAGATTGGGTTAAACAGGAAGGATCTTTCGTTGCTCCCGATCACTTTCGCTTTGACTTCACTCATCCAAAGCCTTTGGAAGAAGAAGAAATAAAGCTTATAGAGCAAGAAGTTAACAAAGCTATTGCTAAAAAAATGGAAGTCAAGACAGAGGTGCTTCCTTTTGAGGAAGCAATAAAGAAAGGAGCGGTAGCTCTTTTTACCGAAGAATATGGTGACACTGTACGTATGATTTCTGTCGATGACTTTTCAAGAGAGTTATGCGGTGGAACACATCTTAATAACACAATTGAAGCGGGAGTTTTTAAAATTACTTCTGAAACAGGTATAGCATCGGGGGTAAGAAGAATTGAAGGAGTTACCGGATTTTCCGCCTACAAATGGATGCGAGAAACAGAGAATCTGGTTCAAGAGATGGAATTTCTTCTCGAGACCAACAGGAGAAGTCTTCCGAAAAGAATTGAAAAGACGTTGGCTTTCATAAAAGAGCAAAAAAGACAAATAGAAAAAATAGAAACCCAGGCAGCTTCCGCAAAAGTCGAAGAGCTGCTAAAAAAGATTTCCAAAATCGAAGGCTATGATTACCTGGCTGCCCAGGTTGATGGGAGCAGAGAATCTTTAAGGAAGCTTTCCGGAATATTAAGAAAAAGTATGCCTGAGGGAGTGGGCCTCGTTGTGAGTAACATCGAATCGTCTGTCTTTGTGATATTATTTGTGGGCGAAAAATTAAAAGAAATATTTAATGCGGGCGAATTAATCAAGAAAGTTTGCAAAATAGTTAACGGTGGCGGAGGGGGCGACAGAGAAAGAGCCGAAGGCGGAGGTAGCGAAACAAAAAAAATCCCGGATATGCTAAAAGTATTTCCCGAAATTTTAAAAGAAAAACTTAAATGACTATTTATCAAAAAATCCTTTCCAAAAAGGAAAAACAAGAACATATGCTCGCTGCACTTCTCGATCCGGATTCGGAAAATTTGGGGACCCTCGAAAAAAAGATAGAACTAATAGAAAAAAGCGAAATTGATTTTATCCTGGTAGGCGGCAGTACAACATGGAGTAACAACTTCGAGAGGTTCGTGGAAAAAGTAAAGTCACTGGCTTCTAAAGCGGTAATTATTTTCCCCGGTTCTGCAGAGCAAATTTCGACCTCGGCAGACGCAATACTTTTTCTTTCACTCATAAGCGGAAAAAATCCTAAATATCTTATAGGAGAGCAAATTAAGGCAGCACCTATTTTAAAAAAGACGGATATAGAGGTTATACCTACCGGTTATATTTTACTTGACGGAGGAAGAAAGACCACTGTGGAATTTGTGTCGGGAACAAAACCGTTATCTCAGGACAACGTAGAGCAAATTAAGAATACGGCATACGCGGCAGAGCTTCTCGGCATGGAAATGGTTTATCTGGAGTGTGGTAGCGGTGCCAGATATACGGTTAAAGATGAACTTATAAAGGCAGTTAAGGAATATATAGAAATCCCTCTTGTGGTCGGGGGAGGAATTAAAGACAAAAAAGAAGTTGAAAACAAGCATAATGCGGGAGCAGATATCGTGGTGGTAGGAAATGCACTCGAAAAAGACCCGACAATCTTACTCGAAAAAAAGTAGACTGTCCAGATCTTCAATAATAAAAGGGCTAAAAATATTTCTCGCTCTTTCTATAATAACTTTTACATTGCTAATGATTTTTACTGCAAGTAAGGGAACATGGCAAGCATTCAAAGAAACAAACATCTTTTATATCCCGACCGTTTTTATTTTACTTTCTTCATATATTGTTCTTGAGTCCTTCAGGATAAGGCTTATTGCCAAGGCCCTCTCCGGAAAGTGGATAGCATTCGGGCGATGCTCCCAGGTTATATTTTGCGGAGCTTTTCTTTCTGCGGTTACACCCTTTCAGGCAGGCGGAGCTCCTTTGCAGGCTTATGTACTGAACAAGGCTGGATTAAAATGGGGAACTTCTTTACTACTACTGTTGCTCAGAGGTCTTTTCTACCTAATCGGCATGTTAATATTTTTGCCGTTTATATTACCTTTTTTTAGAACTGAATACTCCGGCAGATCGATGCAAATCTTATCGCGATATTCTATATTCGCTTATCTGTTTCTTTTTGGTCTATTGTTCCTGATTCTCTATATGCCTAAGTTTTTCAAAAAAATGATTTATTTTTTTACTTTCAGAAAGGGCAAAACCACAAGGTCAACAAGAAGAATATTTCGCATTTTAAAGGAGCTAAGAGAAATTAGAGATAAATTATTTGATTTCGTAAAGAATAAAAAATTGTATGCTTTAGCTATTATTTTCACAACAATTGTCGTATACATACCTAATTATTCGATAGCCTATGTTATACTTAAAGGGCTTTCTATAAATGTCCCTTATCTGGAAACAATTTTCCGTCAGGTTTTTCTCCTATTTGCGGCTTTCTTTTTCCCGACTCCCGGAGCAGAAGGTATAATAGAAGGAGGTTTTACGGTTTTGTTTTATTCTTCCGTTCCCCGTTATCTGATAGGAATGTTTACGGTTCTATGGCGGTTTATAACCTATCATCTGATTGTTATAATTGGCGGTATTTTATCATTAAAAGTCTTAAATCTTACAGAAGTAATTACGGAAGACAGTAGGAAAGAGAGAGTAGGGAGCAGTTAAGCTAGTCTCGGGTCGTGTGTCAAGAATTAAAAATTTTGAATTATGAATTTTGAATTTAAACAAAAATAATTTAGTGTGTTTAGTGTGTTTTGTGGTTAAATAAATTTGTTGTTTCTTTGTGTTCTTTGGGTGCTTTGTGGTTATATTATTTAAAGTTCTCTCAGGACTCTTACTACTTTCCCAAGAACCTGGACCTCGGACCTATGGTAAACTTGAATATCATACTCCACATTCGAAGGTATTAAGATAACAGTACTTCCTACCCTCTCGATCTTCTTAAGTGTTACTTCTCCTTTTTCCCCTTTTTCGTAAAAGATTGCCACAGCATAAATATTTTTTATTTTAAAATCTACAACCGAAGTATCTATCACGACCCAGTCATCTTTTAAAATGCCTGCATTTTTCATACTATCACTTTCCACTCGGAGAAGAGCAAAATCGGCTCCAGTCGGTAAAATTTCTTTTATGTTAATATTTTTACTGATATTTTCAGGAGCCAGAACAGATGTCTGCGGGAATAACCCTTCAATGTAAGGGTAGAATATCTTGTCTGGCTTTTCTTCAAATAAAAGACTGGGTGAAATCCCAAGAATTTTGCAAACTTTGCCTACTTTAGTCGAGGGGATACCGTATTTCCCTTTTTCCCACGCCTGAATAGTAGTCCAGTGTAATCCTAACTTACCGGCCATTTTCTTAAGGGTCCAGCCTTTATTTTTCCGGAATTTTCTTAATTTTTTACCTATCTCTTCTGTCTCTTTCAATGTTTTTCTCTTCTTTTATTAAACAATTGCTTTTAATTTCGCTTTTTCCCCTATATAATATAATAATAAGTCGCATTTATGCAATAGTAAAGAAACAATAACTTTTATATTTTATATTTACCAATATATAATTAATTTTTTTTAACATTTTCATGCGAAAAAAACAAAAAAAAACCCCTTGACAAAAAGAAAAAAAAACAGTAGAATAATAAAGTGGATTAATTTTCTTGTAAGATTTTTATAAAATTTTAATTAACTATTAAAAGTTAAGAGGTGTATTAAATGCATGAATTTGCGGAGTTCCGCGACAAAGTTAGTGAATGGGAAAATGATAATCCCGAATGTGAAAACACTGCCGACGAATTACATAGACGGTTCGAATTCCTAAAAGAGGCAATAACCGACTCGCTTCCAGCTGTAGAAAAATATGTAGAAGCAGTTGACAGTCATGTCGGCCGACACCAAAGAAAAGTAGCAAAACTCAGTGAGACTATAGCTGAATATCTGGAACTAAGCCTTAAGGACAAGTTAGCCTTAAGAGCTGCAAGCAAACTTCACGATTTGGGCAAAATATGTGTACCCCCAGAAATTCTTAATAAACCCGGAAGCTTAACACAATTAGAGTATGACATTGCACAGTTTCATTCGTATATCGGGTTTAAAGTAATATCAAAAATTAAAGTAATGGAAGATGCTGCCAGGATAGTTCATCAGCACCACGAAAGAATTGACGGTTCCGGTTATCCTTTGGGGCTTAAAGGATCCGAAATTGATATGGGGGCAAGAATCCTTGCGGTAGCAGATGTTTTAGAAGCAATGACCTCTTCGCAGCCTTACAGGTTTTCTCACGATCTCAAAAATACTCTGGAAGAAATTTCAAAGGGTAGAGGGGCCTCTTACGACCCTGTCGTTGTCGATGCCTGTTTGGAACTCTTTGAAAAGAACATTTCAGATTTAAAAACTTAAAAGCTATATAATTCCCAACTACTCTCCATCCCATCCGGCAAGGCGCGCCCACATCCACCAGGCTGCGTATGCTTTCTGATTTCCATTAAGTGCCTGAGAATGAGCTGCGGAACAACTATACCAGTCATACCCCTCTGTATGAGTACTCTGCCAGTTTAACGCCCAGTTTCTATCCAAACTGCCATTACCATCACTATCATAATCACAATTATCATTGGCGCTTCTATTTAAATAGTAATTACCATCCGGATCATATGATTCTATATCAGCAAAATCATATAAATTTTTGTTGTTTTCCTCACAATAAGCCCTGATCTGTTCATTTCTTTGATGTAGATTTCCACCTTCACCTGTTCCATCTAAATGTCCTGTCATATAGACAAAACTTACACCCGGATAGTCTGTTTCCAGACTGTTCATCAGGGATAAATAAGTAACGATATCCGATGAATCAGCACTGCTCACCTGACCACACCAGGACCATATAATCACGTTGACATCCTGATTTTCATCCAGATAATCTCGTGTAGCTGCTGCCCATGATACCCTGTCCGGATTTCCCAAATCATTGGCTCCTGAAAAAGGAGTATCCCGCAGATCAAGAGCCCCACCCGTACCTCCGTTATTAAAAGTAAAAATATTATCTGGCAAAGAAAGTCCCTTCCCGCCACCATTTGCGAAACCGACAAGCCCCGACATACCGGAAATTATCTGACTGCCGTGAGAAGTATGCCCATAGGCTATATGGAGTATATTTTTAGCTTCTTCAATCCAGCTTTGAGGTATCCCGGTTATGTCGACACAGTGATGGTCTATTATACCACTTGAAAAATCGAAGTAATCTTCTTCCTCGCAAGAAAATCCCATCATTAGAATAACGAGTAAAACAATACCGATAAGGAGTGATATTCTTCTCATTTTTTCCTCCTTAGTTTATAGTGAATATATATAATTATAATTATTATTGAATCAGGTGTCAAGGATTAAAAAAGAGCTCTTAGCTGTTCTCTCTTTACAAAACAAAGAGGCAAGCCTCGTGGTCTTTGCGTCCTTTGTGGCTAATTAACGTTTAGGGGTCAAGGGTTCTAGGATTCCATGGTTCAAGTAAAAAACAACAAAAATAAAATATTTGGGCTATTTGTGTAAATCTGTGTTTCGAGTTTCGGGTTTCTAGTTCCGAGTTAAAAAACAAACAATAAATCAGTGTTTATCCGTGGCCAATTTGGGGGGTGGGTTTAGCGGAAAGCGGAAGGCGGAGGCTGTGCCAAAACCCCCCTTTTCGCAAGTTGCAGAAAACTAAGTTCCTGTTTTTCAAAGGCTTATTTTTTAGAAATCCGTTAAATTTGGACTTTTGGCACAGCCTCGGCGGTCAGCGGATAGCCTAATATCTTTGTGATCTTTGCGTCCTTTGTGGTTCAATTCTTCTGTTGTTTTGTCTAGTGGTTCAAAATTTTATACATTAATTTCATCATAAAGACTTGACATAACTCCGATTCTATTTAACTTCTTCTCATTCTCAGCGTAAGAATAAAAGGAGGAAAAAGAGAAATTTTATGCCAAGCGGAAAAAAGAAAAAAGCAAAGAAAATAAAAAAACACAAGAGAAAAAAGAAAAGAAGAGCAGATCGTCACAAAAAGAAAAACCGATAAATTTAAATTTTTTGTTGGTAGGAATCTATATTCGTTCATTTTTTTGAAACGTTTTAGTCTGTCATTTCTGTCGCGTAAGAACCCACGTGCTTTTACTACCAAAGAAGAATAACTTATCTCACTTTAAGAGTTGTTTTTTATTTAAAATTGCGGTATAATTCAAATATTATTTTTATGTTTGGATTATTTGTAAAAAAGACGGTAAAAAAACTGATGCTAAAAAAGTATCACCAGATGACTATTAAAGAAACTTTAAATGCGCTCAAGAACATTGGAAAATCCTGCTCACCGAGGGAATCAAGGAGAAGAATTAAAGAGTACATACCTTCTTTTTATAGGAATTTAAGAAGCTTTACTCAGCGATCTTAAAATGATAAAAAGCAAAGGAGACAAAATTCAATGATAATCTTTATAATTATTCAATATTTCTTTGGTGGTGGAATTGGGGGGTATACCGGAGGAAATGACGCATTGACTCTTTCCGTAGATTTCGGTAAGACAATTAATCCGGCTTTAGATCTCGGAACCAAGCTAACGATGTCCATGACAGGCAACGCACCTGAGCATTATGACATTGCTTTTTACAATTGGGGTAACCTGGAAGAATATCCCGAGGAATACTTCACCGAATATAGAGAAAGAAACGAAGTAGCAGCTCAATTCGTTGTTAGAAAGTATCTGGGAAATTTTATTTTAATCGGATCAACAGGGTTTTCAATGCAGGAATATATAACTCTTCCAAAACAGGACAGCCTGCAAACTCTCTATCTCTACCCTGTCGGCGAAAGAGATGCATATTATTTTGTTTTTGGTGCCGGAATGGGAATAAAAATCGGGAAATTCGATCTGTGTTTAAACTATTCCAGTAGATCCGGAGCGCTATTTTACGTTACGCGGGAATTTGGGCTTCCGGCCAAACAGAAATCAAACGACGGCAATGGAATTTAACTGCATGAAAAGCTTGAAAATTTACAGAAAATAAGTATATTTATTCTTACAGGAGGAAATAATAGAAAAAGAGATTCTTATAGATCTTCTGAAAGATCTCGCTCTAGGAGTTAATCATAAAATAGCGTATCCCGGAGAACACCCTCTTATAAAGGAACAACAGAGGAAAATAGTTAACGCAATTAATTCTTTTGCAGATGAGACCGCAGAAGTATCTTTTGTTTTTTTAGGAGACAGTATAATCATAGAAGATATCAATGTCGATCTTGCAGACTACGCCAGTGTGCAAATATTCGTTAAAAGGCTTAAAAGGATGAATGTCGAGAGTCTGACCTTCGACACGTCTTGCAACGAAATAGATATCAACGCATTTTTAGATCTCGTAGCTAACCCTCCCAGGGATATTAGCACTTATGTAGATATAAATAATCTTTTAATAGAAAGAAAAGCGGATAAAGTCTATTTTAATACTGTTGAGTTTAAAATAAGAGCGAAAGGAGAAATGGATTATGGCGGAGAACAGGGGGAAATTATAGATGTTGTTGAAGACGAGGAATTCAATCTGGTTCGTTTTCTCGAGAATACTTGTAAAATTCAAGATGACGATCCTCCTTCGGTAAAAGCGGAAAAGATTACAAAAGGGCTCGTCGGCCTGTATGAAAAAATGGAAGAAATTACGGATGAAGCCGATATAAGAGCACGCGAAGCTGTTTTCGAAGAAATCGTACAATCGATAGGACCGGAGACAAAAAGGTTTATACTACAGGACAAATTGAAACTCAAACAGATTTCTTCAATAATAAAATCGATTATTATGAGCTTTTCCGATCAGGAAATTGTGGAAATCTTTCTAAACCGGGTTCGCCTTCTGGGGATTTTTGATGCTGAGGATATGCTTGTGAACCTAACGCCGGAAAGACTGGATGGGATTTTACCTGAAATCAAGGAAAAGTTAAAGGAAATAGATATAGAAGAGAATTATATATTAGACTTTGAGAAAAATCTTAAAGAAAAGATAGAAAAGAAAAGAGAAGCTATCTCAAAGGGTGGAGGTAAACATATAGGAGGAAGTAAAGGTAAAGCAGGACTAAAAGGTGCAGGAGATAAGAGTGAAGCAGGAAGCGAATCAGGAACTATTACATCTTTCGTAAAAGAATTTTCCGGAAAATCTGTAGCGGAATATGGCGAGGATCAAATTTCTCGTTTTTTCAGCTCTGTGTGTCTGCTTAAGAAAGAAGATGATAATAAAGCGGGAAAAGTAAGCGAGGGTCTCGAAAATTTCGTAAAGGAATTTATAAAACAATTTGGTGAAGACAATTTATTGCACGAAGCCGCAAAAATCAGGAAAACATTTAAAAAAGTTCCAAATAATCTTAGAAAAGAAATCTTCGCTCGAATTATAAAAAGCAAAAGCCCTGTAAAGTTTACAATGGCCAAAATTTTATTGCCTTTGATGGATAAAGAAAGCATTTTTTCAGTTATTGTCACTTTCATCAAAGAAGGGCAAAGAGAAATGTTGAATGGATTTTTAACTTCCCTGGATAAGGAAAAGCTGTCGGCGATCCGCGAGTTTATGGAGGAACATTTAGATGAATTGGGAATTAGTGAAGTTGAATTTTTAAATTTATGGAAGGATTTGATCACCACTTCGAGAGCTCTTACCAGAAGCGTAGGTGTTAGCAGGAGAGCTTACGGCCGTTTGCAAGATAAGCTAAAAGCCAGTATGGATTCAAGCGATATAAAATCGTTACTGGAATCTTTCTATTTGAGTCTAGCGTCAAAATCAATAGAGGTCAGAATTAACGCCATTTCAAATATCGAAGCTCTTCTCGAACAGCTCTTTAAGGGAGAAAAAATTTCGGTTGTCCGGAGAATTACAGATAGGTTGACGGAGTATGCAAAAAAGGAAGAGAATAAGGATGTTTATTTAAATTATGTTAATATTCTTGGCAAGATAGGGCAAAAAAGTATTGTTATAGGGTTTGATTTTTTGGGCAGTTCCATTATTTCCTTCTTTGCGGAAGAGGTAAGCAATCCAGCAAAAGCTAAGATTATTATTCCTCGCTTAGCTGAATTCAAGACAAAGGAAGCGATAAACGTACTTCTCTCTCTTTTGTGGGAAGAAGATCTTCGGGAAATCGTAGTAGAAAAAGTTGATGAGTTTGGGATAGAATCAATCCCTTATCTGATGGATTTGCTTAAAGATTCGGAAGATAAAGAGGTCAGATTTTCTCTTCTAAAAATAATTCAGAGTATCGGCAGTGGAGCTCTCGATGTCGTCAAAAAATATCTTACAGACAATAGATGGTACGTCAGAAGAAACGCCGTTTTGATTCTGGGAAGTACCGGGAACGAAGAAGTTTTAGACGATATTTACGCATTAAAAGATGATCATGAGAAGGTTCAGATAGAAGTAATTAGAAACATCAGACATATTTTGCAGGAAAAAGCAGAACCTTATTTGTTATATTTTTTGGATTCAAACTATCCGGAAGTACAGAAATACGTAATCTCTATTCTTGGCCCTATTCTTTCAGAGGAAGGGGTGACAGCCTTGAATAGAAGCCTGCTTCTAAAGAAATTTCCGAAGGAAGAGGGAGCAGAGATAAAAAGAATGATTTGCGAAATTCTGGCAGATAAGGGTAACAGCAAATCTGTGGAAGCGTTAATTCAGATAGTTGACGCGAAAAAAGTTTTTGGAATACCTGAATTTCCGGATGATCTTAGATTTGAGGCGGTTAGAGCCATAGCTGAGATAGGAGGGGTGCGTGCGGATGATTTTCTTAAGACATTAAACCGTGACCGTTCTAAAAAAATACGGACCTTTGTATCAAAAAAAATTCCCTAAAGGTTAAAGAATTTCTTGTATTAATTGCCCTATTAAATCAGAGGAATCAACTTGACAAAAACGGATGACCTGATATACTTTAACCTAATTTATAGAATATACAAATTCAATTAAATATATATTATGGGGGGGAAATGAATAAATCTGATATTTTTTCTTTATTACAATCAGGAGAAGTAAAAGCTATCCGTTTATGGTTTACCGATATCCTTGGCCGTGTTAAGGGTTTTTCAATAAGCCATAAAGAGGCGGAAAGAGCTCTTGAAGAAGGGATAAATTTTGACGGTTCTTCTATTGAAGGTCTTGTGAGAATAGAAGAGTCCGACCTTACCGCAAAGCCTGATCTATCTTCCACGTACATTTTTCCGGAAGAAAACGGAAAGAAAACAATTATTTTTATTTGTGATATATTTTATCCTAACGGGAAACCGGTCGAATCCTCTCCAAGACATGTTTTGCAAAATATTTTAAAACAAACGAAAAAGAACGGATGGAATTTCTTTGTCGGCTCGGAACTTGAGTTTTTCTATTTTTCCGGAAAGGATCTTAATATTCGTGATACCAAAGGGTATTTTGACGTAATTCCTTACGATAAATATGATGAAATTTCCGAAGAAATCGTAAATATTCTAAACGGAGTCGGAGTAGAAGTTGAGGTGGCTCATCATGAAGTCTCCGAAAATCAGCATGAAATTGACCTCAGATACGAAGAAGCGTTAAAAATGGCAGACCATATTCAGGTCGCGAAATATGTAATTAAAGAAACAGCACGGGCAAACGGTGTTTTTGCTACATTTATGCCAAAGCCCGTTTTTGGACTTAACGGCTCAGGTCTACATCTTCATCAATCTTTCTTCAGTAAAGGGAAAAACATTTTCTTCGATGAAAAAGATAACTATCATCTCTCGGAAATTGCCAAACAATACTCTGCTGGCCTTCTTAAATACGCAAAGGAAATCACTTCTATAACGAATCAATGGGTAAACTCATATAAGAGACTTGTTCCCGGGTATGAAGCTCCTGTTTATGTTTCATGGGGAAGACAAAATCGATCCGCTTTGCTTCGAGTACCTTCTTTTAAAAGTGCAAGTTCCTGCAGGGTAGAATATAGAACTCCGGACCCTGCAACAAATCCATATTTATCAATCTCTGCCATGCTGGGAGCCGGACTGGCGGGAATAAAAGATAAATTAAAGCTAGGAAATCCAATAGAAGAGGATATATATACGATGTCCAAGGAAAGAAAAGAAAAACTTAATATAGAAATACTTCCTGATTCTCTTTTTACGGCAATAATGGAGACCGAAAAAAGTAAAATGGTTAAGAATCTCTTTGGGGATAAATTTTTCAACAAATACATTCGAAACAAAAAAACAGAGTGGGAAAATTATAGAATCCACGTAACCGATTACGAAATTGAAAAGTATCTCTCATTGTAAACTATCTTGACTTATTAACGTATACAATTAATATACTTTTAAAAAAGGAGACCAGGTCATGAAAATCGCGATAACCGGTTACGGCAAAATGGGGCAAATTACAGAACAGTTAGCCATTGAAAAAGGCCTTGAAGTTGTCTCGACAATAGACCCTGGCGTACCATCTGCGAAATTTAAAGAATTAAATAAAGAGAACCTTCGTGGCGCTGATGTCGCTATTGATTTTACCGTCCCGGCTATCGTTCTTGAAAATATCGACAACTATATAAAATATGGGATAAATGCAGTAATTGGTACTACCGGATGGTACGAATATCTAGGAGAAGTCAAAGAAAAAGTCGAAAAAAGTAGAATAGGGCTTATATGGTCCGGCAATTTTTCTATAGGTGTTAATTTGTTCTTCAGGATAATAAAAGAAAGTTCCAATTTGATGAAAAATTTTACATCATATGATGTAATGGGATATGAAATTCACCATAAAAGAAAGGAAGATAGTCCTTCTGGAACCATGAATATGATTGGGAATATTCTTATAGAAAATTTAAACAATAAGAAAAAGATCGTAACTGAAAAGCTTTCCCGGAAAATTTCAGAAGAAGAAATACATCTTGCGTCTGTAAGGGGTGGCAACGTCCCCGGCATTCATGTGGTCGCTTTCGATAGCGAAGAAGATACAATTGAGTTAAAACACACTGCAAGAAGCCGAAAAGGTCTTGCCGTAGGAGCTTTAAAGGCTGCCGAATGGATAAACGGCAAACGGGGTTTCTATAATACTGAAGATATGATGAATGAAATAATAGGAGGATGAGATGTTTCAAGGCGTTTTCACCGCAATAGTTACACCATTCAATGACGATAAAAGCATAAATGAAGAGGACCTTAAAAATTTAGTGGATTTTAATATCGAAAACGGAGTCGCGGGAATAGTCCCAATGGGAACAACAGGAGAATCCCCCACTCTTAACCATGAGGAACATGTACATGTTATAGAAATAGTCTGCAAACATGTCAATAAAAGGGTCCCGGTTATAGCCGGAACCGGTTCGAATTCTACAAGAGAAGCCCTTTTTATGACTTCCAGAGCTAAAGATCTGGGAGCAGATGCGAGTCTTCAGGTTGCTCCTTATTACAATAAACCTACCCAGGAAGGATTTTATCGTCATTTCAAAACGATTGCTGACGAAGTTGATCTTCCCTTGATAATCTACAACATACCGGGAAGAACCGGCAAAAATATTGAGACCGATACAATAGTACGGTTAGCCGAACACCCGAATATTGTAGGAGTGAAAGAGGCTTCGGGAAGTCTTCCCCAGATGATGGATGTAATAGACAGAACTCCTGATGATTTTATTGTGCTTTCCGGTGACGACAATTTAACTCTTCCTTTAATGGCTGCAGGAGGAAAAGGGGTTATAAGCGTTGCCAGTAACATTATACCGGATAGGATGAGTGCAATGGTAAAAGCAGGATTAGAAGGAAACTTCAAAGAAATGAGAAAATTACATTACGAGCTTTTACCTTTCTTCAAAGTTGAATTTATCGAGACTAATCCAATCCCCATAAAAACGGCTCTTGCCATGAAAGGAATGGTAAAAGAGATTTTCAGGCTTCCCATGTGCGAGATGAGCGGGGAAAACAAGAAAAAACTAAAAACCATTCTTAAAGAACTGAAAATTCTTTAGATTTATTAAACCACAAAGCCCCACCCCCCTCCAATTTATTTACATGTAGGACATGTAGAACTTGTAGTTTTTACTTTTGTTTTTTTCTGACGATCAACTACGAACTAGGAACAACGAACCACGAACTAAATTCTAAATCCCACCCCCGAATCCAAAATCCTAAACTTACCACAGAGCACACAGAGGCTTTGAATTTTTGGTCTTCTTTCTTTATCGGGATGGGATTCTTACTTCTGGCTCCTGGATTCTTTTTCTTATTTCTTCGGATAATAAGTGGCTTCTAAGAAGGGAATTATATCTCCTTCTTCAACGGTTGATTTATTCTTTTTGCCATCAATCTTTATCGGAACAGAAGCCAACTGGTATTTCATTGATGGCCAGGCAGAAATTTCGACTTTCACCACATATTCCCCCGATTTAACCTTTTTGCCGGTATGGTCTTTTGATTCCCAAATGTAAATATGGTGCCCGACATCGATACTTGCTGAGGTAACCGCGTCTGTATCGACAAATTTGGAAGACTCCCCCCATTTCTTCAACCAAAGCTGTTTTTCCTTAACGTAACCGCTAAAACCCGACACGTAAAGAGTTTTTATGAAATTACCTTTTTTATCCTCGATCCACACTGCAGTTTGCGGAGGCAAGGCGTCCTGGAATCCCAGGGTAAAATCCACAACCATAACAGCATTTTTAAATTTATCAGGGTCGATTCTTTTTATACTGGGGCGCATCCCATCGAAGACCATTTTTGATGCATCCGATGAAGGATAATCTGTAACTACTTTATCCCAATAGTCCAGAGTTTTTCTCTGGTATGCAACCCCAAGATGATACATTGCTTCAGCTTTTACAGAACTTTCGGCGTCACTCTTTAAAACCATATTTAAATCTTCTATCGACTGGTCTAGTTTTCCCAAAAAGAAAGGCATATATACTCCAGCCGAACCTCTTGTAAGCCTGAGTTCAGGGTCTTCCGGTGCGAGAGCAACCGCTTTATCCAGAGCATCCATTCCCGCAAATGCTAAATCTGCACGATAATTGGTATTATCATAAATTTTCTTGTCATAGCCCTTTTCAGCAAGGCATCCCAGGGCTAAAGCAAGATATTTGTAGCTTTCAGCATTTTTTGAATCAATCTCAACCAATTTTTTGAAAGCTTTGACGGCTTCCGCGCAATTTTCTTTCTCTAAATAGGATTTACCCTCTTTCATAAGAGATTTAGCATCCTTAGAACCCTCTTTAATTATTTCCTTCGATGGTTTACTATCGGTAACAGGAGTCTTCTTAATCATTTTTTTCGCCTCTTCAGCAAAGCTCGAACCGGGAGCAAGCTCAATTACTTTTTTCCAGGCAGAAACAGCCTTTTCGTTTTCTCCCTGTTTCCGATATCCTTCTCCGAGAAAGTTATACACTTGAACAAGTATGTCGTTCGAAACTTTTTTTGGTGATTTTTGATACATCTTAATAATAAATTCCTGGTCTTTAATTCCGCCGTCCAGTTTACCAAAAAAGGTGGGAGCCTTAATACCCATAATACCCCGATGTAATCGGGCGATTAAATTAAGAGAGTCGAGTGAAACTGCCTTATCTAACAGCTCAAATGATTTTGCGGCCAGCTCGCCTGCCGAAGCCATATTATCTGTTTGTCCTGCCCGCATACCTGTGTAAAGCCCTAAATAAGCATAAACACTCGAACTATCCGGATATTTTTCTAAAGCTTCTTCCATCAACTTCGCTGCTTCCGTAACTTTATCTGAATTCTGTAAGACTTTAGCTTCTTCGATATAATCCTTTAAGGACTTAGCCTGGACAACAATAGAAAGAAACATAACAGATAGAACAAAAAAATATTTTACCGATATCTTCATCTTTCTCCCCCTTTTTTAATTCTAAGGCTATTTTTAAAACGTTTCATTTTGTTCGGCGCAATAGTATGACAAAATGTTTCAGAAGTAAATTTCACCCAAACGACACAAAGTTTTTCTTGTTTTCCTATTTAACCATTTCTCTATTTGACTTTTCAGCTAAACCGAAGGATTCCTGATTGCATCCAAACGTTTCTTGGCATCGAGTTCTTTTACGAAAAACTCTTCGAGTGTCTGGCAAATATATTCGTTACAATAAGCACAATTTTTAATTCCTTTCTGCCTTGCGCAAATTCTAATAGGACAATCTTTACATGCTGAATACAATCTACCTTTTTCCGACATACAACCATCACAGTCAGTAATATCTTTTAATTCGCGCTTCAACCCATAATGCTGTTTGATTAATTGCACCATTTTTTTTCTCATTTTCTCCTGCTTTTCTTTATTCTTTTCCCTTGTTGCCAGATATATAGTACAAGTCTGGCAGTCAAGATCGCAATATGCTATCATTTCGTTCATCAGTAATCTATTTGCCACAGCTTAAACCAGCTTTGGTCTTCTAATTTTAAAGAATCCATTTTTTCGCCAAACTGTGCTTGCAAATTTTGAATCAGTTCTTTGGATGCATGAACAACGTATATTTCAGAATATTCGTTCTCAGGTATCTTTTCTTTAACGTTGTTAATATCGGGGGAAGCGCGAAGAATATCAATGTTTTCCGATTTACATTCATTTAAAACAGTCATAAGGCCTCCGAGTCTTAGTCCGTACGGGAATGAAAAATCGGTTATTAATAAAGGTTTACTATCACTTGAAAACATTTGAGCTTCTTCAACATTGGCTTTGCAAAAATAATGCATAGACCAGAACCTATCTTTTGATATTGATAATATTGAAAAAAAGCCGAGTATTACTAAACCAATATAAATACCTGAGTTGAGGAATTTTCCTTGCTTAAATTTTTGACTTAAGAAATATGCCGTGAATAACAATATGCCAATAAAACCGACTACATGATACCGCCAAATGAAGGAGGTCCCAGTTCCCCTTAAGAGATCTGAAATGTAAAAGAACAAAAATTGAGGCAAAATGATAAGAGACAGAAAAAATGCAATTTCTTTGGGCTCTTTCTTTAGAACATAAATAATCGAAGATATTACTACAACAAGTATCAATACACTAGTTAATAGTTCTATATAACCTCCCTGTAACTTGTTATAAAAAAGTAAATACAAATAAGCACTCGAGAAAGGTTCAACAAAAGCCCCAAATATCCGTGTAAAACCTATTAACTGACCGATTATTAGCTTCCAGAAACTTTGATTGGGTCTGAAGACAGAATGCCATGCCAAGGCTGCGGTAATTTCAGCCCTATTATAGAGTATGGCGATTATCCAGGGCAAATAACCTAAGAGGATAATAACCGCATTGATACCGTATTTAATTCTCAGTTCTTTTTTAAAAATCATTACATAAACAAAATGTCCGATAATTAACAATCCTGACATGATTGATGTATATAAAGCAAGAATTCCTGCTATTGAATAGCCTATCCACCACTTTGATTTATTATATTTTATGGCTTGTAATAAAAAGTAGTTGGATAAAATCAGGAAAAAAGCCCATAAAGTATTATACCTAGCTTCCTGCGCATAAAAGTGAAAGAAAGGTGATACGGAATACAAACTAATCGCAATCCAACCAGCCAGGTTGGATTTAAAAAGAGTTTTGGCTAAAAGGAATAAAAAAGGAAGCGTCAAAATAAATACAAATACATTAAACAATCTGTAATCTACAGGGGCGTCACCCACTATTCGATGCCAGAAAATTAAAAAGGCGTAATGCAAAGGATTAAGGGTTGCTATCTTAGATAATCCTTTTAATTGGGAACCGATGGTGTAATTCTGCTTGTTCAAATGTAGGAAATCTGTATAGTAGCTTATATTTTTTATTTCATTCTCTGGAATTAATTCATGATATTGATTATTGTCAATGCCAGAGACAGTCAAAACTGTGCAAACTTCATCAAACCAAAAAAACCGGTTGCCTAACTTATAAAACTTCAAAGATGTTCCGAGTAAAGCGATAATTAGATACAGATAAGGACGAAGCAAAAACTCTTTAATAGTTTTCAGAATTTCATTCATATAAACTAACCTCCTCATTTCCGGCTAATTACAATTACCAGTGTACGGAAAAAGGATATAAATGTCAAGGACTTTTTTGTACCACAAAGAACACAAAGTTTTTAACTTCTTTTCCTATTCGGCTATTCAACAATTTAACTACTCAAATGAGATTTGAAGAATCGGCGTAACTGGACGAAGATTAAAAAAGTTTTATCTTTTGTTTTTGGTTTGGATATGTATTTGATCTAAAGTTTGTTTTTTATGGAAGAATGCCTTATTTAAGATATCCATCTCCTCCGTGTTACAGACACCTTTGGCAACAGATACCAACCTCTCCGTTCTTTTATATGCAGCGTTTACTGATTCACAAGGATAATTATCACACAGACCACAATTTGAAATCTTTTTTCCGTCGGCACAATTGCGAAGTTCAGGATAAGCGCATTTAACCTTAAGGCTACACCCGTTACAGGCAAGCTCTTCGACAGGGGATGATTCATCCCTCCAGCCTAAACGAACCCACAACTCTTTCACTTTTTTAAATTCTTCAAAATCTCCACTTAGAGTTGCGATATATCGCGGACAACAGGAACAATTATCGCCGCAGACACCGATGTTATCCATATGCTTTATTCCTCAACACAATATCTTACGATACTTTCGCAGTGTATCGCGGTTGTGTTTAAAAAAGGAATACCGTATTTGCTTTCAGTTAAAATTAAAGGCAATTCTGTGCACCCTAAAATTAAAGAATCGATTTTGTCATCGTCAATCATTCTTTTAACAATTCCAAAAAACTCATCTCTTGTGGAATCTTTAAAAATACCCAATTCGATTTCCGAAAATAACCTCTTCTGGATAAGCTCTCGTTCAGTTTCAGAAGGTACAACTACCGATATACCCATATCTTTAAGATGCTCTTTATAAAAATCTGATTCCATAGTTAGTCTTGTTCCCATTAATCCGATTCTTTTTGCTTTTAGCTTCCCGGCTTCTTTGCATGTTTCCTCGACAATACTCAACAGAGGGATCGGGGATTTCTTCCGAACTTCTTCAAAAACAATATGAGGTGTATTGGAAGCAATAGCAGCGAATTCGGCACCGGCACGGTAAACGGATGTTACTTTTTCTCCTAACCATTCTGCAAATTCCGGCCATTTTTTTGAATTTACGAATTCCAGGAGCTTGTTAATATTAGCACTGTATATAATCATTTCCGGATACGCCAGCTCTTTATATTGCGTATTAAATGCCGAGATTATCTCCTTGTAATAATCGACTGTAGATTCCGGACCCAGTCCGCCAATAATTCCTATTTTCTTCATTTTACCTCCGAAAATTTGTTTTTCCTATTTAACCATATAACTGATCCAAAGGATCAATTATACCCACTTAACAAAAGGATCTTTCTTCAGAGCGCGTTCCGGTAGGTTTTCCCGCGGAGATCCCAGAAGAATCGGTCCGTAAACCTTTTCTCCTTCCCGCATCTCAAGTTTTTCCCTAACCTCAGGATCGTCCAGCACCAATTGTCCGAAGTAAACCCAGCAGCTGCCAATGCCCAGAGATTTTGCTGCAATCATCATATTTTCGCACACCATGGGACAATCGAAATCCGAAGTTATTCCGCTACCTATAACAAAAACAACTGCAGGGGCGGAATAGTAAACCGGATCTTGTACTTCCGAGTCGATTTTATTTCGAATTGCCTTAAATCCCTCGGGAGCGTTTTCCATCCATTTCTCGTAACGGGGAAGTGCGAGTTCCGCTAACTTTTTCCTGAAATCTTCGTCTTCGACAACAACGAATCTCCACATTTGTGTTCCCGCTCCCGTCGGCGCGTAATTACCTGCCTGGATTATAGCTTCCATTTGGTTCCTTGGTATTGGTTTGTCTTTGTAAAAACGTACCGATCTTCTATTCATTATGGTATCAATTACTGTATTCATTTAAAATCTCCTTTTTCTGAATTCTAAAATTTACAGATATAATCTACGGTGTCAAGTAAACACCTCCATATTAAACTTTCACATCCTTGACATATATGGTTAAAGCACTTATTTTCCTTTTTAAATAAAGAGGTAATATTGGATTTTAAAAATCTTCTTAAAAGTAATAAAGTTATAATATTAGACGGCGCAATGGGAACCGAATTGGAAAGACGCGGGTCATTCGATAAATGCGCCAGTAATATCACGCACCCTGAAATAGTAGAAGCAATTCACCTGGATTATCGTAATGCCGGAAGCCATGCAGCAATCACAAATACTTTTTCGATGAGCCGTATGTATATCGAAACTCACAATCTAAAAATAGATGTAGAAGAAGTTAACCGCTCCGGTGTAGAATTGGCAAGAAGAGCCGTAGGAGCTAACGGATACGTACTGGGAGATATAGGGCCCACAGGACAGATGCTCGAACCCTACGGAATCTGCAGCGAAGAAGATTTATATAATTCTTTTAGAGAACAGGCTTTATTTCTTTACAATTCCGGGATCGATGGATTTATAGTTGAAACAATGTTCGACCTTCGGGAATCGCTCTGTGCAGTCCGCGCCTGCAAGGAAGTTGCCCAAACCCCCATTATTGCTTCCATGTCTTTCCAGACGGTGAAAAATGGAGGAAGAACTATGATGGGGAATTCCGCAGAAGAATGCGCTATAAAGCTGACCGAAGAAGGAGCCGACGCCGTTGGTGCAAACTGCGGCGATTTAACGCCTTTTGCGATGGCAGAAGTCGTTTCAATTCTCAAAAAATCGACAACTTTACCTATAGTTGTGCAGCCGAACGCCGGCAAGCCAAAAGTGGAAGGAAAAAAAGTTTTATATATGGAACCGGAGTTATATGCGAAGGGAACACTGGAATGTTATAGAGCGGGAGCCCGGATTATAGGAGGTTGCTGTGGCACAACGCCCGAGCACATCAAAATCCTGTCGGAATTGATTGAAAAAGAAACGGGTAACGCAACAAAAAAATAGGAGGAAAAGATGGATTATAATCTCAGTGAAGAAGAACAAATGATACAAGAAGTGGCGAAGGCCATCGCAGAAGAAAAAATAAAACCTTTAAGAGAAGAAATGGACAGGGAGAGCCGGCTCTCTCCCGAAGTACGTAAGGAAATTGGGCGATCCGACTTAATACGTGTTTTTATCCCTGAAGAATATGAAGGTCTGGGGATGGGAATGTTCGGTATGTCTCTTGCGACGGAACAAATATCTATAGTCGACGGCGGAACGGCCACCGCGTACGCGGCAAACGGCCTTGGAGCAATACCAATAATACTCTTCGGCAGTGAAGAACAAAAAAAGAAGTATCTTCCTCCTATTGGGTCAGGCGAGAAGTGGGCTGCTTTTGCCTTAACGGAACCTGAGGCAGGTTCCGATGCAGGGAACGTTCAGCTAAAAGCAAAAAAAGACGGCGACTATTATATTCTCAATGGAAACAAAATCTTTATTTCAAACGCCGGCGAAGCCGATATTTATGTAGTTATAGTAGCTAGTGCACAGGGAAAAGGAATAAGAGGTCTTTCAGCAATTATCGTAGAGAAAGACACCGAAGGATTTTCCTTCGGTAAAGAAGAAGACAAAATAGGAATAAGAGCAGCCGCCACAAGAGAACTTGTTTTTACGGATTGTAAAGTTCCAAAAGAAAATTTGCTCGGAAGAGAAGGTTCGGGGTTCATGATGGCTATGAAAACATTCGATCAATCCCGTGTGGGAGTGGGTTCTCAAGCCCTAGGAATCGCGGAAGGAGCTTTAAGAGAAGCCGTCTCTTATGCAAACACCAGAAAACAGTTCGGTAAGAAAATCGGAGAATTCCAAGCTATTCAGGTTAAGCTTGCCGAAATGGCTACAAAAGTAGAAGCAGCAAGAGCTTTAGTTTACCAGGTGGCAAGATACATAGACGGAGGAGCAAAAAAATTCACTAAAGAGTCCGCGATGGCGAAATTATTCGCTTCCGATGTGGCAATGTGCGTTACGGTCGAAGCAGTACAGGTTCTGGGCGGGTACGGCTACATGAAAGATTATCCGGTTGAAAAAATGATGCGTGACGCAAAAATTACCCAGATATACGAAGGGACCAACGAAATACAGAAACTCGTGATAGCCGGCGAACTACTGAAAGAAGAAATGAGAAAGAAATAGATATTAGCAGTTACTCTATGCTCATAGCAATTGCGACCTGACCCGCGGATATGCCTCCATCGTTTGGCGGTATTTTCCTGTGATTATAAACCTTAAATTTATTTCTTTTCAACTTTTCACTTGCCTTGCTCCTCAGAATCATATTTTGAAAAACGCCGCCTGAAAGACAGACTTTGTTTATACCTGTTTGTTCCCTTAATATCTTTGAGACGTTTACAATTAAATCGGCAAGCCCAATGTGAAATTTCATTGAAATATCACTCTTGGAAACTCTGTTTTTAGTATCTCTTACAATCGATTTTATAACGCCTAATGGATCTATTACGTGAAAATCATATTTTTCTTGTATATCAAATTCATAAAAATTCTTTTCTGTTTCATTCGCTATCATTTCAAGCTCGATTGCGGCTTGCCCCTGATATGTTATAGAATCTCGAATACCTATTATCGACGAAACAGCATCGAAAAGCCTGCCTATGGAAGACGTTTGCGGAGAATTAACTTTTTTGTTTATCATATTTTCTATCAATTCCCATTTTTTCCTGTCAAGTTTTTTTACAAAATCTATATCGAGATTCAAAAAGTCTTTTCCGAAAGTCTTATAAAGATATGTTGCACCCATCCTCCAGGGTTCTTTTACAGCCGCATCTCCTCCGGGAAGTGGAATATACTGTAAATGAGCCTTTCGTTCATAGCTTTTCAAATCGGCGATCAAAAATTCTCCGCCCCAGATTTTTCCGTCTGCCCCATATCCTGTTCCATCCCACGCCACTCCGATTACTTTTTCATCCAGGTGGTTATCCGCAAGACAGGACGCAATATGTGCATGATGATGCTGAATCTCTATTAGAGTTTTTTTATTCTCCTCCGCCCATTTTTTACCGAACCTGGTCGCCTCATATTCAGGATGTAAGTCAACAACAGCTATATCGGGAGGGATATCGAAGAAATTAATAAAGTGTTTTATTCCTCTTTCAAACGCTTTTATTGTCTCAAGATTATCCGTTTCTCCTATATAATGACTAACGAAAATTTCATCATCTCTCGAAATCGAGAAAGTGTTATGCTTGTGTGCTCCAAAACCTATGATTTTCTTTTCATTTCTGAGAGGGCTCTTTATCGGCTCCGGAGCATACCCCCGACTGCGCCTCAGAAGAAGAGTTTCTCCATCTAGGACTCTAGCAATCGAATCGTCCGCCTGAATCCATATATCCCGGTCATGGACGAGAAAACAATCGGCTATATGCCCTAATCTTTTAACTGCATCTTTATTATCAAAAGCTATCGGTTCATCCCTTCTGTTCCCGGAAGTCATCACCAGTACTTCTAAATTTTGAAATAAAAGGATGTGCAACGGGGCATACGGCAACATAAAACCTAAAAATTTATTGTTCGGAGCAATATTTTCCGGAATAGCACATTTTCCCTTCTTTTTAAGTAGAACTACCGGCGCCCTGGGACTCATAAGAAGTTCCTTTTCTTCATTAGATAAATGAACGAATTTGCTAATAATCGAAGTATTCCTTGCCATCAGGGCAAGTGGTTTAAAGGGGCGTTTTTTTCTCTCTCTTAAAGTTTCGACAGCCTTTTTATCACGAGCATTACAGGCTAGATGAAATCCTCCGAGACCTTTAACTGCTACTATTTTCCCTTCTTTTAAAAATTGGGTTGCCTTCTCTATTGGGTTACCTTCGATTTTCTTTCCTTTTTTGTCTAAAAATTCAAGATGAGGACCGCAGTCATTACACGCATCGGGCTGTGCGTGAAACCTTCTATCCTCAGGATCTTCATACTCGTCCCTGCATTTTTCACACATTTTGAATTTTTTCATAGTAGTGTACTTCCTGTCATAAGGGAGTTCTTTTGTTATAGTAAAACGCGGGCCGCAGTTTGTGCAGTTTATAAAAGGATATAAATATCTTCTATCTTTACTGTTAAGTAATTCTCTTTCACAATCCTTACACGTTGCTATATCGGGAGAAACAAGCGTCTTTTTCTCTTCCCCCTTTTCACTCTCAATTATTTTAAATTCATGGAAATTCTCAACGACGAGTTTTTTTGATGTAATCTCCTCTATATTAGAAAGCGGAGGAGGCTTCTTTTTTAATTCTGCTAAAAAAGAATCAATGTCCTCTGGATATCCTTCCAAATCCAGTGTTACACCTTTACTGTCATTAAGTACAGATCCCTTTAAGTTATATTTTCTCGCGAGGCGATACACTGTCGGGCGAAATCCAACTCCCTGAACAATACCTCTTATTTCAATTTTTTTTCGCTCTTTTTTCATCAGTCGTAAAGATAAGTTCAATACTTACTAAGTCAAGAAGAGACGGAATCCCTTGACAAAAATAGTGTTTCTTTTATAGTTCTTACAAAGGAGTAAAGAATTACGGTGGAAAAAAATGATGTACAAATCCGACTCTACAACCCCTCGTCGGATTTCAACAAACTATTAAAGTTAAATTTAGAAATAAATCCGGATGAAAATGAGACGATTTTCCTTAATGATATTGAAAACCCAAAGGCTAAAGTCTTAGTAGCGGAAAAAGATAATCAAATTCTAGGGTTTGTTTCTGTATCCTTCCCCTATTGGGATCGAGTTGCTATCATTCACCATCTAATTGTAATTGAAGAATACAGAGGTCAAGGGATCGGGACTTCTTTACTAAAAGAAATAATAAGTTTATGTAAATCTAAAGGCATGAAAAAGATTACAGTTCAAACTGCTCTATGGCATTGGCAGGCTATCAAATTGTATAAAAGTCTTGGGTTTATTCCAACAGCGATATTTCCTAATTATATCGGCGAAGGTAATGACATGGTATGGATGGAACTAGACTTACAATAATAAATTATAGTAGGGTTCAAAAAGGGATTTCACCAAGATTGACTTTTTATCGGACAAATTTTACATTATTTGTATGGAGTTAATAAAAGAAATAATTGTTTTTTGTTTAATATTCTTAGTCAAACCATTATCTGCACAAAAGACTTTATATTTGGAAAACACTTCAACTATAGAAGAAAGAGTCGATTCCCTGTTAGAGCTAATGACATTAGAAGAGAAAGTGGGGCAAATGATTCAGGGAGAAAGATCATCTTCTAATATTTTAAATAATATATCAACATATTGTTTAGGTTCTGTACTAAGCGGAGGCGGTTCAACTCCATCACCAAACACTCCGGAATCCTGGGCAGATATGTATGATAGTCTTCAAAGCAGAGCGATGTCTACGAGGCTCGGTATACCTATTATTTACGGAATAGATGCGGTACATGGTCATAACAACGCTTACGGCGCGGTTATATTTCCGCACAATATAGGATTAGGGTGTACTCGTGATTCTATATTGGTTGAAGAAATAGGAAAAATTACCGCAATGGAAGTATCCGCAACGGGGCTAGACTGGACATTCTCTCCGTGTATAGCTGTTGCAAGAAACGAACGCTGGGGCAGAACGTACGAGAGCTTCGGAGAAACACCGGAACTAACCGCGATGATGGGCTCGGCTACGGTAAGAGGTTACCAGGGAGATACGATAGCAAGCTCTTCCTCTATTTTAGCATGTGCAAAACACTATGTCGCAGACGGCGGAACAACCGACGGAATCGACAGGGGAAACGCAGAAATAGATGAAACTACGTTACGAAATATTCACTTACCGGGATATATTAAGGCAATCGAGAACAATGTCGGTTCTGTTATGATTTCGTTCAGCAGCTGGAACGGCAATAAATGTCACGGGCATCAATACTTAATAGATACTGTTCTAAAACAAGAATTGGGCTTTGAAGGTTTTGTTATATCTGACTGGAACGGAATAGATCAATTGGGCGGTTCTTATGCGGAAAATGTCGAAACGGCTATCAATGCCGGAATAGATATGGCTATGGCTCCCTACAATTATAGCAATTTTTTTAATACGCTAATAGATCTTGTTGATTCAGGGCACGTTGATACGAATAGAATAAACGACGCGGTAAGGCGAATTTTAAGAACTAAATTTAAAATGGGATTATTTGAAAGACCTTACGCCGACCGAAGTCTTTTAGATTCACTAGGGACCGAAGCTCACAGAGCACTTGCGCGGGAAGCGGTGCGTAAATCTCTGGTTTTATTGAAGAAAAAGGACGGAATATTGCCTCTCCCTAAAGAAAATATCCATATTTTTGTCGCTGGAGAACACGCCGATAACCTCGGATATCAATGCGGAGGTTGGACAATCAGCTGGCAGGGTGGCAGCGGCGACATAACAATAGGAACTACTATTCTGGAAGCTATAGAGCAAGCAGCACCGGACACAGAAATCACATATTCAAGAGAAGGCGAACCGATCGATACGTCAGCCGATGTAGCTGTCGTGGTAATCGGTGAGGAACCTTACGCGGAGGGATTCGGAGACAGAGATGATTTACGTATACCGTATTCAACGATCAATCTAATCAGAAATATTAAAAACGCCGGTTTGCCCGTTATTATTATTCTAATCTCCGGGAGACCTCTGATTATCGAATCTATCATTCCATATTCTGACGCTATTATTGCGGCGTGGCTGCCGGGAACAGAAGGGAAGGGAATAACGGACGTATTATTTGGAGATTATAATCCCTCCGGTCTGCTGTCACATAGCTGGCCTGCAGAAATGGAGGACATTCCCATAAATTTTGGTGACAGTTTATATGATCCATTATTTGAATACGGATATGGTATTACAGATTTAGCTGATTCTCCCGAAGGTTCTGCTCCGCTTTTCTATTCTGCCGCAGTCGATTCAACCGGAGCCCGAATTCATACGGCTTTTAATAAAAACATGCTTGAACCCGAAGGCTCCAATTCCGAATTTATAATCAAGGGGAATGAATTAATCGATATTTCTATAGATAATATAGAAGTAAGCTCTGATGATTCAACAACACTTATCTTAGCACTTGCAGACACTATTTACCCGGAAGATATTGTAACGATCGAATATTCAGGTGATTCTGTTTTTTCAGCAGATGGGGGACAGTTAGAACCATTCGGACCGAAAAAAGTTTATAACCGATTAAAC
>CAYQMH010000021.1:0-32612 GCA_964418485.1 uncultured bacterium | reverse complement strand
CCCCTCATAAAAATATTAATATCGGGGCGGGTGGATTCGAACCGCCGACTTCCAGAACCCCATTCTGGCGCGCTAACCAGGCTGCGCTACGCCCCGTTATCCTGAATATACTAAAAAACACTTCATCTGCAAGGGGGAATAGGGGCAAAGTTCAATGCTAAAGGTAATATACACAGAAAGTTTTATCACAGATAACACAGCAAAACATAGCCGGAAAAATGAAAAAATCAAATATCAAAATTTAAAAATATAACAAAGAAGTAAGAAGCCAGAAGTCGGAAGATAGAATCCCGTCCCAACCCCTTAATTAGCCGCGGATTTACACGGATGAACACAGATAAAAAGATTAAAAAAATTCTTTGTTGTTTTTACAAAAATACAATTATACTTTGGGGGGTTGGGAAAATCCGTGAATATCTGTGCGAATCTGTGGCCAATAAAAATGTCATTTTGCTTTTTAATTTTTGATATTTAATTTACATTTAAACAAGATTTATTCTCGTTTTATGTTTTTATTTTGACTAAAGACACATAGGATAAGATTCGAATTTTTCCCCTTGACAGATTAATAAAATCCATTATCATCCCCAAGGGTTAAAAATAGGATGAGAGAATATTCATTAAAACCTGATTTATATTCAATGTTATTTCAGCCTCCCAAAAAATATAATTAAAAAAGGAGGATAAGTGTGGCATCAAATATTTTAAAAGAAAGACTGGGAAGCAAACAATATGAGAGATTAATGCGAATTTATAATCCCGAACTTCATGAATTTATTGCTAAATATATCGAACATTGTAATCCCGGAAAAGTTTTTGTATGTACTGACTCCGAAGAAGATATAAGATATATAAGAGAAATATCTATTAAAAACGGAGAAGAAATTCCGCTTGCAACGGAAAATCATACAATCCATTTCGATAATTATAAGGACCAGGCAAGGGACAAACAGAATACAAAAATATTACTACCGGAAGGCGTGGAACTTGGTAAGGCGATAAACACAGCCAGCCGAAAAGAATCCCTTGAAGAAATTCACGCAATTATGAAAGATATAATGAAAGAGAAAGAAGTGTACATTAGATTCTTCTGTCTTGGTCCAACCAACTCGGATTTCTCACAGCCTGTTATGCAGATGACCGATTCTGCCTATGTGGCTCACAGTGAAGATTTGCTTTACAGGCAGGGATTCGAGGAATTCGTACGCCAGGGCAGGAACGCGCGATTCTTTAAAATAGTTCACTCTGCAGGCGAACTCGACGAGAGAAATACAAGTAAAAATCTAGATAAACGCCGCGTATATATAGATCTTGAAGGTGGTACGGTTTACAGTGCCAATACTCAATACGGTGGCAATACAATAGGGCTTAAAAAACTCGCAATGCGGCTTACGATAAAACGCGGCCTGGAAGAAGGATGGCTGACCGAACACATGCTGATTATGGGAATCCACGGTCCAAACAATAGAGTTACTTACTTCACCGGTGCTTTCCCTTCGCTATGCGGAAAAACATCCACTGCAATGCTTGATAATGAAACAATCGTGGGTGATGACATAGCATATCTTAGAAAGATAGATGGAAGAGCAAGAGCTGTGAACGTTGAAAGAGGAGTATTTGGAATCATTATGGGAGTAACCTCCGAGTACGACCCTATCATCTGGAAAGCGCTGCATTCTGAAGCGGAAATAATTTTCTCCAACGTTTTGATGACTCCTGAGGGAGGAGTACACTGGATTGATAAAGACGGCGAAATTCCTGAGAAAGGAATAAACCACTCGGGAGAGTGGCATAAAGGGAAAAAAGATGAGAACGGCAAGGAGGTACCGGTATCTCATCCCAATGCTCGCTTCACAATCGCCCTTGAGAATTTCGGCAATCTTGACCCTGCGTTAGAGTACCCTAAAGGAGTTGAAGTAGGGGGTATCGTTTACGGAGGTAGGGACTCCGATACCTGGATTCCGATAAAGGAAGCATTTGACTGGACTCATGGTATAATCGTATACGGGGCATCTTTGGAATCGGAAACCACAGCGGCGACCCTGGGCAAAGTAGGCGTAAGAACATTCAATCCAATGTCGAACCTGGATTTTATGTCTATACCCTTGCGTGATTATATCAATTTAAATCTCGACTTTATAAAAGATCTTGAAAAAGAGCCGCGCATTTTCGCAGTCAATTACTTCTTAAAGGACAAAAATGGGAATTTCCTTCACAGAAGAGAAGATAAAAAAGTCTGCTACAAGTGGGCTGAGCTACGGGTACATGGAGGGGTGGGCGCAATAGATGGTCCGACCGGGCGCATTCCCAAGTACGAGGACCTTAAAAAACTCTTCAAAGAAGTTCTCAATAAAGATTACACCAAAGAAGAATACAACGAGCAATTCAAAATAAGAGTAAAAGAAAATATCGCGAAGATTGACAGAATAGAAGAAATTTACAGAACACAAGTAGTAGATGCCCCTAAAGTCGTTTTTGCTGTTTTGGAAGCACAGAGAGAAAGACTCAACTCCGCTAGAGAAAAATACGGAGATTATATTAAACCGGAATTATTAGAGTAACTGCAAGGATTACTGGTCCTGCGGGAATTCGTGGCAATTAGTAGATTTTTCAAATCTAAGTTGAATTGTTAAATTGTTGAATGGGAAAAAATTTGTGCTATTCGTGTGATTTGTTGTTCCTCTTAGTTTTTGTGTGTGGTGAGGGTATTAAACAAAATATAAATTTTTGTTGTTTCTCTGTGTTCTCTGTGTGTTTTGTTTTTCTCTGTGATCTCTGTGGTTAATTATTTTTAAGGAGTTCTCCGAATTTTCTGCCAAACTCCTCACCTTTTTTAAGTTCTTCATCTGTCGGCATACCTATGAATTCAAAAGAATCAGTTAGCTGCCATTGTAGAGGTTCGACTATTTCTTTTATTTCTTTTAAGGCTCCGCCGCTCCAGCCGTAGCTTCCAAACATAGCAAATTTTTTATTGTTTATACTCTTTCGAACCGCCATAATGAGTACGTCTCCCATAGTGGGGAAAAGTCCTGCTTCGTAAGTCGGCGCACCAATCATTACACCACTTTTCATCCATAAAGACGGTAAGATGTAACTGACGTGAGTTCTGGAGACGTCGAATATTTGAATCGGGACTCCTGTTCCTGCGATGCCTTGAGCTACCGCATTCATCATGTTTTCGGTATTTCCGTACATCGAGCCGTATATTAAGGTTACTCCAGGTTCTGCTTGCTCACTCGCAAGACGCGCAAGTTTCTTATATAGTTCTACGATCGTACCTGGATTTTTTCTCCATACCCTTCCATGGGAGGGAGCAATTATTTCAACTGGAACGTCTTTAAGCTTATTTATCGCTTTAAGCACCATTTTGCTAAATTTAGCTACTATGTTAACATAATAACGAACAGCTTCTTGTTTATAAAAGTCTAGATTTTTGCATTCATCGTCAAAAACACTGCCGCCGAGTGCACCGTAACTTCCGAAAGCATCGCAGGAAAAAAGAATCTTATTGGAGATTTCGTAAGTCATAATGGTCTCCGGCCAGTGTACCATGGGTGTGGAGAAGAATTTTAGAGTCTTTTCTCCAAGAGAAAGTTCATCTCCGTCTTTCACTACCTCGACCTTATCTTTTATCCCGTAAAATTCTTCCAGCATCTTTTTCGTTCTCTCCGAGCCCAATATTGTCGTCTCGGGAGAGATTTTCCTGAAGGTGCGAATTACTCCTGAATGATCCGGTTCCATATGATTTACTACAATATAATCGATTTCAGATACATCTACAATCTTATTAATATTGTCGAAGAACTCATCTCCTTTAATCGATTTGGTCAAATCAATTATAGCTTTCTTCTTGTCATTTATTAAATAGGAGTTGTACGATACGCCTTCTTCCGTTATAGGCCAGAGACCCTCGAATAGATCGGTTGTACGGTCATCAACTCCTATCCAGTAAATACCGGACTTAATCTCAACTGGTAACATTTTTCCTCCTATAGGTCTTTAGATTCGACTATTTTTATTCCCGCTTTTTTCATGGCTTTTAGAGACTTATCGATGTTTCCTATAGGCGAGTCAATTCCTTTTGTCCCGTCAATTACCACAAAAGTCTCGAATCCAAGTTCTTTTGAGTCCATTGCCGAGTAAGAAACACAGTAATCGAGTGCCAGACCACAGATATAGGTTTCTTTTATTCCCAAAATTTTCAAATATCCTTCAAGACCGGTTAAAGTTTCTTTATCATTTTCCCTGAAAGCTGAATATGAATCGATTTCGGGGTTGTTCCCTTTCCTTAAAATCAAATTTATATTTTCAGTATTAAGATCGGGATGGAATTCTGCACCGGGAGTTCCCGAAACGCAATGTGCCGGCCAAAGTACCTGTTTGGTACTTTTATAATCAATAACATCGAATTCCTTCTTGCCCGGATGATTCATCGCGAAGGACATGTGATCTTCGGGATGCCAATCCTGTGTAGCTATTACGTTTTCAAACTTCTTGCTTAATTTGTTTATTGTGGGAATGATTTTCTCTCCATTAGGAACAGTGAGTTTTCCTCCGGAGCAAAAATCGTTCTGTACATCGACTATTAGTAAAGCCTTATTTGTTTCCACTAAAAAACTCCTCGATCCATTCTTTTAACTCATTTCTAATTTCTCTGAATTTTGCCAGCACTTCTTCTTTGCTGCCCGAAAATGAGGAAGGGTCTTCAAAATCTTTATGTAACTGCTGTTTCCCTCCGGGAAAAAAAGGACAGCTTTCTTCAGCCCCGTCGCATACTGTTATTGCATAGTCAAAATCTTGCCCTATAAAATCCTTAACATTTTTAGAGTAATGATTCGATATATCGATACCTGTTTCCCGCATAACTTCTATTGCAGAAGGATTTACTCCAGAGGGTTTAGTCCCCGCGCTAAACACATCAAACTTATCTCCGTACAAATTTCGAAGTAAGCCTTCTGCCATTTGTGACCGTGCCGAATTGTGCGTGCATAAAAACAATACTCTCTTTTTCATTTCATTTCTTACCGATGAGGTCTAATCCAGGACAATAAGTTTGCTCACTCTCGCATTTTCCTTTATATTTATTCCTTTTTCGCCGACATAAATAGGTACTCTTATTTCTCCCTTTTTCTCAATTATTTTTGTGGGATGAAAAACTCCGTTTGCCGTTATCCTTTCTGAAGGTTGCAATATAACTAATTTGGCAGAAGGAAAAATATCCTGCAGTTCTTCATTGAATACAATTAAATATTCTCCCCCAGAAAGGTTCCACCACCCATATTTGTCTTCAGGTTTTCGCTTAACAGGATTGATTTCCTGTATCTCGCTTTCCTTATATTCATCACCCCCAAAATCTATTTCCCCTTTTCCGGCAAATCGAAAAACTTTCCCGATAGTAAGAAAAACTCCGTACTCTTCAACCTGTTTTTTCTCATGGATAATGTTACTTATAAACCCTAAAATATCACCACCTGCTTCTTTTTTCATGTGAACCTCTCTTTTTGCCCTCTCCTATTTCCTCAAAACTTGTAGCCTATCTTCCTCAGTAAATCTTTTCTGTCGGCAATATCTTTTTCGCCTTCGACTCCAAGCGGCTTCTCTCCGTCTAGTACTCCAAGAATACCCCTTTGTTCCCCTTCTTCGGCCACAATTACTTTAAGTGGATTTGCGGTTGCGGCAAAGAGATAAAGAACTTCATCCACAGCCCTTAGTGATTTCATGATGTTTATCGGAAAAGCGTTACCTAGAATTAAAACAAAAGAGTGTCCGGCTCCAATCTTCTCTGCATTTTTCACAGCCAGTTCTTCCAATACTTTATCGGTTCCGCTATGACGTATTAATCTGGCGCCGGAGGCTTCACAGAAAGCAACTCCAAATTTGATCATCGGTAAAGAAGTAACAAGAGCTTCGTGTATATCTTCGACGGTTTTTATAAAATGAGTTTGCCCTATTATAACGTTTGCGTTTTCTGGGCGCTCAATATCTATTAATTTAATCTCCATACTTACCTCCAATTTATAATTTTAATAAAACAACAAACCTACAGAGTTTATTATTGTCCCCCCCAACACCCCATTTTTTAACAACAAATAGCACGAATTTCACAAATAAATATAATTATTTTCTTTTTTTATACTGTTTATTAGTGCTATTCGTGTGATTCGTTGTTTCTTTCTTTGACTTCATCTTGTTTCTCGACATAAATTTTATCTTTTATTTTTTCGAACTTAACTTTACCTATACCTTTTACTTTCATAATTTCGTCTTTACTTTTGAACCCATTATTTTTGCTTCTATAATCTAATATTCTTTTCGCTATTACGTCTCCGATACCCGGGAGAAGAACTAATTCTTCTTCTGCGGCGGCATTTATGCATATTGGGAAAGATGTAAGAGGTTTTGTTTCTTTTGTAGAGCTACGGCGAAAAAAGCCAGCTGTGCTTCCTACAAGGAGTACAAAAATTATAAATATAAGAACTCTTCTTTCAGATTCACTGAGCATATCTTATCCCCAGGTAATATACAGGTTCAAGAAAAATATCCTCGGGTGACCAAGATAAATTACTGATAGAGAAAAAGGGGGAAAAATTTGTTCTCAACCATAGAGAAAATCCACCTGTAATGTGTTTCTTTGGGGTTAAATAACCAGTCAGACTGACCTCTCCGCCGATAATACCTAAACCTCCGTTTGCGTGAATTTCTCCGAATTCTCTTATCATGCCTTTGTTTTGATAAAAATACTGAAAACTAAGATTTTCCTTTTCAAACTGTATATTCGCGAAATAAACCTTCCCTTCTCTCCAGGTAAGAATATCCATTCCGTCCGCATAAGAATATTTTCTGCCCCCGATAATTTTAAAATTAAAAAGGGCTATAGTTGTTCCATAAAAAACTCCGACTTTTGGGAAAAAATCTTCGATGGGATAAAAGACAACCGGGAAGCGCTCTCTGAATCTCCCAAACTTGATCTCTCCGCAGTCATTCACAAAGCCCACACACTTTCTTTCTTTCCCCAGTTCTCCCCTTAGAAAATAGAGTTGAAGAATCAATCCATAGTCTATACTTTCTTTATAATTAGCCCATCCTCCTATGAAAAAAGGGTTAAAAAACTGATAAAAACGTCCCTCAAGGTCGAAAGCTACCGAATCCTCCCCAGCAAACACTTCAAACCACCCAAGGAAATAACTTTGATCTTCTGAAAGCCATTTCCATCCTGTTGTCTTCGAGAATCGAAACCCGTCCCATTCAACATAACTACTCTGGAGATTATAAGACAGTGATTTAAGAGAGGCTTTAATCCGATAATGATCCGTAAAGTCGCGATTGTTGAGACTTTCAAGGGATAATTCTCTGAATTTAAATGCCACAAAGTTATAATTTACGTCTCTGTTTAGAGCCGCATTTATCCAATTCTTCTCTATATTCTTAAACCATTTTACTTCGGGCTCTATTTCCGGAGGAGGCAAGACCGGATTGAAAACGTCTTCTTCGACAAGAATTAGAAGTAAGATCAACATTGAATTACACTCATATTTTCCTCAAAAGGAGGGTAAATTATTCCTTTTTCGGTAACAATGCCGCTAATTAACTTATGGGGAGTAACATCAAAAGCGGGATTTCTTACATCTATATTCATTGGCGCTGTCGACAATCCCATAAATTCTGTTACCTCTTCCCCTGGTCTTTCTTCTATCGGGATGTCTTCTCCTCCCTTTATATTGAGGTCGAAAGTCGTGCTGGGAGCAACGATATAAAAGGGAACTGCGTTTTCTTTTGCCGATAGAGATAGAGAATATGTGCCTATTTTATTTGCAGTATCACCATTTTTTGCGATCCTATCTGCGCCTGTAAATACCCCGTTTATCTTTTCAGTCTTCAGAATGTGTGAAACCGCACTATCGACGATAAGGACAGATTTTATCCCGTTTTTTTTAAGTTCCCAGGTGGTAAGTCTTGCTCCCTGAAGAAAAGGCCTGGTTTCCGGAACGAATACAGTGATTTTTTTTCCTGCTTCTTTTGCTTTATAAAAAACCGCCAACGCAGTACCTATTCCACCCGTTGCAAGAGCTCCGGCATTACAGATAGTCATATATGAAGAGTTATTTTTTATTAGTTTCGAACCGTTTTCTCCGAGAAGTTCGGTGAGCCTTTTGTCTTCTTCATGTATTTTAATCGCTTCCTCGACAAAAGCAGAAGAATCGACTTTGCCACTTTCAAGAAGTTTCCTCATTCTGTTTACTGCGTAGAAAAGGTTATGAGCGGTTGGCCGTGCCGATTCTATTAATGCGATCTTTTCTTCCAAGGATTTTTTATTCTTACTATTTATCGCGGCGAGAGCGATACCGTAAGCCGCCGCCACACCAATAGCAGGTGCTCCTCTTATAGTCATATTTTTAATTGCTTTATACATATCCAGAGCTGTTCTGATTTCGACATAAATTTCCTCACGGGGTAATTTTCTCTGATCTATTAACTTTGCGTAATTACCGCACCATTTAATCGTTTTTGCCCAAATCATATATTCCTTCTCATAGTATACTCTCGCCTGTTTCATTTAGAAGATTTCTAATGACTTCTAAAGGAAATCCAATTACGTTGGAGAAACTACCCTCGATTTTTTCTATAAAAGACATATTCTTATCTTGAATCCCATAAGAGCCAGCTTTATCGAGACTTTGGCCCGAATCGACATAATATGAAATCTGTGAATCTGTTAATTGATGGAATTTCACATCGCTTTTATCGTAATCTTGGAATAGTGTTTCATCTTTTAAAACGGCGACTCCTGTGTATACTTCGTGCCACTTGCCCGATAATTCTTTTAACATTTTAATAGAATCTTTCCTGTCTTTAGGTTTTCCCAGTATTTTACCCTCCAGAAAGACAAGGGTATCAAAACCTAAAATAATAGATTTTTTGATTGTTTTTTCATTCTTGGATACCCAGGTGGCTTTCATTGCAGCATTGAAGACAACTGTTTCCACCGGTGTCTTTAGGATAGTTTCCTCGACATCTGGAACTATAATTTCTGCTTTTACTCCGAGTTGTTTAAGAAATTCCTTCCTTCTTGCTGAGGAAGAAGCTAAAATTATCCGCATAGCTTTATGATAGAAAATCCGCTTTTTTTGTCAAGGTGTTTTCTAACAATGTAAAAATCAAATATCAAAATGCAAAGTTACAAATCAAAGTTCAAAAATCAAAAAAACAACCGTTCTTCTGAATGGTAATTGAGACGAGTTTAAAGAATTTAATATGATAGTTGGGGGGAGGAATATTTTTGCATTTTTATATGTAATTTTGCTTTTTAAATTTTAATATTTTATTTCCCGTGAAAGCTAGATCGAGAGAGATATTTTATAAAGAAATTGAACGTTATAGATCCAAAGATTTTCTTAGTTTATCCTCCGTAACTTAAACGATCGGCTAAAACTTCAGGAAGTCCGGCAGCCAGGATTTTTCTTTGTGCTTCCTTAATATCATATTCTACGCGTATAATTTTAACGAATTTTTTTTCTAAGTCAAAAATGGCAAAAGAGGCTCTCGGATCCCCATCTCTTGGTTGTCCAACGCTCCCGGGATTTATAATATATTTTTTGTCGGGGGAAAGAGATAACTCATAAGAGGTTAGTCTTTTTACTTCCGTTCCGAAATTTTCGAAAATTACCGGGGTGTGAGTGTGTCCTACAAAGAGGGCTTTTTTTCCCATAATTTGGAAATCTATGTAAGTATCGGGAGTTCCGGAGAGATACCTCCAGGACAGAGGTCGATGTAGGGAGGAATGAACAAAATCAATATTTTTTTCTCTATATTTAAGGGGTAACCCTTTTAGAAAATTAAGCTCTTGTTCATTCAGTGCGTCTTTGCTCCACAGGACCGCTTCTCTTGCATATGAATTAAAATCCTCTATGCTCGTTTGGCCGCAAACTGCAAAGTCATGATTGCCTGCAAGAATGACATCGGAAATTTTTTCTGCGATTCTTATGCATTCACCCGGATCTGCTCCGTAGCCAACAATGTCTCCCAGGCATATGATTTTTTCTATCTTTTTTTTATTAGATTTAATATTTTCTAAGACAGCACGAAGCGCTTCTAAATTTCCATGTATATCGGCAATTATACCATATGTCATAAAAGCCCTTTTCCTCTCGCTATCGAATCAAGTATACCGTTTACGAATATTCCCGATTTTTCAGTAGAGAACTCTTTTGCTATTTCAATTGCTTCGTTAATTACTACCCTTGCCGGGATGTCGGGCAAGTAAAGCAGTTCCAATACAGCTACGCCAAGGATGGCTTTATCCACGGCACAGAGTCGGTCCCATTCCCAATTTTCAAGAACGGTTTTAATTAATTGGTCTGCTTCCTCCAGGTGATCTTCTGCCAGCTTCAACAGGGTTCTTGCAAAATTTAAAACTTCTTCATCGTATTCCTTGCTGTTTAAACTAATAATTTTCTCAAGATGATTGGGTGAAACTTTGAGATTTATCCTTTTTGTATAAAGGACTTGAACCGCAAGTGTCCTGCCGAGTCTTCTTGATCCTTTTCCTTTCACTTTTGAACTTCTTTGTAAAGGTTTATCATTTCCAGAGTTGTCAAAGCCGCATCCCATCCTTTGTTTCCGACCTTCATTCCTGCTCTACTTAGAGCCTGTTCTTCGGTGTCTGCAGTTATAACGCCGTATCCTACTGGTTTTGTTATCTCAAGTGAGATTTTAGCAATCCCTTTTGTCGTTTCCGTTGCCAGATGATCGAAGTGAGGAGTTTCTCCTCTGATTAAAGCTCCGAGAACTAAAAACCCATCATATTTTTTAATTTTGACAACCTTAGAAAGTAGCATAGGTAACTCAAAAGAACCGGGAACCCAGTATATGTCGATATCTTTCTCGTCAACTTCATGTTGCCTGAGACAGTCCATTGCTCCTTCTTTTAATACGCCTGTTACTCTGGAATTAAATCGAGGTAAAATAATTGCAATTTTAATTCCTTTTCCTTTGATTAGACCTTTGTATTCCATTAACCCTCCTTCTTAAACATTTTTGAGTGTATGACCTAATTTGTCTTTCTTTGTTTTAAGATATTCGATATTTTCTTCAGTCGGGTCGATTTCTATCGGGATTCTTTCAGTTACTTTAAGACCGTAACCTTCTAAACCTACAATCTTCCGCGGATTATTTGTTAGAAGACGTATGGTAGACAGGCCGAGGTCTTTTAGAATCTGAGCACCTATTCCATAATCACGTAAGTCTGATTTGAATCCCAATTTTTCATTTGCTTGAACCGTATCGAACCCTTCATCCTGGAGTTTATAAGCTTTGAGTTTGTTTAGTAATCCTATTCCTCTCCCTTCTTGTCTCATATACAGGAAAACGCCTCTGCCTTCTTTTTGTATAGCTTTTAGAGCACTCACGAGTTGTTCTCCACAGTCACACCGCAAAGAGCGAAGTGTGTCGCCGGTTAAACACTCAGAATGAACTCTAACAAGAACATCCTTTTTATTGGCAACTTCTCCTTTAACAAGAGCAATATGAACCTTATTATCTATAACATTTGTATATGGAATGAGCCGAAATTTTCCATAACGAGTAGGAAATTCAACTTCTGTTTCTCTATTAACCAATTTTTCTCTTTTTCGTCTGTATTCTATTACGCTTTTTACTGTAATCACTTTAAGATGATGCTTCTCTGCTATCTGAAGGAGCCTAGGTAGTCTCGCCATTGTTCCGTCTTCATCCATTATTTCACAAATAACGGCTGAAGGATATAAACCTACAATTTTTGCAATATCTACAGAGGCTTCAGTGTGACCGGCTCTTCTTAAGGTGCCGCCTTCTTTTGCTCTTATCGGGAAGATATGGCCCGGTCTTGAAAGATCAGATGGTTTTGCCCCCGGATCAATAAGTTTTTTAACGGTAATAGCCCTGTCAAATGCGCTGATACCGGTAGTGGTACCATCTTTAGCATCTACTGAAACAGCGAAGGCCGTACCATGGCGAGCCGTAATATTCGTCGTCATCAAGGGGAGTTCAAGCTCACGCAATCTTTTCGGAAGAAGAGAAACACAAATCAGTCCACGACCTTCTTTTGCCATAAAATTTATCGCCTCGGGAGTGATTTTTTCTGAAGCTATAACAAAATCCCCTTCATTCTCTCTGCTTTCGTCGTCCACTACAATAAGAGGTTTGCCATTTTTTACTTCTTCGATTATATTATCTATTGAACTGAATTTAATCATTTTGACTCCAATAATCTTTGTAAATATCTTGCCAGTGGGTCTATTTCAATATTCACTGTATCTCCCCTTTTTTTATATTTAAAGTTTGTATTTGATAATGTATGTTTTACCATAGTAACCTTAAAACTTTTTTCTTTCACTTCAGTAATAGTAAGAGAAACTCCATCGAGCGCAATACTACCTTTTTCGGCTATAAACTTTGAGAGGAAAGGAGGGTAATCCAAAATAAATTCATGAGTATCCGATCTTTTATTTATACCCAAAATTTTGCCCACTCCGTCCACATGTCCGTAAACAAGATGTCCGTGAAGTAAATCGCTCATGATAAGAGAAGGTTCGAGGTTTACCCAATCGCCAGCTCGCAAACGATCGAGATTGCTTCTTTTTATAGTCTCGGAAGAAACGTCGAATATATAGGTTTTTCCCAATATCTTTGATACCGTAAGACAGGCGCCGTTCACAGAGACACTGTCTCCCATTTCAGCAGGAAAAGGAAGCTTCAGGTGTATATCCATATTGTTTTTGCTCTTTTTTAACCTGTCGAGCTTGATTACGTTTTTAATTATTCCCGTGAACATGAGCCGCCTCTATCAAAAAATCGTTTCCAATCCTTTTTACAATAGCATCTAAATAAAGTCTCTTTAAAGGGGAATCGATAAAAGGGATCCCTTTACCTATAAAAGAAGGAGAAAAGAAAAGGAGATATTTGTCTATCATTTTTGATTTAACGAATTGGGTGAAAGTTTCACTGCCCCCCTCTAACATAATCGAAGTAATATTCTCTTCGCCTGCTCTTTTTAGAATATCTTTAACGTCTATTAAGCCTTTCCTTTCTTTAAGATTCCATATTTCCGCATCAGGATATTTTTCTTTTGCAGCTTTTTTTGTCGTAACGAGAATAACCTTGCCTCCTCTTTTAAAAATTTTTGCGTCCGCAGGGCATTTAAGATGTGGGTCTATTATGATTTTATAAGGTTGTTTACTAATCTTAACTTTCCGTACTGTAAGAACGGGATTATCTGTTAGGACAGTTCCAATGCCGATTAATACTGCATCTACTTTATTTCGCAGGTTGTGAACTTCTCTCTCTGACTCGTCTCCTGATATTTTGAATATGCCTCTATTTGGATCTCCAATCCTTCCATCGATGGTAACCGCTGCTTTTAGAATAAGGTAAGGAGTTTTCTTTGTAATGTACTTTAAGTAGAAAGCGTTAAGTTCCTTGGCTTCTTCTTCGAGAATACCATATGAGACCCTGATGCCTTTACTTTTAAGGTATTTAAAGCCTTTTCCATCCACAAGAGGATTTGGGTCTTTTATTGGAGCAACTACTCTATTTATCCCCCTGGATTCGATAAGCCCGACGCATGGAGGAGTCTTACCGTGGTGGCAGCAAGGTTCCAGAGAAACATATAAAGTAGCATTTTTAGCTTGATCTCCCGCCTCCGTTATAGCTTCTACCTCAGCATGCGGAGTTCCGGGGCCTTTATGGTAACCTCTACCGACAACAACACCATTCTTTACCACACAGGCTCCAACGAGAGGGTTAGGTGAGACGATTCCTTCAGCTTTTCTCGCAAGGGTAAATGTTTCTTTTAAAAAATATTCATCTAATTTATTCATAAAAAAACCCCTCTCCGGGGTTTTCTTAGATTTTCTTAAATAAAATCTCTTCTCTCATCCGGACTCTCACCGTCGGCTTCGGAATCCCACCGAATCAGGATTACTCCTCGCGGGCTTTCACCGCCGGTTGGGAATTACACCCAACCCCGAAGAGATACTGTATAATTAAAGTATTTTTTTGCTTTGTCAAGAGGGAAATCGTCCCCTTGACATATTCAGGTGATTTGTTATTATAAAGATACGATATATAGATAGCCATCTATATATTAAAAATGTTAGTTTGCTAGGAGGGTTAATGGATGTGAATGATATTCTGAGTTTGTTGGCGGATAGTACCAGACTCCGGATACTTAAGATTCTTAAGCAAGGAGAGCAGAATGTTTCGAAAATTGTCGAAACGTTAAAGCTTTCTCAGCCTACGGTTTCTCATCATCTTAAGAAGCTTGAAGAAGCCGGCTTGGTTTTGAAGAGACAATATAAAAGATGGGTCTTTTATCAGGTTAATAAAAGTTTGTTAAAAAGGTTTATTAAGATTTTTGGGCTGGAGTTGGATCTTTAAGAAATTTTCTGTATAAAAATCGGAGGGAGGTATATATGGATTTTGTAAAAAGGGCGAGTTTTAAGGCGATTTCATCTACCGCAAACTTCGCGATAAAAAAAGAGAAACTAAGAGGTTTCTTGGTGCGTAGTATGGAGAAACGTATATATTCAGATCTGATTAGAGAAAATCCGGATAATAGGCCTTTAAGGGTTCAGGAGGACAAGTATTATATGGCGAGGGCGATTTTTAGAAGCATTGAAAGGGCTGTTGAAAAAGGAAATTTGTCAAGAGAAGCTGTTGATGGTTTATTAAGGGTTTTCCTGGGAAATGTTTTTTTTGGAGGTTTCTACAAGAGGATGGAATATGCGAAGAAGTATTCCGAGCGTCCTCCTGTATTTCTTACTGTAAGTCCTGCGAAAAAGTGCAATTTGCGTTGCAAGGGATGCTATGCGGCTTCAGGTGTTGAATTTAATGAGAGTTTAAGCTGGGATGTGCTGACCAAAATTGCTGACCAGGCAAAAGAGCTTTGGGGCGTTAGTTTCTTTGTGGTTTCTGGAGGGGAACCTCTTCTATACAAAGAAGAGGGTAATACCATCCTTGACTTTTATGAAAAATATAACGATTCTTATTTTCTTATGTATACAAACGGAACCTTGATTACCGAAAAAGTGGCAGAAAGAATGGCAAAAGCGGGGAATATTACTCCGGCTATATCTGTTGAGGGTTTGAAAAAAGAAACTGACGATAGAAGAGGAGAAGGAGTTTTTGAAAGGATATTAAAAGCCATGGATAATCTAAAAAAAGCAGGAGTTCCTTTTGGTTTGTCGGTAACCGCTACCCGTAACAATATTGATGTGATTACTTCCGACGAATTCAGGGACTTTTTCTTTAAGGAAATTGGTGCTATGTATGCCTGGATTTTCCAGTATATGCCAATAGGCCGTAAATTCACTCTTGATTTGATGCCGACACCTAAACAGAGAGCCAGATTGTATGAATGGGAATGGCATCTTATGCGCAAAGAAAATATTTTTGTGGCTGATTTCTGGAGTACGGCTACAGGCTCTGACGGATGTATCGCAGGTGCAAGACCCGGAGGTTATTTTTATATTAATTGGGATGGGAATGTTACGCCGTGCGTATTCGTTCCTTACACCGTGGATAATGTCTGTGAGGCTTTTAAAGAGGGGCGTAACTTAAATGATATAATACATTCCGGGTTTTTCAAAGATATAAGGGAATGGCAGTATGAGTACGGATATAAGCAGCCGCCTGATAAACACAAGAATTGGATAATGCCCTGTTTTATTAGAGATCATCGCGGAAGGTTTCTTAAGGTTATAAAAAAACATAATGTAAATCCGGCAGATGAGGATGCCGCTGCTGCTTTAAAAGATGATGGATTTAATAAAGGGCTGATAGATTACGATAAAGAAATGCATGAGTTGACCGACCCTGTTTGGAGTGACCATTATCTTGGTTCTGCTTAGCCCCCCTTTTCTGCTTTAGGAGGTTAAGTGTACGATACGATTTCTATTCTTAAAGGTCTTGCGGAGAAGAGCGATAAAAAAATCGTTTTGCTCGTTATGGATGGACTTGGAGGATTGCCCTATAAAGGAAAAACGGCTCTCGAGGCTGCGCGAACCAAAAATTTAGATAGCCTTGCTTCTAAAAACGAATGTGGTTTGTTAGATCCGGTTTTTCCGGGAATAACTCCGGGGAGCGGGCCTGCTCATCTTGCTCTTTTTGGTTATGATCCTGTTAAATATCAAATTGGAAGAGGTATTCTTGAGGCTCTCGGCGTAGGTGTTGAAGTAAATAAGGGAGATTTAACCGCGAGGGGTAATTTTTGTATAGTTGAAAAGGGTGTTGTTAAGGACAGAAGAGCCGGGAGAATAGCTACCGAGGTAAACGAAAAAATAATAAAACACTTAAATAAAGAAATTTCCGAAATAGAAGGGGTGAAGGTTTCTTTTACAAGCGGTAAAGAACACCGTTTTGTGGTAAGGTTAAGAGGGCAAGATATATGTGGCGACGTAACTGATACCGATCCTCAAAAGGTAGGAGAGGAAATTCTTAAATCAAAGCCGATACAGGACTCAAAGTCTGCGAAAAAAACCGCTGAAATCATAAATAAGTTAACGGAAGAGATACAAAAAGCGCTCGATGGTATAGATGAGAAGCCGAATGCGGCGGTTCTTCGCGGGATTTCAGGTTATCCTGATTTGCCTCAATTTCAGAAAATTTACAAATTAAAAGCGAGAGCGATTGCCGACTATCCGATGTACAGAGGTTTAACACAATTGATAGGGATGGATGTCGATAGAACACCGACTTCAGTCGAAGAAGAATTTAAAGCGTTAAAAAGATCATACAAAGACTATGATTATTTCTATATTCATATAAAAAAGGTGGATTCTTACGGGGAAGATGGAAATTTTGATGCAAAAGTTGATAAAATCGAGGAGACAGACAGCTATATCCCAGAAATTATGAAGTTATCTCCGGATGTTTTGGCTGTAACCGGTGACCATTCTACGCCTGCTACGTATAAATCCCATTCCTGGCATCCTGTTCCTCTTTTACTCGTTTCTAAATGGACTCGAATAAGCGGTGTTTCCGGATTTGGAGAAAGCGAATGCGCTAAAGGTAACTTAGGTCGAATGCCGTCTTTATATTTAACGTCCCTTCTCCTCGCTCACGCGGAAAGACTGGATAAGTTTGGGGCATAGTAATATAAAGCCGATAATCTTCACCGCAGAGACGCAGAGGTCTCAGAGGTTTTTTTGTCCCTTTTAAACTCTCCGCAAAGACAAATCCTTTGCGTATAATGTGTTACGTCATATTCTCTTTGTGTTTAATTAAGGGTTAGGTATCAAGGGTTCAAGGACTCAGGGTTTCGAGTTTTAAAAAACTTTGAGGTCTTTGTGTGGAATTTAAGGAGTAGGGAGTAGGGAGTAGAGAGCAGTTAGCAGTTAAAAAAAAATCCGTGTGTATCCGTGGCTAGTAAATAGATTTTTCAAATCTAAGTCAAATGGTTAAATTAAAGAATTGTTAAATAAGTAAAAGAAAATGTGTGTGGGGTGGCCGATTTAACCATTCAACCATTTTACTATTTGACTTGTTTCTCTATTCTAACTTCTTTTTCTGTGTCTTCGTAGCAAATTATAAGGAACAAATGAAGGTTTTTATCAGTCTTGACAGTAAAAGGGTTTATAGTATATTTTAAATTATATTACGCCTGTAGCTCAACTGGAAAGAGCGGCGGACTACGGATCCGCAGGTTGGAGGTTCGACTCCTCTCAGGCGTATTTATTGACGAAAAAATTTATATGAAATGAATAAGGCGGAAGACCAGAGATGGATGCGGGAAGCTCTGAAGGAAGCAGAAAACTCTTTTAACAATGAAGAGGTTCCCGTGGGCGCAGTGGTGGTTAAAGACGGTGTTGTTATTGGTAGAGGCGCAAACAGAAAAGAAGCCCTTAAAGATCCGACTGCTCATGCGGAAATTATTGCTATAACTGCAGCAGCCAATTCTATTGGCGATTGGAGATTGGACGGCAGCATTCTGTATTCCACTCTTGAACCTTGCCTTATGTGTGCGGGTGCTGTGATTCAGGCAAGAATAAGCAGGGTGGTCTATGGGGCAAGAGATGAGAAATTTGGGGCTTTTGGTTCAGTAATCGATGTAAGGAATAAAGAATGGAACTGGAAATTTGAGGTGACCTCCGGTATCTTAAAGGAGGAATCCGCGAATTTACTGAAAAAATTTTTTAAAGAGAGGAGGGATGGCTGAGCGGCTGAAAGCGCACGATTCGAAATCGTGTTTCCGCGAAAGCGGAACGGGGGTTCAAATCCCTCTCCCTCCGAGGTAAAAAGCTAAAAGGAGAATAATTTGATTTTATTAATATTGTCTATATTTATTCAGGATCCCTTGACAAATGAAGCGCTTATCGATTCCCTGAATAAATTTATTATGCCACGTTTTATGGAGAAGCAGGCGGAAGTTTATAAAATGCATCCTGATCACCTTAAGTATTTCGGACCTAAACGTAAGTATAGAGCTGAAACATCTGAAAGCCAGAAGATTAGGCGATCGCGCAGGATGAGGGCTAACGGTATCGATACAGTACGTGTTGCTGCTATTAGAGTTGAATTCTTAGAGGATACCACCTCTCTTACTACGGGTAATGGTAGATTTAACCTTGAAGGTTTTGGATCTGTTTGTGATACAACGTATGATACAACAGTTGTCGGAACGGATACTCTGGTCGATACTACAATTGCTCGAAGTCTTAGTTATGACCCTCCGCACGATTTAACATATTTTAACAGATTAATGGAGTTTTTGCATAATTACTACTATAAGGTTTCCTATGGGCAATTATGGATTGAGTGGGAAGTTCTTCCCCCTACAGGTGATTTGGGGTATTCTCTGCCCCATGAGATGAAGTATTACGGAGACTTACAATATTTCGTTCTTGGATTTTTTAAATTGCTGAGGGATGCTGTAGAAGTGGCTGATTATGATGCGGATTTCTCCAACTTTGATCAAATTATAGTCTTTCATGCAGGTGCTCCTTGGCAAACCGACAGGGGTGATTCTCCCTATGATATAGTTTGTGCGCAGGGGTCCGGTATGCATGAATTATTCGGCTCCTATCTTGTGGCTGACGGTGATACAATTGATTCGGGTGTTCTGATGCCTGAGACAAACTTTCAGGACAGTGTTCCTGCTTACCTTCAAGGAACTTTATGCCATGAATTCGGTCATTCTTTGGGGCTTTTTGACTTCTATGATGTAACCTACGAAACTATGGGTATGGGAGCTTGGGCTCTTATGGGTAGCGGTAATTGGAATGAGGCCGGGCTTATTCCCCCCAGATTATGTGCCTATAACAGAATTAAGCTTGGCTTTGATGTGCCTCATACAATTGATAGAGCTTCTACTTCCCTTCCGATAAAATGGGCAGGCAGTATGGATTCAATTACCCCAAGAATTTACAAAATTCCAATTAATAAGGATGAGTATTTTCTGATTGAGAATAAATTTACTTATACTAATCCAGATACTTTTCATTATGTCAGTCCCTGTACCACCAATGTAGATTCGAACGGTTTCAGGGTATGGAAAGATAATGTGCTTGTTAATATCGATGATTATGAATTCTCTCTCCCGCCGGACATTAATAGTGGAGGACTGGCGATCTGGCACATCGACGAGAGAAAAATAACTGAGATGGAAGCATACAATATGGTAAACGTTGGATTCCCAAAGGGGATTGACCTTGAGGAGGCCGACGGTATACAGGATTTCGAAAAGGGAATTTATAAAATTCAGAATTGGGATGCCGCCACATATGGTTCTCCGTTGGATGTTTTCTTCGAAGGGGGGTTCTGTTCGGAATTTTTGCCAACAACAGACCCGAGCACGAACGATAATTTCGGCAACTGGACAGGTATAACGATTTCAAATATTTCTTTACCCGATACTATTATGTATTTTGATGTTTCCTTTTATAGGAGTCTTGCTGGCTTTCCTAAAAAGTTAGGCGGAAAGATGGATGTGATTGCACCTCAGAACGTAGATAGCACGATTTTTGCAGGCGATATGTGGGGTGGAATTTATAGCGTAAATCCTGATGATACTCTGTTCAGAATGGCCGAATTATCCGATTCTGTATATGAAGATTCAACCTATACTTCTCCTCTTATTACGGACGTTACCGGGAGCGGGGATTTAGAAATTTTTGATATGACAATAAAAGGAAAAGTTTTTCTCTACGATATTTCTTCCGATGTTATTCTTGATTCTCTTTCTGTAACCGGAAATATATACGGTAATGCTTCTGCGGCGGATCTTCTTCCCGGAGGCGGCAAGGAAATACTCTTTGGAACTTCAGCTTCGGAGCTGCACCTGCTCAGATGGGATGGTGATAGCTTGGTTGAAGCGGATGGTTTTCCTCTGTACGTTGGGGACTGGTTGGTTGCCACTCCCCTGGTTATCGGGAACTCAATATACGTTTTACCGGCGGACGGTACTCTTTTGAAAGTTTCTGTTGCAGGCGAGATTATTTGGAGAAGAGGAGAAGAACACGTTTCTTACAGCTTGTCTTCACCTGTGGCGGGTGATATAGACAGAGACGGCGTTAAAGAGATTCTTTGCCCGGCAGGCTCGAAGGCAATTTTTGCTGTCGATACAACAGGAGAGGTAGAATGGAAAAGGAATCTTCCCGCAAAAACGTATTTCTCGGCACCCGCGCTTGGAGACATAAACGGAGATGGATATCTTGAAGTAATTTTAGCTGACAGCGCGAATGTGTTCGCTTTAAACAGGAATGGTATTTTGATCGATAATTTTCCCATAAAAATTCACCTCTCTCGGCAGACTCAGTCTTCGATAATCCTATCCGATGTAAGCGGTGATTCTTTGCTCGACATAGTATTCGGTTCTCCCGACGGAGGGGTTCTTGCTTATAACGGAAAAGGCGAAAAGGTAGCCGAATTTCCTTTTGCCACGGGACAGAGATCTTATTCGACTCCTCTAGTTTTTGATATAAACGGAGATGGGCGTACGGAATTGTTCATCGGTTCTAGTGACGGATGGTTGTATGGTTGGGAAACCGATGGGTATTACAGAGGTGATGGATGGAACAGGATTTATTTTAACAATGACCATCAGTCGGTTTTTCCTGACTCTCTTTTACCTGTGGAGTTTGACGAAGAAGGTGAGTTGGCTATTGAGGAATTTTATATTTATCCTTCTCCTGTCAGAGGAGGAGATGAAGCTTTTATTAGATTTCTCCTCAGCGCTTCTGCGGAGGATGTTGTGATAAGAATATATTCGCTTTCAGGCAGTCTCGTGACAGAAAAAAGAGTAACCGGATTGTTTGGCCCAAATGATATTAGGATAGATAGAGAACTTTCAAGGCAAGCTAACGGCGTTTACATCGCCACCATCGAAGTCGAAAATAATATTTTTGATAAGTTTAAATTCGGTTTATTGAATGGTTTTTAGAGGAAAAACAAGGGAGGGATATTCATGTTGTTTCTTACTGTTCTTTTTTCGATAACACCCGCAAAAGCAGCTTTTTCTTCTTTTGTTATCCCCGGGTCCGGGGATTACTTGATGGGGAATAAAAATAGAGGGATTTGTTTTATGGTAGCTGAAGCAGCGATCTGGTTGACTTATTTTGACAGCAAAGCAGAGGAGGATAAGAAAGACAGAATATCCCGTAACTTTGCAGCTTTGTACGCTTCTGCAAATCTCAGGAATGAAGATGAAGACTATTTTAATGCGATGGAAGATTTTCTGACAAATGTAGATTATAATGAGACGGTTAAAGAGGAAGCGAGGAGATTATATCCCGACACTCTGGATGTCGAAGTTATGGCGGATAGAGTTCAATTGAGAAAACAGTATATTGAGGCGAATTCGTATACCGGTTCGGATGCCTGGCATTGGCGATCGATAGAATTGGAAGAAAGGTATAGAGATGTTAGGAGAGATAAGAGAAGGTTAGATCAGAAGGCTACCAATATGATTGGTCTTGCCGTAGCCAATCGGGCGGTCAGTTTTTTAACAACTTACTTTTTTGGTAGAAGGGTTTCTCTGGAAATTAAAAAAAATGAAATCGAAATGGGATTCCACTTTTAATGAGACTTTATAATACCTTAAGCAGACAGAAGGAAGATTTTAAGCCTTTAAAGGAGAAGGAAGTTTCAATTTACTATTGCGGCATGACTCTGCAGGAATCCCCTCATATCGGTCATATCAGAGCTGCACTCACCTCGGATATAATCAATCGTTATTTAAAATATCTCGGATACGATATTAATTTAATAGTTAATTTTACGGATATTGACGATAAGGTTATAGTTAAAGCTGAAGAAGAAGGGAAAGATTATAGAGAGATAGCTGCCTATTTTGAAAATGAATATAGAGATGTAATTACCCGTCTTAACATTTTAAAGCCCTCGTTTTATCCGCGAGCGACACAACATATTGAAGAAATAATAAACCTTGTGCAAAAGTTAGAGAAGAAAGGGTTTGCTTATCAAAAGGATGGAGATGTATTTTTTAGTGTTCGTAAATTTAAAGATTATGGTAAACTATCGGGGAAGAAAGTGGAGGATTTGAGATCGGGAGCTCGAATTAAGGTAAACCGAAAGAAAGAAGATTCTCTGGATTTTGTGTTGTGGAAGAAAGCGAAAGCTTCGGAGCCATCCTGGTTTTCTCCCTGGGGGAAAGGGAGACCCGGCTGGCACATCGAGTGTTCTGCAATGGCAAATTATTACCTTGGAAAGACAATCGATATTCATGGAGGCGGTAGCGACCTGATTTTCCCCCATCATGAAAATGAAATTGCACAGTCAGAGACTGCAACCGGTAAAACCTTTGCGAAGTTTTGGGTTCATAACGAGATGCTTAATATAAAGGGAGAAAAGATGTCGAAATCTTTGTTGAATTTTGTGCCCATAAGAGATCTCTTAGAGGAATTCGACCCAAATGCGATCAGGTTATATATATTGCAGGCGCATTATAGAAACCCCATAGACTATAATACTGATATGCTTAAACAGGCTGCTTCAGGATGGGAAAAGATTATGAATTTTTTAAATATTTCTAAAGGCATGAAAGGTAAGCTGTTTTCTAATTTAATTGAGGACTTTGAGAGTAAGATGAATGATGATCTTGGTACTCCCGGGGCAGTAGCCCTGGCTTTTGATATAGTCAATAAAGGTCTTAAGGCAAATAAAGAAGATATGGGTTCTTACAGAGAAACGTTGGCTTTTTTGCTTACGAATCTTGGCTTTGATTTTGGGAAAGATAGACAGGAGCTTAGTCCCGTAGTAGAGGAAATTGTGAAGTTGCGTAATGATCTCAGAGATGAAGGTAGTTACGATATGGCTGATAGGATAAGGACTGTTCTTCTGAAAAGCGGAATACTGATTCAGGATAATCCGGAAGGTAGTATTTGGAGATTGAAATGAATGGACGTGAGCTAGCTTTAAAAGCTTTAATCGAATTTGAAAAAGGGGGCAAGGCTTTAAACAATTTTTCTGAAAGTAGGAAAGGAGAGAGGGTAGATAAAAGTATGCAAAAAGCCTATGATTACTACTATGGAACCCTTAAAACGATTAAGAGACTCGATTATATCCTGGAAAGACATTTAAATAAGAAAAAGCTTAAAAGTCTACCGCTACCTATTAGAAACATACTGAGAGAAGGAGTTTATGGGCTGCTCATAAGCGGTGATCCAGATTATGCCGTGGTAGATGAATCGGTAAAATTAGCAAAGAAATACGGACATAATGGGACAGCATCTCTTGTAAATGCTGTTTTGCGAAATCTTCATCCTGTTACTTATCCTGAGGAACCTTTAAAATATTTGTCTACGTTTTACTCTTTTCCGGAGTTTTTGGTTCGCCTCTTGATGGATGAATATGGCGAGAAAACAGAAAACATATTGAAAGAGAGTAATCGGCCACCGGTTACGACGATTCGAATTAACAGATTGAAGACCACAGCAGAGGATGTCATTAAAGATTTGAAGGAAGAGGGGTTTAGGGCGGAGGCAATAGAGAAAAGAGAATATAATCTTTTGACAGAAAGTGGAGTTGTTTATAGTAATAGCTTTAAAAGAGGTTGTTTTCAAATCCAGGGTGTTACTCAAGCAATGAATACCGAGATTCTTTCTCCGGAAAAAGGTGAGATTGTACTCGATTTATGTTCTGTCCCCGGCACTAAGAGTACCGGGATAGCAGAAATTATGGGAGATGAGGGAGTCGTATTATCTGTAGATAAAAAGGATCTCCACATGGTGTCACAGAATGCCGAGCGATTGGGTATAAAGAGTATTTATCCGGTTAAGGCTGATGTGAGAAACTTTAGAGTTGCTCGAGCGGATAGAATACTTTTAGATGTGCCTTGTTCCGGCACGGGTGTTATGGGAAAAAAAGGCGAGCTCAGATGGAATCTTAACTTAAAGTCTTTAAGCAGGCTTGTGAAATTGCAGAGAGAGATGTTAATCTCCGCGGCGAAGAATCTAAAGAAAAACGGAGTCTTGGTATATTCAACATGTTCTATTCTTCCGGAGGAAAACGAAAAGCAGGTGCAATGGTTTTTAGAAGAAAATCCCGATTTTATTGTTGAATGCGCTCGGGAAGGAGAACCTTTTATCAGTAATCTTCCCGGATTTCCCTTTTATGATGGAGGATTTGGCGCAATCCTTATAAGGAGGTAATTATTATGTATTATCAGCAGAGTTCTGCTAAGGTTTTTTGGATAGCTTTTCTAACTTCTTTGATAGTTTCCAGTTTGGTCGCTTTCACTTTTGTGTATTTCGTTCCTGAGATACTATCCGGGCAGTCAGATATGGTAGTTGTCCCGGATGTCGAAAATTTAGATGTGCACAAAGCTGAGATGATTTTGGCTGAAAAAGGATTAAAAATTATTGTGGAAGATGAGAAATTTGATCCGACAACGAAGAAAGATAGAATTATTTACCAGAAACCAATCGCAGGAGAGCTTGTAGAGGAGGGTTCAGCTGTAAGAATTGTTTTGAGTAAAGGTACCGAGGGAAAAGTAGTAGAGAGTGAGGAAATAGTTGTTCCCTCCGTAATAGGTTTTGATGTTAATCAGGCCAAGGTATATCTCTCCGAGCGAGGTCTTAGTTTAGGGGTAATTGAGAGACAGGAATCAGAAGAACCCAAGGATGTTGTTTTGAAAACGATACCTGAGCCAGGGCAGAAAGTAACTGAAGCTGTTCCAATAAAATTAATTGTTTCTTCGGGTGGTGGGAAAGTAGCTGTTCCTAATCTTAGGGGAAAAAGTGAATATAGAGCCAAGGCACTATTGGAAGAAAGTGGGCTTGAATTAGGAAGGAGGAATTATATTACAAGCGGAGAGCACGCTTTTGATATTGTTATCAGCCAAAACCCGCAGCCTGGTGTAATGATTGAAAAAAGTTCTAAGGTAGATATAACTATAAATCGTGAGGGTGGTTGATGAAGAAGGTTTTTACTTATGTATCAATTGTAATAGGGTCTTTCTTCTTTGGTTTTGTAGTTTTTTATTTTTTAATGCCTGTTATAGTTAAATACAATAAGACCATAGAAGTTCCTTATCTTAAGCATATGAGTTTGGAGAAAGCAAAAAGCTTCCTTTCGTCGTTGGATTTAAAGTACGTCGTTTCAGATAGTGTATACTCAAGTGAAGTAGCTGAGGGGTTTATCGTAAATAGTGAACCTCCGGCAAAAGAAGACATAAAGGTTGGTAGTACTATTAAACTTGTTATTAGCAGGGGTGCAAAGAAGATTGCATTGCCAGGAATTACTGGACTTTCCAGAGAGGATGCCGTGGATTCTCTCGATAATTACGGCATAACAAACAGGGTTTTTATAAATTATCCTGTAGAGGAAAAAGACCTAGACGGAAAAGTGGTTAAGACAAAACCTGAGAGTGGAGACAGTATTGCTGAGGGGGGGATGCTTACAATCTATATTGGGATAGAAAAAAGAAAGGTTTTTTTGATGCCGAATCTAAATGGAATGGAGTTAGAAGAAGCCCAGAGGGAGATATTGAAGTACGGACTTGTACTCTCGGAGGTCAAGAGGACAAAAGGGGAAGTAGATGTTGTTATACAGCAGTTTCCCGCCCCCGGTGTAGAAGTAACTTTTGAAGATAATGTCAAACTTGTGGTTGGAGAGTAAGTGAGAGGAGGCAAAAAATGTATGATATAAAAGTTTTGAATAATCTTAAGAGAGCTTCATGGTTGTTTTTTAACTGGTCTCGTAGTTTGACAACGGTCAAAAAAGCTCTTTTTGCTATAGGGATTGCCTGTCTGACCGGGCTGTCAGCTCAGGTTAAAATTTCTCTTCCCTGGACACCAGTTCCTATTACCTTGCAAACGTTTTTTGTTCTCCTTGCCGGAGTCCTTCTCGGGAGAAATTGGGGTGGAATAAGTCAGATAATTTATATAGGTGTTGGTATGTTGGGTGTTGGGTGGTTTGCAGGCGGTAGTATTTTTGGCCCCACAGGAGGATATTTGATCGGTTTTGTATTAGCCGCTTTCTTTCTGGGATATGTAATCGATAAATATGTTAAATTAAGATCTTTTTTCCCTATCTTTTTGTTGATGTTATTTGCTGATTTCTTTTTAATATATGTTCCCGGGCTCTTTCAGTTAGGTTTTTATTTTCATATTATTAAAGGTTCTTTTCCAGGGTTTACGGCTCTTCTTGCAATGGGATTTTTCCCATTTATTCCCGGTGCTATTATTAAAGTTATACTTGCCTCAACTGTCGCTGCTCAGATTTTACCGAAAAACGTAAATCCTCCGGATTAGTTAAATGGTTGAATTGTTAAATCGTTGAATAGTAAAAACAAAAATAAATAATAATGTATTTACACATTGAGGCAAAATATTAATATTTTTACAAAGTGTTCCAGATAAGAATAAAAACAAAAGATTTTGATTTTTTAAAGACTTTTAATTCTGGTCTTTTTTATTTTTTTTATGAAGATAATCCTGTAAGAAAAATATTTTTTAATAACAGGATGATTGAGCTTGTTTTTAGGCAAGAGGATGAAAATTTAATAATCGAATCTTCCATGGATATGAAAAGAAGAGAAGCGGAGATTTTAGAGAAAAGAATTTCCAATTGCTTTGGTCTACATGAAGATTTAAAGGATTTTTATGCTCTATGCAAAGAAGATAAAGTTTTAAGAGATTATTTCCCTAAAATAAAAGAAACCAGAATCGTTTCTGCCTTTTCCGATTTTGAAGCGTTGGTAGGTGCTATAGTTTCTCAAAATAATTCCTACAAAAATTATCGGGAGCAAATGAGAAGAGTTTATAGAGAAGTAAATTTTGTGCCGGCGAAATATAAAGAGGAAAAAATAAAGAAATTACGCATAGGCTATAAGATTTCCTATATTATGGAACTAACCAGGAATTTTGGTAAATTAGGTATAAAAGATATTAAGGGTATAGGTAATTATTCTGTGAATCTTTACAATATTTTTCAGAAGAGGGACTATGATTCTTTTTATATTGATTGTTTGACCGAAAAGATTATGAAAGAAAATTATGGCATCCGTGACAGTTTTGAAGAAATGAGCAAAAAACTATGGGGTAAGTATAGAGGGCTTGCAGAAGCTTATCTGCAAAGGTTTTTTGAGCAAAAATGATTTTTATTTTTTTTCTAGTTTATCGAGTCTTTTATCTATTTGATCGAGCTTGTTTTCTATCTGGTCGAGTTTTTCTATAATCTTATCGAGACTTTTCATGTTTTCCTTTATTTCTTCTATTCCGTCTTTAGCTCTAAGGGGAGCGCCTTCTTCTACTGTTTTCAATTTATTGGTTATTTCGGTAATTTTGTTTTGTATTTTTGCTATTTCATCAGATTGAGGTGCGTTGCAACCAATTATTGAAAGCAAAAAAGGGATTATAATCATCGATTTTTTCATATTGTCCTCCTCGCTTTCCGGTAATTTACATTAAGCTTAATAAATATCAAGTTATGAATCACTCTTTCTTTGTGGTAGTCCCATTTCATATCTTTCTATGATTTTATCTATCATTTGATTTTCTTTTTCATCTACTACTTGCCTTGAGGTATCAGCTTTATACCAGCTAATGATTTCTTGTGCTCCGGTAAAGAAAGGAATAGTAGCTTTAAAATCCGGTACAAACCGTTTTGTTTTAGAATTATCGAATATCATACTGTGAGATTTATCTCCCAGAAGACTTGCTCCCCACTCAGGATCAAAGTAGGCTATAAACTCTGAGGGTATATGCACTATTCGGGCTTCGGTTCCTGAGGCATGTGCTACTATTTCGTAGATTTGATTCCAGGATAACAGTTCGTCTGAAGTGATGTGAAAGGATTCTCCTATAGCTTTGGAATTGCCCAATAAACCTACAAAACCCTTGGCAAAATCCCTGTGGTGTGTTAGTACCCAAATTGAAGTTCCGTCTCCGTGTACGATGATTTTTTTGTTCTTCCTCATGCGGTCGACTAATGTGTATTTATTGTGCATAGGTAGCGTGGTGCGGTCGTAGGTGTGGGAAGGACGTACGATAGTTATCGGGAAATGGCCTTTTCGGTAAGCATGAAAAAGGCGTTTTTCGCAGGCAATTTTATTTCGCGAGTATTCCCAGGAAGTGTTGGATAAGGGAGTGCATTCGGTTATAGGCAGTTTTTTGGGAGGTGTTTGATAGGCGGAAGCTGAACTTATGAATATGTACTGTCCTACCCTGCCTCCAAACAATTCCAGGTCTCTTTTAATGTGTTCGGGAGTAAAGGCGATCCAGTTTACAACTACGTCGAATGTCTTGTCCCCCAATGCAGTTTCGGCTGAAGTTCTATTTCTAATATCTCCCCGCAAGATATGAGCTTTTTCGGAAACAGGTCTTTTAGTTTTACCGCGATTTAAAAGATACAGTTGGAACCCTTTCTCAACTGCCAGTTCGGTACAAGCCGAGCTTATAACCCCTGTTCCGCCGATAAATAAAACTTTCATATATTTCTCTCCCTCTGAAATTAGATTTATACACAATAATTTATGGAAATAATGTAAAATATCAAGAGCATAAAATTTTTTCGAAAAAGGAAAGATTAGCCTCTATCTAATAATCTCGTTGTTGCTTTTTAGCAAAAAACTTACGGCTTTTGATGGTTTTTAAAGTCTTATACTTGAATTCCACTAAAAGTATAATACATTAACAAAAAGCAAAATGTGTTATAAATTAATAAAAAAATACAATGCAACTATTTTACTAACCATGAGTGTTTCTCTAATAAACGGATCACTTATAGCTCATCCACATGTGTTTATTGACAACTCAGCAACTATTTTTTTTGATGAACTGGGTTTTGCGGGCGTTGAAGCCGAATGGATTTTCGATGAAATGTTCAGTGGAACAATCATACAGGATTTTGATAAGAATAAAGATGGGGAATTTAGCGGTATAGAGATAAAAGAAATTGAAGAGGGAGCTTTCTCTAATTTAAAGAACTTTGATTATTTTGCCCATATGAGAATAAACGGGAAAAGCTTTAAGGTTGAACAAGTTAAAAACTTCACAGCGAGAATAGCAGAAGAAAATGTTATCTATAATTTTCTGATTCAATGTCACGTTAAGAGTGAGGTTTTTTATAAAGAGATTGAAATAGCCTTTTATGACAAGACTTACTTTGTTCAAGTTTTACTAAAGAGTGAAGAACCTGTTGTTTTTAGAGATACAAACAACATTGATTTTACATACGAAATTTTTGACGATGAGAAAAACGCTTACTATTATGGACAAATATTTCCTGAAACGATACTTCTTAAATTTAAGGGTAAAAAATGAGACCAAGATTCTTAATTCTAATGTTTTTAAATTTCTCCCTTATCCCTTTAATAAGTTTTGCGCAGGAGAACCCTCTTATTTCTAAAAAGGAGAACAAATCGCCTCACGAAAGCGTAAGGTATCCTTATTTTGTACAGAAAATTTTAAGACCGATTTACGATATTCAGCGTAATTTGAATAGAAATGTTTCGAAACTTGCAAGAGAGATAAAGGAGAAAAGGTCGAAGAAGGCCTTCTCCCTTATTATTCTCGTAACTTTTATCTATGGGATGATTCATGCCGTAGGCCCCGGTCACGGAAAGACAATTATATTCTCTTATTTTCTTTCTCACAGCTCAAAGATAAAAAAAGGCATACTTGTTGGTTCTTTCATTGGTTTTCTGCATGCGCTTTCAGCCTTAGCTATAGTTTTAGTGCTAAATTTTATAATAAAACAGCCTTTCCTACGAACGTTTGAAGATATAGATAAAGTAATAAAACTTGTAAGTTACGCTTTGATCTCTCTTATTGGGCTTTTTTTGTTGGTTAAAGCAATAATGGAGACCCTAAAAAAGAAAGAAGGGAAAGTATTTATCATTGAAAAAGAAAGCGAAAAAAATGTTTTACCTTTTGTTTTTGCAGTGGGAATGGTTCCATGTCCCGGAGCTATGATTATACTTCTCTTTTCTTTGTCACTGGGTTTTCTTGCTATAGGCGTAATTTCGACTCTTTTTATGGCACTGGGAATGGCTACAACTATTTCTGTCGTTGGAATATTAACAATATTGACAAAAGAGAGAGTTTTAAAACTTTTCTCCCAAGAAAGCAGGTTCAGAAAGCCAATTCAATCATCTTTAGCGATTTTAGGCGCCACTTTTATATTGTTACTGGGAATATTTCTGCTTACTGAAATTATATGACAGCCAAGTTGTTCTCCGACAATTTTACCGACAAATGGCTCTGAAGACGATCTACATCAATCATTTTAGCATTATGGGAACCCCCCGGTCTTCCATAAATGGTGGCGCTGATATCGCCAAAAAGTAAAAAACAAGGGTTGACAATTAGAGATAATAAGCTATATTTGAAAATGGAAACCGTTTTCAATAAGAGGAGTAAAAATGTATGGTAAACATGGGAAGCGTTCGACGTGGTGGGATAAAAGATTTAGGGGCTGTGGTTACAGATTAACGTTACCCAGAGAGGCTATTCTTGAAGTTTTAACCAAGGCAAGAGAACATCTAAGTGCCGAAGATATCTATATTATAGTTCACGAAAACCACCCGGAAGTAGGGCTGACTACTGTTTATCGCACCCTGAGTCTGCTCATAGACATGGGTGTTGTTTTCAAGCTTGATTTTGGTGATGGCAAATCAAGGTATGAATTGGCCGAGGGTCCCGAGGGATGTGAGCACCACCATCATCTTGTTTGTACTTCTTGCAATAGGGTTATAAATTATACGGATTTCATTGACGAAGAAGTAGAGCTTTTAAAGCGAACAGAACAGGGTCTTTCGAAAAAGTATAGTTTTGATATAAAAAACCATCTGATACAATTTTACGGTTTGTGCGAAAGATGCAGGTAAAAAAGAATATATATTTTTTGAAGGTAAGTGAAAATGGTTTTCATTTTTAAAAACAAAAAAAGGAGGCTAATATGCCAGGTGGAGATAGAACAGGTCCAGCAGGTTTAGGTCCAATGACTGGAAGAGGCGCTGGTTACTGCGCCGGATATTCGGTTCCTGGATACATGAATCCGGGCCCGGGTAGAGGTTTTGGCTTTGGTCGTGGTTTTGGCCGTGGTTGGGGAAGAGGTTTTGGTTGGAGGAGAATGAGTTATCCGTATGGAGCTAATTATGATTACGCCGCTCCGTATTCCGCTTATCCTGAAAGGATCCCACCCGAACAGGAAGCGAATATGTTGGCGGAGCAAGCTAAAGCTTTGGGAAACGAATTGGAAGCCGTGAAGAAACGTATAAAAGAACTGGAGGCAGAGACTAAAAAGTAATTAATTGTAAAGCAACAAGGTTATACGGAAAAGCTTTCGACGATGAAAAGTGACTTGATTAAGTGGGTCGATGAAAATGGAGAAAAGTTCTTAAGAAAAATTGGCATAAGAAAAGGCTATACCGTTTTGGATTTCGGATGTGGTAGAGGCCATTATACTATACCTATATCAAAGGTAGTTGGTAATATAGGTATTGTTTATGCGCTCGATAAAAATAAGTCTGCTTTGAGTGAGTTAAAAAAGATAATCGCGAAAGAGGAGATAAAAAACATTGAATTGATAAACAACATAAAAGATTCTTCCCTGGGAGATAAATCGGTGGATGTTGTTTTGTGTTATGATGTTCTTCATTATATGAAATCTTCTGATAGGAAAGTTATTTATAAAGATATTCGGAGAGTTTTAAGAGAAAAAACTCTCTTCTCTGTATATCCGAAACATTGCAAGGGAAATCTTCCTTCGGGAGAATTGGCTGATGTTAGTATTGAGGCGGTTACGGAAGAAATTGAAAACGCTGGTTTTGTTCTCGCCAAAAAGTTTCAGAGTAAACTCTTGCATGATGGTTCTTTTGAAGAAGGGTTCATATTGAATTTCAGAAAAGGAGGATAGAATGCCATGGATTGATGACAGTAGATGTACGAGTTGTGGAGTCTGTGTTGAGGAATGCCCTGTAGGCGCAATAGTTATGGAAGATAGTAGTGCTGAAATAAGGATGGAGGATTGTATACGTTGTGGGATATGTCACGATGTTTGCGCGGCAGAAGCTGTAAGACATGACAGTGAAAAGATACCTGAGAGCATAAAAACCAATGTAGAGATGACAGAGAAATTTATGGAGGCTTGCGCAGAATATCTTGGTAATAATAATG
>CAYQMH010000020.1:0-32634 GCA_964418485.1 uncultured bacterium | reverse complement strand
ATTACCACCCCCTGAAGAATCAAGACTTTTTCTCATTATAAACGTTCTCTGTGGTTAATTCTCTTAATCCACAATTTCATATTTATCTCTTATAATTTTCGCGTTTGGCGGATTATACTGAACTCTTATCGTTTTTTCAATTTTTCCGAACCGGACAGGACTCGTTGTTTTTCTGCTTCTCTGTAATTCTACCATCGAAGAGTGTATTTTTGGGGATAAATTTTCGTCTTCTTTGTTATCTTTTAATACATAAATTTTCCTTATTGATTTTTTCCAACCAAGACCGAAGAAGTGAAAAACGAATTCTTCTTCGTCTCCTACTGTTGTATAACTCTTTAATACTTCTTCCTTAAATTTAATTTTTACCTTATGTTTCTTAGAATGTTTCTTAAGTCTTTCAGCCATAAATTCGAGAGATATTTTTCCCAGCGCATCTTCCTTATAACTTCCACCAATATCTGAATGTACTCCGGGGAACCAGACTTCTTCGACCACACCTGGTTTATAATTCATCAATGTCGGCACGTAGGCAGTTCTTGTCTCATCCATACAAACACAATGAACCGCCTTCTTTATGTTTTTCGCCACGTGCATATTCTTAAAAAGATTCCATCTTTGTAAAGGTATCCCCAGAATATTAATAGGTATGCCGAAAGCTCCCACCGTATCCCATACACCTAAAAACTCAACATCAACTCCGAATCTCTTTTCGCTTGAAATATAACGTACAAATCTATCCTCAATATTTCTTGTTGTTCGGTTGGCAGCCGTTTCCCATATTACTTTAATATTTTCGGGAATCCCTTCCTTATAAACTTGATTGGCGAGCATTCTTGCGCTTGCCGCTCCCCTGCTGAAGCCAAAGATATGAATTCTATCTCCCGTTTGATATTCTCTTGCAATCATTGCGTACGCCTCATCTCTAATTCTTTTTTCATCCTTACCCGTTCCCCCGCATATATAATTACCCCAGAAATTGTAATCATCGTCATTTCCGATACCTCTAAAATATCTCGATATCTGCGTATCCGAATCTTTTTCCAGAGAACTGTATAGCTTAAAAACATTTGAAATAAGTCCGCTTCCCTGTCTTCCGTTTTCATCGTTCCACGTGCCGTCCATAAATATGAAGACATTTCTTTCCTTAGGCTTGGCACTAAAATCTTTCTTGTATTCTTTTTCTATCCTCATTTTTTTAATTTCTCCTTTTTTGATTTTTAATCTTTTTTATCCCAGTAATGATGTGCTTTTCCTTTACTTATCCATTCTTCGAGGCCTATCGCTTTGATTTCTTTTAAATTTTCAATTATAGCTTCATAATGAACACCTCCCAGCATCGATTTAAGTTTTTTGCATACTTCAAAGTCAGCACACTCATAACATGCAAAAAAACCTTTACTTCTACAGCATTTTCTAACTTCGCAGTTTATATTATCATCTTTTCTTTCCCTGCAGACCATCGGGCATCTTAGACTTGCCATAAAAACTATTTTATCAAAAATTTTATCGTAGTCTTTAAGTTGATCGGGGAGAATATATTTAGCTGATTTCTCGAATTTATATTTTTCCAACACTGCTTTAAAATCCTCTGCAGCATCGGCGATTACACCGGTATAACCCAGGCAAGCACCGCAATAAAATCCGCAATAGGCGAGTAAATCCTTTTTCATCCTCTTTTCTTTACTCCTTTTAGCCATTGAATTTTAAACCCCTACTTCTTAATTTTATTCATAATATTCATAAATCTCGTGTTGCGTACTAATTTAATTTCCTCTTTTTGTGTTCGAAGATTATTTTTTATTCTAAGCAATAATCAAAGTCGTGTCAAGCCACATAAATTACTTCTCAAAAAAATAAAAATAAAAAACTCTGTGGTATTTGTGGTTCATAATTGTTTCGAGTAAAAGATAAAAACCATGCGTGATATCCGTTGTTCAATACGTAGATTCGAAGAATCTACGTAAAATGGTCAAATAGAAAAACAGTTAAATTGCAAAAACAAAACTACATTACCTACATGTGAATTTTCTTTGGTTGTATCGGGTTTAGCGGAAAGCGGATGGCGGAGGCTGTGCCAAAACCCCCCTTTTCGCAAGTTGCAGAAAACTAAGTTCCTGTTTTTCAAAGGCTTATTTTTTAGAAATCCGTTAAATTTGGACTTTTGGCACAGCTTCGGCGGTTAGCCGATAGCGGTTTATCTCTGTGTACTCTGTGGTAAAAAATGGGGGTTGGGGGGAAAGAAAATGTGTTGACAATATTTAATGATAAATTATAATCAAATAAATGAAAAGTATAGGGTTTACAGGTGTAATTGTAAATAAAGTTTGCGGATTCGGTAAAGAAAGAGAACAACCTCAGGAAATCTGTATAGATGTCTCGCTCGAAACCGATTTTAGTACTGTTGCAGAAGAAGATGACCCTTCTTTAGGAGTCGATTTTAGAACTGTTTACGCTTTAATAAGAACCGGTTTAGAAGGAGAAATTTACACTCTTGAGAAGGCGGCACTTTCTATATGGAAACAAATAAAAAGCCTTGACAACATCGGTAAAGTTAAAGTAACGGTTAAAAAGAATAATCCTCCTTTTCGAGATAAAGTAAAAGATTCCTGGGTTGTAATAGAAGAGTAATAAAATGGCAAAAGCATATCTTTCTCTCGGTTCTAACATGGATGATAAGGAAAAAAATCTACAGAAAACTTTTATCCAGATTTCAAGACTCGGAGAAGTCAAAGGGTCACACATATACAGAACAGAACCGTGGGGGAGGGAAGACGTCCCGGAATTTTTAAATGCGTGTGTGTATTTAGAAACCGAGTCAAATATAAAAGACCTATTTCATGCCTTACAGTCTATTGAAGATAGAATGGGAAGGGAAAGGAAAGAAAAATGGGGACAAAGAATTGTGGATATTGACTTGCTTCTCTTTGAGCAGTTGATATTCAGAAGTCCGGAGCTACGCGTACCTCATCAATATCTTAAGACGCGGAATTTCTACCTTAAACCGCTTTTGGAAATAGCAGAAGAGGAAAAAGATCCTCTAAGTGGGAAAAAAATCAAAACACTGCTGGAGGTTTGTCCAGATAAAAAGAAAGTATGGAAAACTGGGAATATATTGCGATTGAGGGTGTAATAGGTGTAGGAAAGACAACTCTGGCGAAGTTTCTTTCTCAAGAATACGGTACAAAAACAATACTTGAAGATATCGATGGAAATCCTTTTCTTCCTCAATTTTACGAAGACCCTGAGAGATATGCATTCCCGACTCAAATTTTTTTTCTTCTTTCGCGGTACAATGAACTCAGAAATCTGACTAACAGGGATCTTTTTACCAGGAAAATAATTTCCGATTATACTTTTGATAAAGACAGGATATTCGCATCTATAAATCTTGAAAAGAGAGAGAGAAGTCTATATGAGAAAATTTACAATCTTCTTGATAAAGATATTATAAAGCCTAATCTGGTGATCTATCTTCAGGCAAGCTTAGATACTTTAATGGAAAGAATAAGAAGTAGAGGAAGAAGTTATGAAAGGAGGATAAAAGAAGACTATGTAAAACTTCTTATCAGTTCTTACAACGAGTATTTTTTCCATTTCCAAAGAAGTCCGGTATTAATTTTAAATTCTAATGAGTTCGATTTTTTAAATGAACCTTCCCATCTGCAATTGCTCGAAAAAGAGATTGCCTCTATCAAAACCGGGATAAATTATTTATCCGTTGTCTAATGAAAATTTTTAGAACGATACAAGAACAACAGAATTATTCTTTAAATAATAAATGTCTGAATATTAAAGTAGCTTTGATCCCCACAATGGGACTCCTTCATGAAGGTCACTTGAGTCTTATCGATAAGGCAAGAGAGTATGCTGGTAAGATAATAGTGTCTATTTTCGTTAATCCTACTCAATTCGGAGAAGGAGAAGATTATAAGGAATATCCCAGAGATGAAAAAGAGGATTTAGAACTTCTTAGAGATAAAAATGTCGATGCTGTTTTTATACCCGTAGCAGCAGAAATGTATCCGAAGGATTTTAAGACTTTTTGTGAGGTCCATGAGATTTCAAAAAAATACTGCGGAAGAAGCAGGCCGACTCATTTTCGGGGAGTTGTTACTGTGGTTTTAAAACTATTCAATATAACACAACCGGATATTGCTGTATTCGGAGAAAAAGATTATCAACAATACATTATAATAAAAACGATGACTGAAGATCTAAATTTACCGATAGAAATTATCCCGTCTCCGATTATTAGGGAAAGAGATGGTCTGGCACTTAGCTCCAGGAATATTTATCTCGGAAGCGAACAAAGAAAGGAAGCCACTATTATTTATGAATCTTTAATTATGGCAAAAGAAATGGTTGATAAAGGTGAAAAAGAGGTCGGTTTATTAAAGGAAAAAATGGCGGAATTGATAAAGTCAAAAAGACATACGCGTATAGACTACATTGAGTTTGTTGAAACAGAGACCCTTGAAAGAGTTGAAAGAGTAGATAAGCCAACGCGAGTTTTAGCCGCAGTATGGATAGGTAAGGCTAGACTCATCGATAATATGGAAGTAAAATCATGAATTTAGAAGCCAGAAGCCAGAAGTCAGAGATAAGAATCCTATCACATCCCCCATTTTTAACAAAGGGTAACATAGAACACGAAACGCGTAACTCGAAACGCGCAACTTAACATATGGCTACTTTAGAGAAAAAAATTCATAGAGGGCTAAAGGTATTTATAGCTCTGGTTATTATAACCATGTTAGCACTCTTGATTTTCGCAGATCCCGATCCAGGGAAGAAATTTAGTTTACGCATTATTCAAAAGATAACATACGCTTTCAAGCAAATGAATCTGCTCTATCTTATTTTTGCTTTGATTTTTTGGATTCTTTACACTACGCTTGATGCTTTTAGGGTTTTGCTTTTATGTGAGGGGGTAACCGGAAAATGGATCAGCATGAAAACCGCATTTGAGGTTATCTTGACCGGAGCATTCCTTGCCGCAGTAACCCCTTTTCAAACAGGCGGACTCCCTGTACAATTATATCTACTTAAAAGGGATGGGATTTCCTACGGAAAAGGTACACTTATTATTCTGCTTAGAGCTATCTTTTTTGCGATAATGATGCTTATACTTCTCCCTTTTATGTTTCCTATTCTTACAAAGGAATATGATGCGACTTCTATCAGAATATTGTCAAAATACAGTCTTATTGTTTATCCTATTATAGTATTAATTATAACAGTCGCACTTATTAAACCTAATATTATCAAACGTTTTATGTATAAATTAACATTGATGAAAGGTAGAAGAAATAAAGCAACAAAGTTAGTTTTTAAAATTTTTAAAGAACTAAAGGAAATGAAGGATGGATTTTGGTTTTTTGTAAAAAATCGAAAAACACTTTCAGTGATAAGCTTTTTTATGACTTTTCTAGCCTATATTCCGTTTTTCTTTATTGCTCCTTTACTTCTTAAAGGAGTCGGGCTAGACGTATCGTTCGTAAAAGTCGCTTTTCTTCAATTGGTAGTTGTTTTATTTACTTTCTTTTCTCCTACTCCCGGAGCCACGGGTGTATGTGAAGGGGTTTTTGCCATAATGTTTAAGGGAATAGTGAGAAAAAGCTTGCTGGGTATATTCACAATATTATGGAGATTTTTCACTTTTTATCTTTCTGCTATTGTTGGTGGGATTATGACTTTGGATGTTTTAAAGTTAGGAGATCTAGAAATTGAAGAATAAGGAATTTAGCAAGAAGAATATTTGGAGAGGAATCAGATTATTTCTCTTTTTGTCTGTTGTAACAGCGGCAATAATACTATTTTTAACAGTAAGCGAAAAAACAATAGAGCAGTTAAGACTAATATCTCCTTTATTTCTGACTTTAACCTTTTTCTCCACGGTTCTCAGATTTATATTTGATATATGGAGACTCAGATACATTACAGGAGCTCTGGGGAAGGAAATGACATGGAAAGGAGCTTTTTATTTTACAATGGGAGGATTGGCATTCGGAGCGATTACCCCTATGCAGGTCGGAGGAATACCTTTTCAACTTTATGTATGCTGGAAAGAAAAAATATCACTTCCCGAAGGAACAGCTGCTGTTTTTACCCGTGGATTTCTTTCCGCACTAGTTCTTCCATTTCTCATACCATTTATTTATTATTATAGGCAGTACATGGCTTCGGGAATAATGAACGCAATTGTTACATATCTGATAATATTCTACGGAATATTTGCTGTAGTTTTTGTTTTCTTATTAACTCAAACTTCCTGGTTAAAACGTAGATTTGGAAACAAAGTAAAGGGTATTGTAACGTTTAAAGAAGTTTTTACCAATGAATTTATGAAAAGAAAAAAAATCTTCCTTAAAGCCTATATTACTACCTTGTTCTCGCTAAGTTTTTATTTTCTTACGGCTCCTCTTTTGATCAAAGGGTTGGGAATTAAGGCACCTTTTTTTGAGGCAACTATTTTACAGATAGTAATGACATATGCCGTAAATTTCCTGCCTACGCCAGCAGCAAGCGGTCTTGCAGAGGTAGGTGCAGTTGGAATATTTAGTCACTTGATGCCAAAATCAGTTTTAGGTGTATATGTAATGCTGTGGAGATTTTTTACCAGCTATCTGGGAATAGTGGTGGGAATGTTCGCCATTTCTAAGTTTATTACGGAAAAAGGATTTAGCCACAAAGACACAAAGGCACCAAGAAAAATGTAATCTTGTTTAAAATCAGCCCCATAACTTGCATTAATATCTTACGGAGCCAGGGATAGTAAAAAGTTTTTAATCTTCTTCATAATCTGCTCTAAATTTTATGGCGGTTGGGTAGGGTTTAAAGGAAAAATGCAACTTGAAGTGGGATGTGGTGGGCTTTGTGATTTAGTGTTTTTGTGGCAATTAAAAGGTAGATTTAGCCACAAAGACACCAAGGCACAAAGTTGGAAAATTGTATTTGTGATAAAAAAAACAGTAAGTAGAAAATAGTTTAAAATTAAAAAATATAATTTCGGATGTTGGGAGGTAGGGTTTAGTGTCTTAGTGCCTTCGTGGCAGAAACTGGGGGTTGTGGGGTGGAGGTTGACTTAGATTAAATCTCCTTTATATTAATAGCATGAGGAAATTGTTATTGTTAATTGACGGATCATCCCTTGCGTACCGTTCTTATTATGCTTTTGTTAGGAATCCTTTAAGAACGTCTAAAGGTGAACCTACTTCAGCGATTTTCGGTTTTGCCAGGAGTTTAAAGAAACTTTCTGAGGAACTTAAACCCGCCTACGCAGCAGTTTGTTTCGATCTTCCTGGTCCGACTTTTAGAGAGGAAAAATTTTCGGATTATAAGGCAAAAAGAAAAGAAACTCCCGAAGAACTTGTTGCTCAACTTCCTCACATAAAAAATTTGTGTGAATCGGCAGGATTCTCTGTAATAAGCAAAGAGGGGTACGAAGCGGACGACATAATTGCTACTCTTGTGGGAGAAGCTGAACAACAAAACTTAGAAACGATAATATTTACTCTGGATAAAGATTTAATGCAGCTTGTTTCGGAAAACGTAAAAATTTTAAACATGCACAAATCCGGAGTAGAATTGTTCGATAGAGCTAAAGTTGAAGAAAAATTAAGTGTTCCTCCCGAGAAAATAAATGAATTTCTTGCTCTAAGCGGAGATTCATCGGATAATATACCGGGAATCGAAGGAATCGGTAAGAAGACGGCTGCTGCACTTTTGAAAAGATTTAATTCTCTTGAAAATATATTTTCAAATATAGATCAGATTAAAAATACCAATATTAGAAGTAAACTTGCCGGTAAAGAGAAAGAGGCCCAGCGATGGAAAGAATTAACCCGGCTTGAAAAAGATGTACCTATTGAAGAGGAACTGACCAATCTTGAGTATAGAGGTGTTAATTCCAAGGGCTTAAAAAATTTACTAAAGCATTTCGAGCTCTATTCCCTCATAGAAGAATGGCTCGGAGGTGAAGAAGAATCCCGGACTTTTAATAAAGTCAATTCAATTGAAACAAAAGCAGGACAATTAATATGTATATATCACGACGAAGATAAGGCTTTTATTTCTGTGGAAAACGACGTTGAAGTTATAGAGAAAGATAGACTCAGGTTGAGACTTAATGACTTTCAAAAAAATTCCTTTGTTTTAGAAGATGCAAAAAAATTTGCACATTTAGTCGGCTTTTATCCTAAGAACAAAGTTTTTGATCTTTCTATTATGCATTATTTGCTTTACCCGAACAGAAAAAACCATTCTCTCGAGAGAATACTTCTGGAGCAGGGAATTTCTCCGGGTGAACCTGAATCATTATCTGTTTCAATGAAAATAGCTTATGAAAAACTGCTTGATGAGTTGAATAAAAATTACCTCTCAAAAGTTTACAACGAAATTGAGGAACCTTTAATTTCTATTCTTTATGATATAGAGAATACGGGATTGCTGATTGATAGGGATTTATTGTTAGAATTAAAGGATTCTATAGAAAAAGAACTTGAGGAAATTGAAGGGAAAATATATAAACTTGCGGGAAGCGAATTTAATTTACGTTCCCCTAAACAACTGGGTGAGATTTTATTCCTTAAACTTAAACTGCCTCCTGTAAAAAAGACAAAAACAGGTTTTTCGACTGATTTTGAAGTACTCAAAGCGCTTTCCAAAAAACACCCTATGGTACCCGAATTAATTAAGTTCAGAGAATTAGATAAGCTCTTAGCTGCTTATGTGGTTCCATTAATAGGTTGTGTAGATGAAAAAAGTGGCAGAATACATCATGAATTTCAACAGACTGTTGCAGCAACAGGAAGGTTAACAACTACTTCACCCAATCTTCAAACTCTTCCCATAAGAACGGAAAAGGGAAGAAAAATCAGAGAATCGGTTATCGCTCCACAGTACCATGAGATTCTATCCTGTGATTATTCTCAAATCGAACTGCGGATTCTTGCTTATATTTCAAACGATGAAAAATTAATAGATGATTTTAAAAACAATCTAGATATACATCTTCAAACTGCCTGCAGGATTTTCAGCGTTTCCTCAGAGGATGTTAATTCGGAAATGAGAAGAAAAGCTAAAGCCGTAAATTTCGGAATAATTTACGGAATAAGCCCTTTTGGACTTTCCAGGCAACTTGGAATAACAAACACAGAGGCTGGCAATATAATAGCAAAATATTATGACAACCACCCTGGAGTCGAGAAATGGCAAAAAGAAACTATTGAAAACGCTATGAATTCAGGATTTGTTGAGACGATTTACGGAAGGAAAAGAATGGTTCCTGAGTTAAAAAGCAAACAGCAAATAGAATACGGAAAGAGAATAGCAATAAATACACCTATACAGGGCAGTGCAGCCGATATAATAAAAAAAGCAATGATATCAATAAATAGGGGTTTAAAAAATAAGTTAAAAACAAAAATGATTCTTCAGATTCACGACGAGCTTCTATTTGAAGTACCCTTAATCGAAAAACAAGAAGCAATAGATCTTATACTGCCTGCTATGGAAAATGCCGCGGAGTCATTTAAAATACCTTTAAAAGTAGATTATTCTTTTGGTAGAAACTGGAATGAAGCCCATTGAAAGATTTTAACCACAGAGTACACAGAGAAATAATTGTGTTACAAAAGAAAAAACCACAGAGAACACAGAGAAAAAAAGAAAATAAAAGCTCTGTGCTCTCTGTGTTAAAGAAATCTGGTGTGGAGAGAGGTGGGCTCTGTGTTTTTTATATTTAATTTTCAATGAAGACAAAATTTATAGATTGAAATATACATGTTTAAAGATATTAAAGATAGATTAAAAGGAGGCTTTAGTGGATGTTGTCATATTAACAATTGTTTGTTTTTGTAGCTTTTTTCTTGCTTATAAATTTTATGGGACCTTTCTCTCAAAGAAAATCTTCGAATTAGATAATAAAAAAAGGACCCCTGCCCACGAATACGAGGACGGAATAGATTACGTACCTACAAGAAAAGAAATTATCTTCGGGCATCATTTTGCCTCAATCGCAGGTACGGGTCCGATTGTAGGTCCTGCAATTGGCATTATCTGGGGATGGGTTCCTGCAATAATATGGATTGTTTTAGGTACAATTACAATAGGAGCAGTACATGACTTTGGCTCTCTGGTTCTTTCTATAAGGAATGAAGGCAAGTCTATATCGGAGATAACAGGTAAGTATATAAACAAAAGAACCCAGAGAGCATTTTTCTCGATTGTTTTTATTGAACTCCTTATTGTAATAGCTATATTTGGTTTAATAATGGCAATAATTTTTAGTATGTTTCCGGAATCCGTTTTTCCAATGTGGTTTCAGATACCGATAGCAGTTTGGCTAGGATGGGTAATATACAAAAAAAACGGAAATTTAGCTCTATTTTCTATAGTAGCAGTTGTTATTATGTATTTGACGATTGTAATAGGTACAAAGTTACCTCTTGCGTTACCGGGAATTGGCATTATCCCTGCAACCGGTGTGTGGACTATAATTCTTCTCATTTATGCTTATATAGCGTCTATGCTTCCGGTAACAGCACTGCTTCAGCCAAGAGATTATATAAACTCCCATCAGCTTATTGTTGCGCTCTTTCTTCTTTTTCTGGGAGTTCTTGCCTCTGCTTTTAGAAATGTGAATTTTCATATAGTGGCTCCGGCAATAAATTTTACCCCAAAGGGAGCTCCACCGGTGGTACCGTTCATATTTATAACTATCGCCTGCGGAGCTATATCGGGGTTTCATTCTCTCGTTTCCTCCGGAACTTCAGCAAAGCAGCTCGCCAAAGAAACAGATGGCCAGATGATCGGTTATGGAGGTATGGTTATGGAGGGAGTACTTGCCACGCTCGTTCTGATTGCAGTTGCTGCAGGTATAGGGATTGCGTATCAAAGCGGAGATGGCAATCTCTTAACCGGTATTCCTGCGTGGACAGCGCATTACTCTTCCTGGACAGTAGCAGAAGGACTTGGCTCGAAAGTTTCTGCCTTTGTAATCGGTGCCGCAAATATGATAACCTCGAGTGGAATACCCAAGAATGTTGCAATCGCAATTATGGGTGTATTCGTGGTATCTTTTGCAGGCACAACCCTTGATACGGCAACCAGAATACAAAGATACGTTTTATCCGAATTGTTTGGCCAGGTTAAAGTTTTTCAGAATCGTCAATTCTCGACTGCGGTTGCAGTAATAACGGCGGGTCTTTTAGCTTTTGCAACGGGAGCAAGCGGAAAGGGAGCTTTAAAACTATGGCCAATGTTTGGAGCAACAAATCAAACGCTTGCAGCACTTGCCCTTTTGCTCGTAACCGTATGGTTAAAAAGAAAAAGGGGCATAGGATTCTTGGTATCTGGAATACCTTGTGTTTTTATGGCTCTTATAACAACATGGGCTCTTGTGATAAATCAGATTCGTTTTATAAACAATAGAGATCCTTTACTCTTAATTCTTAATTTAATGATATTATTTCTCAATTTCTGGATAATCGTTGAAGGGACGATAGTGGTTTTAAAAAAAAGAAAACTGACTTAAGGTACTAAAGTAGGGATTCATCTAATAAGATAAAAAAGGCGGGACTATTCCCGCCTTTTTTATCTTTTATATAGATTTTTTCCTTTACTGTATGAAGATCATTTTTTTAGTTGCTATGAAATCTCCCGCCTGTATTCTATAAAAATATACTGCGTTCGCAATCTTTCTGCCGAATTTATTTTCACCTTCCCATTTAATTTCATGATACCCTGCTTCTACTTCTTTATCTATAAGAGTATTTATAATTCTTCCCGTAATATCAAAGATCTGTATACAAACTTTAGATCTTTTGGGACATCCGTACTTTATTACGGTTTGTCTGTTAAACGGATTGGGGTAGTTCTGTTTGACAAAGAAGATCTCTGGTATTCCTTTTTCTTCGATTCCGCCGCTTGGAACATGTAGATGCGCGGGCACTATTAATTCGGGTTCATCCAGGTCATTACTCGTAACAATTATATTTGCGTAGTAATCACCGGCATCTAATCCCGTTGCATCAAAGGTGACTCCTATTTGTGTACTATCGCTTGCCGGAGTGGTACCTGAAGTGGTATCAAAATATATCCAACCTACTACTGGTGCCGAAGAATCGACCCAGGCTGCTCCACCTAGAAGTGTTCCGTCATTATTATTTGATGAGTAGTCATAAGCAGTATCACCTGAACCTTCATTAAATTTCCAATAGCCGATTAAACCTGGTTCGGTGCCTATGAGTTCTCGATTCATATATGCTCGAATTTCTGCCTGTGTACGTGCGACATTCCAGATACGCACTTCATCCAGTAGACCCTTAAAATTATCAGCAAAATTAAAATCATACGTACCTATACGAAAAGGTTGATCGGTATCTCTATCCAGTGTAATTGTCGAAGGAGTTCTATTTGTATCTAAATTTCCATTGATGTATAGCTTATAAGAGGTACTCGCAGAATCGAAAACTCCGGCGACATGAGTCCATGTATAAGGTGAAAGCGTTGTCTTACTCCGTAAACCGGTATAACCACCAGAGCCGGAAACTGATATTAAAACTCTACCTGTACTAAGAAAATCCATATCGAATTCATCATCTGAAGAAGCTCCGTAACCCCACTTTCCTAAAACCTCTCGTGTTTGGAACGGATATTCTCCTACATTCATCCAGCATTCAAGAGTAAGGGCTCCTCCTATCGCACTTAAAGAAGGATTATCCGGTACTTCAACATAATCATCCACTCCGTCGAATTCTAGAGCGTATGTCGAGCCTGTCCCGTCAATAGTAATATCAAAGTTTAAATCACTTTCTCCCGTGTTATAAATCGTTAAGGTATGAGCAGATGATTGACCACTTGACAGAGTATCACTTAAAGAATCGGGTGAAACAGAAATTTCGGGTGGATTCATACATTGACCGATCATATATATCGTTAAAGTTGAATCATCAGGATCATTGCTTTCGATGGTTAATAAGCCTGTGATAGTGCCCATCGAACTTGGCGTAAAAGTAATCAGTACCGGCTGATTCTGTTCAGGCCCGAGGATGAAATTAGTAGTATCAATTGTATAATTCCCATTATCAGACAAAATATCGCTTACTGTAAGAGTATCTGTTCCCTCGTTGGTAATAATCAAGGTATCCGTAACAGAATACCCGGGATAAACGATACCACAGTCTAAGGTGTCGGCAGAAACAGCTATATCCGGCATGCCTATCACATGCAAAAAACAGGAAACTGTGTCTGTTGGTGTTGCGGGATCGTTACTCGTTACAATCAGGTTTGCATAATAATCACCCGTATACATACCAGTAGCATCGAATAATACCTCTACTTGTACAGAAGAATCCATCGGAATTACTCCGGAAGTAGGTGACTCAGATAGCCAGTCAACGCCTTTGCTTAGAACTATGTCAGCCCAGGTGGATGGATAGTAATAATCAAAATCAGTCGTTAAATTTTCCCATTCACCACCTGTATCATTATAATCATATAGAATAAAATGAATACCCATTATGTTATCAATTGAGACACCTAATCCCGACAAGGGTATTTCATATTCCAAGATCCAATGCGGGGTACTGTTGTTAGGTGAAGAGGAATTTGTAAAATTCATTGTACAAGGAAAATCCCAGTTAGAATACAACGAACCGTCGTATATGTTAGAATGAAATCCTCCATCATTAATTCCATTATTATCGAGGTCGAGCCAGATATCACCTGTAATATCCTCGCTATTTCCTCCTGTAGCAGTATGGTAGTCGACCAGAACGTATAAGTTTTCTAACGTATTTTTAACATACACTTTTCCTATTTCATTTCCTCCGGGATTGTCAATTATAGTTGCGGAAACCGAAGCAGCATCATTCCATTCACCAATGGAGAATAACCCGTCAATGTTGGGAATTACAGAAGCAAACGGTGATTCAAGAAGTGAAGCCAGAGGGATAGAAGTCGGCCTTGACGCCGAGGAAACATAATGGTAGTGATCTTGAATGGTGTTATCACTATTATTTTGAAATTTTTCTGGACTGCCTATTTCTTTTTCCGCAGATGTATTTAAAACTTTGTGACCAGTTTTTCTCGTATTGAGTTTAACGGAATTGACTTTAAGATTAAAAAATTTGCCATTATTAAGGACAGGACCATTTGTATTAAGGATAGAACCATCTGTGGCTATATTCATTTTCGTTAAAAGATAATCGGCTTCGATCTCAGCTATATCAAAAAACAGATTACTTCCGCCTATATTCCCAATATTTAATATATGTATGGAAGAATCACCTGAAAAAAGTGTATCACTCAAGTGATGAAGATCTATCGTTATAATAGGCGGTTCTAACCCTTCACCCTGTAAGAAAACATTCAAATTTGGCTCATCCGGGTCGTTCGATGTGATGGTTAAAATTCCCGTAATGAGACCCAGAGAACTGGGGGTAAGAGTAACAACGACTTCCTGGTTTTCTCCGGGATTTAAGTTGAAGTTAGTAATATTGACAGTGTAGTCGGAATTATCGGACGAGATGTTGCTAACCGTGAGCGAATCGGTACCTTCATTTGAAATTATCAATGTATCAAGTGAAGAATAACCCTGAAAAACTATACCGTAGTCCAGTGTATCTTCCGAAGCAGCGATATCCGGGGCTCCTGTGACATGTAAATGTGTGAACACTGGAACTTCCGGTTCATCCGGGTCATTGCTGACAACGATTAAATTCGCATAGTAATTACCGCCATATAGATCGGTCGCATCAAATGTAACTTCTACATTTATGCTGTCGTTTGCTGGAATAGTGCCTGATATAGGAATAAACGATATCCAGGACATTTCCGCGGTTATCAATACATCGTCGAAAAACCATCCGGGATAATCGTTCATAATTTCATCTACGGTATCGAAATAAAATCTTATTTGAATTGTTTCTCCAGCGTAAGCCGAGAGATCCAAGACGCTCATAATCCAACCTCCACTGTTGCCTGAAGGAGCTTCCCACTGTTCACCTCTCAGATGAATCCATGTGGTTCCTCCATCGGTCGATACATCTACCATACAACAGTCATAATACTCTTCCGTGTTATAGTTTTCAAAAAATTGTAAAGTAATCGGCGCTTCATAAAAACTTAAATCGATAACCGGACTAATTACTGCCGTGTTGATTCGATTTCCCGTATCGTAATCACCTTGCCCCTCGATTCCACACCACCAGCTAGTTGTTGGACTGTTGTAAGCAGTGTTAGTTTGGTGCCATAAATCATCTACACCATAAACTTCCGTTGTCCAGCCGTTGTTGCCGCTTTCCATATCATCGAAGAAAACAGTGTGGTCTAAAAGCTTGGAATACATTCGTTCATATAAAGAAGAGCCGCCTTCATTTGTTCGAGGAAGAGCAATATCACTTCCACTAATTCTTTTAAGCGGATGTTCTATAGACTTTTCTTTTTTCGGATGAATAACCTCAAATTTCAGGTCTCCTTTATCATTTTGTCTTACTGTAAAATATGCTGCTCCTCTGAATCTCAATAGTTCTTCCACCAAAATATCAAAATTAAGGTTACTCTCACCTGTATTATAAATTTTGAAATTATGATGTGATACTTCATCCGTAAATAAACTGTCACTCAATGAATCCGGAGAAACCGAAATATCCGGCGGCTCCAATCCTTCACCAAGTAGGTAGACACTTAAATTCGGTTCGTCTGGATCATCACTCTGTATAGTGAGATTCCCGGCTGATACACCCTCAGAAGTCGGAGAGAATATGACTGTTACTGCCTGACTTTCATCAGGGGGTACATTGAAATTAGAGATATCGACAGAATAATCCGGATTGCCAGCGGAAGTAATACTGCTGACTTTCAAAGTGTCTGTGCCGTCATTGCTTACCAGAAGTTCCAGGGTATCGCTATAACCTATAAATACAGTGTCGAAATTTAGAGTATCCGGTACAATAGATATATTCGGGGTAGAAATAGGAATAGAAAAATAGCTTATCCAGGTGCTGTCGCTAGCGTCACTACAAACAAGCTCGAAATTGATGTTATGGTTTGCCGGACATCCCGGTGACACATCAAAATCGAAATTATCTGAGCTAGTCGCGAGCGAATCAGCTAATATGTCTCCAAAATCTTCGATAGAGTCTGTTAAAGTAATATAAGGATCTCCGGTGTGAATAATTCCTGTAATATCAAGTCCGTCACCAATGCCTACGTTATGTACGGTTAAAGTTAATTGAATGCTTTCTCCGGGGTCGACATTTCCGTCACCATTTCCAGTTCCCTCTAATACTGTATAATGATCAAAAATAATCCATGGGCCGGAAGGAGAGATTACCTCTACACTATCTTCGTAGGGAAGATAATTATCCTTCGTAACCGTACAGTACATTGTACCAAGAGTGGAAGGTGGCGATGATAAGTTGAGGATAATGTTGCCTGAAGCATTGGTATATCCCACTTCGTAAACTTCGCCTTCTTTGTACAAGCAGACAAGAGCATCCTCTACACCAAAAGCACCATCGGAAACATTTACACTGAAAGTACTTCCGCCAATAGTTATTACAGCATCGTGACTAACTGTAAATTCTTCGGGATCCTCTGTCCACATCGACATTTCCGGGTCTCCGAAAAGATTGAGTTCGTACACACACCATCTCATAACGGGATCACTATAAGCTTCAGGAATGTTATCCATTTTTGCATTGCCCAGAGTTACACCTATATTACGCACATCATAGTCGAAAAGTTGTTCGAAGAAGGATATATCGAGTTTGTCTGATGGCCCTATCCCAACAGTAGAACCCCAACCGTATCTTGAATTCATGCAAGCAGCTGCACCGCCGCCGTTTGGGTTGTTCATCCAATGCTCAGCGTAGCAGTTAAAGTCGAATGCCCCCGGGAGACAGCTTATAGCGACATATATAGAAAGGAGATCTCCGTTGGTTAAACCGTCCAGGTTTGAACTGGTTATGTTATCAGAAGCTGTTGAGATTGAAGTAACACTACCGTGCGCAGCGTGATGGATAAAATGATAACCTTCCTCTATGGAGTCTAAAACGGCTTGTCTGTTTAGAGCTCCCTGTGATTCATACAATTTGGATATCGTATAATCCAAAGGGGTTAAAGTCTCTATAGAATCGTTGACCCATTCACCCCAATTGTCGCCAAATAGATATTCGCCTAATAGAAGTTCCTTTTTTATGAACGAAGAAGGAGGCGCTTTTTCGTAAGTTAGTACCTTATTTACAAAAGTGCTGCATTCTGCCACTGTGTTAATTGATGCTCTCCCAACAAATACATCGGGATACATATCGACACTGTCTTCTGTTTCCCCGTAGGTATTATCGTCATCAGCATCCCAATCTCCATCTAAATCCGAAAAATACAGATCAGAGGGTAGTTGGTCATGCCAATCGCTATCAACAGTCATGACCCAGGTAGTTCTATGGGGAATTTCATCGGTGTCACCGGCGAGTAAAAACCAAAGAGTCCCCCAGCTTGAGTTTGCGTCTATTATAAAATTTCGTATTCTCTCCTGGGTGTCGTCTCCCGTATAATTTGATTCAATCCATGATAGGTTCACGATACTAGTTTTTATACCTTTTTTCGTTTTCCAAAGAGCGAGTTCTTGCAGATATGATTCATAGCTAGAAGTAGTGATGATTACGTAATCTGCTGTATCAGGAGAGAGTAGGATGCTGCTTAGGGGTCTTGTAATCGATGGACCCCAGATGTCCAAATCTTCAGAGTTTAAAACCTGCTTCTTAATTATATCTTTGAAAATAATTTTCTGTTTTTCTGAGGTTGACTTTACAGGGTAGGTCCATTCTTTGTAAACTACTTGAAATCTAATTTTTGAGTAGAATGTGAGTCTCTTTTCGGCAGGCGTATAACGCAATGGATATACAAATAAACTTGCTATACGATAACCTCCCATAGAACCTGTATGGGGAGACTTAATTAACTCCAATGGATATTCTTCCTTTAGTGAGTATATCTCTTTATTTGGTTCTGCAAAGGAAGTATCTACTTTCTTAGTTATCGGTCTGTGTGGTTGTGCGGGAAGTATATTATATTCCCCGGCTATATCTTTTTTATCAAAGTAGATTATATTCACTTCAGATACTTCAGCGCCCGGCGGTACGACAAATGACAAGCTTACCTGCGGTAAAGCAGGTTCTCCTATTTGTGTTGCAGAGCCGGCACCTTTTAGAGTTACAACGTCGTATTCTTTATACTTCGTAAAAGATAAATCTGACCAATCGAAAGTAACTTCCTTTTCTAAAATCCCGGGAAATGCAACCAGTGAAGAAAATAAAAGAAAAGTAGAAAATAATTTAAGAAAGACATTCTTATTGACCATTATTGACCTCCTTATTAATATCACTTTATGGCTTAAATTTACAAGATTGTTTTTTTAAATAAATTTTAATTTTCGCCAATTCTAATTATAAATTATAATTAGAAAATATTGAAAGTCAAGGGTTAGCTAAAATATTAAGTAATCCTCCGATAGTATATATACTTATTTTCCTTTAGGGATTCGAAGCGTCGATATTGGTCTTGAAATTTTTCCCCCGAGTGAGTTTTAAGGCTTTTATGACTTCGATTTTTAGCTTTTCGAGATTTAAATTTTTAAATAAATGCGACGGAGCACGGGAATCCGATGCCCCGAAACCTTTAACATAGTCGAGATTTTTTGAAAGAGAGATTGCCAAATTTTCTTCTATACTTACCTTGGAACATTCTGAGAAAAAATATCCTATAAATTTGCAATATGGTATTATAAAATCGATATGCCAATATTTATTCTTAACGTTTCTTTTTTGTAAGTTTCTCAAATGTCTTTTTAAACGATGGATACCAGCCATAGCTGAACCCACGTATGCGTAATAAGCTTTTTCAAAAGTAAATTTCCCAATTTTTCCAACATTAATACTTTCTTCTTTTTCCATTTTAAGTATCAGAACGTAAATTCCTTTCGTATTTTTAGCCACAAAGACACCAGGGCACGAAGGTTTAGGTTTTATTTATTATGCTTACATTCACGGTAAAGTTGAACGGTTTCATTTATTTGTAGGGTTTCAGCTCTTCTTTTTAAGTCTATTGAAACCCGGTTAATATTATAATCGAAAAGATTATTTTTAAGTGTTTTCCTTCTAAAGCGAAAAATATCCTTAAGGAATTTTTCGAAGCTTTCATCAACTTCGATTATTGGATTATCTTTTAATACTCCTTTGATGACTGTTGAAAATACCTCGGGTTTCGGGAAAAATGCTTCAGGTTTAATTTCAAATTCGCATTTTATATCATATAGTATATTAAATAATATTGAAAGCGACGAATATGATTTGCTTCCCGGTTTTGATGTAAATCTTTGAGCGACTTCCTTCTGAAGTACAAAAATCCATTCTTTTATTTTATTCCTGTTGTCCTTGATTTTTTTTAAAATGGGCAGGGATACGGAGAAGGGGAGAGCTCCTACAACGACCTCCGGAAAAGATAAACTCGATTCTATTTTGAGGAAATCCCCGCAAATGACGCTTACGCCCAAATCTTTTAAATAATGGCAAAAATCGGAGTCTATTTCTATAGCTGTAACATCGAATCCCCTGTTTTCAAGATGTCTTGTTATAATACCGAGGCCCGGTCCTATTTCCAGAACTTTTTTCCCATGGGCGGAAGAAATTAGTTTAGTAAATTTCCTTGCAATGTTTTCATCGAGTAATAGATTCTGCCCCCGGGTTTTACTTAAGAATTTATCACCCAGAATCTTCTTTATTTCTTTGACTGTCATGTACTTCTAATAAACGATAAATTAATTTTTTCTTAAAAAAATCAAGATCGAACTCTATTAACTCATCATACCCCAACTCGTAATTTCCACCTGCTTCCCATAATATAAACCCATCTGAACTGGATTCCTCGGCTCCTTTCAACTGATTTAAAACGTACTTTCTGCCCAGCTTCGATCTCCTCCAGGTAAAAGCCTGGAGATACGGTATTATTTCAATGTCTTTCTCCGGTAACCTTTCCTGGGCTTTTTTAATTGACTTGAAGATTAAAGCATATGTTCTTGACTCCTTGGTGGAGTCAGGCATAAATTCATCATGGAAATGGGAGGGATACAGCATCGGATAAACCGCGTCTACCCTCTCTGCCATCTCCTCAAAATTTTGCCCCTCTTTTGCCAGGGTACCAGCCCATACCGTGTATCCATAGAAAGTAAGCGATATCTTTCTCGTAGGAGGTTTAGCCTCCTTTACCATATCCAGAAATTTTACTATATTGCTTAGTTTATTCTGCCAGTTTTTATAAGGTTTATCTCCCGAGGGATAACGTATATAGTCGAATTGCACTTCGTCGAATCCGCGCTGGAAAGCTTTCTGCGTGATTTCCTTGTTATATTCTCTAACCTCGACGAGGGAAGGATCGACCCAGTAACCGCATTTATCCTGGAACCATATTTCGCCCGAAAAGTCCTTTAAGGCAAGGGCTCCACCATTTTTCAGCGCAAGAGCTTCATCTTTAAAAACACACTGTCTGGCAATTAAATACACTTTTTTCTTTTTTGCTTGCTCAATAAACTTTTCATAAAGAGAGAAAATAATTCTTCCCCTTTCGTCTTTTATATCGAGAACTGCGGCGTTTAAAAGACCTAAATCTACCATCTGGAAGAATCTATCTATTTCGTACTGATAATAAAAAACTCCTGGGGCGAGGTAAATGCCTCTTATAACAGGCCGGGTTTCAGGAAGTACGGGAATATCTGACGGGGAAAAAGCAAGGATAAGAAAAAACATCTATATCTTATGTATAAATAAACCTGATTTTAATTTTGGTTCGAACCAGGTGGATTTGGGAGGCATTTTTTTACCATCATCGGATATTCTGATAAGTTGGACCATCTGAGTTGGAAACATAGAAAAAGCAACTTTAAATTTCCCCGAATCGACCAATGTTTCGAGTTCCTTCAATCCTCTTATTCCTCCGACAAAATCTATTCTTTCATCCTCTTTAGGATTTTTTATACCTAAGATAGGGTCGAAAAGATTTTCCTGGAGTACAGAAACATCCAATGAGTAATACGGGTCATTGGTGGGAAAGGTCCCCTCTTTAGCTTTGAGATGATACCATTTCCCATCTATATACATACCGAAATTATGGTAAGTATCGGGCTCACATCTTCCTTCAACATTTTCTATAGTAAAAGAGTTTTTCAACTCGTGGAAAAATTCTTCCTCGGTAAGAGAATTAAGGTCTTTTACCACCCTGTTATAAGCCATTATCTTAAGCTCGGTATGCGGAAAAACTACTGCGAGGAAATAATTGTACTCCTCACTACCATTATGAGCGGGATTATTTTTCTTTTTTTCTGCTCGAACATTTGAAGCCGATTCGCTGCGGTGATGTCCATCTGCGATATAAAGAGTCGGAACTCTACTCAAGATTTCTTGAATTTTATTTATTGTAGCGTTATCTTCGATTCTCCAGACTGTGTGAAAAACATTATCTCCGGTTTTGAATTTATAAAGAGGCATTTTTAACTTTACTTCATTGAAAATATCGTATATTTCTTCCGTATTTTCCGAATCATAATAAGCAAGAAATATAGGTTCTGCATGAGCTCCCACGGTTTTAATATGCTTTGTTCTGTCCTTTACCCTGATGCTTCTTGTAGATTCATGCGTGCGAATATCTCCACTGTCATATTCATCGACTGAAGCAAGACATACCAAACCGGTCTGGCTGTGACCGTTTTCGTCCTCCTCGTAAAGGTAAAAAGAAGGAGTTTCCTCTTCGATAAAATGTTCCCCTTTTATTAACCATTCAAAATTTTCCTTACTTTTTTGATAAACCTTATCATCGTAAATGTCGATATCATCAGGAAAGTCGATTTCAGCGTTTACGACGTGCAGGAAGCACAAAGGATTATTATCCGCGAGTGCCTTTGCTTCTTCTCTTGAAAGAACGTCATAAGGCGGAGATGAAACTTTCTTTGCATACTCCACTTTTGGTCTTAAAGCTTTGAATGGTTTTAATAAAGCCAACAATACCTCCTCTTACCTATATTTATATATTAAACTAAAAACTTTTATATTTTATGCGTATTTAAGAATATGTCAACAGGGTAAAGATTTGAGAAAAAATAAACCACGAAACACACTAAATACACGAAACCCCGCAACCCTTTTAAGTCGTATTTAAAAAACACACTAAAAAGAATAATAGACTAGAGATGAATACAGATTTAAAAAAATAAAATGAAATTTCTCTGCACTATCTACGGTCAAAAATTATAGTGTTTGTATCATATAAGTTATTATTGTGGTCGAACCTCCTGTGCTGGTCTCATCACCGGTTATTCTGACCCTGTAGTCCTGGTAGAGATTTTGCCATCCTATATCACCACTTCCGCTTGCAATAACTTGAGGTACAGTGCTGATAGGAGACCAGACTCCCGCAGCCCCGTCCCCATACTCTATATCGGAAAGCGGAATACCGCAAGCAGGTGAGGGATCTCCTGCGCCGGAAATAGTAACTTCCCAATTGCCGGCGGGCCAGAGGATTCCTCTGACTCTATACCTTATTCTTTGATAATATCGAGTATTAGGTCTACTGGGTTCATAATATGCAGGGAAAGATGCCGGAGGAAAGGGAGGATTATTTGCATTTCTGTCGATCTCGTTAAAATCCCAGGTAATAGTATTACGTTGTACATTAATCCAGACCATATCAATTATCCCCATAGGTACTGCTAAGCTCGCGGTAGTCTTGCTGACCCCTACGCCTGTCGAAGAAACACCCGATGCTATAATCGGTATAAGTAAAAAAAGATAAAAAAATTTCTTCATTATAACCTCCGCTATTTTTAAAATTCTTTTCTATCGATATTTTTTGCAGGTTTTGCGACTCCAAAATTAAGTCCCTCTTTTTTCATGCCATCGGTTAATTTCAGAAACAAAACAAATCCTCTGGGACTTAAGTCATAACCCGGAGGAAAACGGGAAGCTTGCACGGTATAATCTCCGGGAATGATGTTTTGAATTGAGTATTCCCCGAAAAAATTTGTATAGGTGTATCTTGAATAATCTCCTCTGATTATGCTTACTTTAACATTCGGAACCCCCTTTTCCTCGGGGTCTTTTTTAAAGTTATGATTGTCATCGTAGAATACAATTCCTTTAATTGAAGAAAGGCTGAAAATTGGAAAGTTTAACACTTTAAAATCTAAAAAACCGGTTTTTATCGTCTTCTTCAGGCTGTCCCTCCCTAAAAAAGCCGGAACCCCTTTCATATCTAGTTCTACAGTATGTTCTCCTCTGGGAATAGGACCAAACCTGTATTCGCCTATTCTGTTAACATCGGTTTTTTTCTTGCCATCTAAAATAATTTTTATATCTCTTATAGGTGTTTCTTCTCGTTGTTTCTTTCCGTCACCATTCTCATCGTACCATACTATTCCGGTTATCGAGCCAAAACCAACTTTCTCGATAGTTCCTTTTTTAGTGAGCTCAAGTGTATAAATCTTCGATTCGGTAGTAGTATTACCGGAGATGCCTAGCCTACCCCCAAAACCTCCGCTGCCAGTAAAATAAAGGGAGGCATTATAATTTAGCCTCTCCTGTTCAGTCATATGTCGTAGTCTTAAATCTCCGTAAAGAGATGAACTCATTCGCAAGACGGCTCCCAGAGAATACTCCCATCCATAAATTTCCGAATTGGAAACCGTCGCTTCCAAAACGTTGGAATGCGGAAGATTTATAATACCCTGGATTTCGTAGCTTTCATTGCTTCTGTTGTAATAACTGTTAGAATATCTAAAACTCAGCCTTCCTTTATCATAAAGAAAATAATAAAGACTTAAGAGATTTCGGTAGCCACTATTCCTATCGCCGCCCCAGTTTACATTGTTGGTAAAATTTACAGAAAGATTAAAGGGAAAGCGGTAGGAAAAACCATCCAGAACTTGATTTTCCAAGGGTCTATCCAGGCGTCCTGATTGATAGAAACCGGAAAAAACATTTAGACCTATAGGAAACTTATATGCGGGGCTTACCCCCCAATTAAATCTTCCGCCGATATATTCTATACCTTCTCGGGAAATAAAGTCATAACTATAATATCGCAAGAAGGAACGAAGGGAAAATAAATCCATGTTGTAAATCAGTTCTTCATTAACAGCAAGTTTCGGATTATCCGCATACTCTAAATTTATATCATTCAAGATTGTAAGAGTTCCTAGATTTAGGCTGAATTTATCTCCCAATATTGTGGCTGTTCTGTCTCTATCCCATCTCGTATTAAGTATAAACTTATGATTAGAAATAAATAGCTCCATTTCTGAAAAAAAGTTATTTCTATAAAATGTGGGGAAGACTCGAGCAGTAAGATCTCTCATCTTGCCTACCCTCACATTTAAATTATAATTTCCGCAGGGAGGGGCGTAGCCAACCTCAAGGCCCCTTAAATAATCCATATCACCTAATATGAAGTGATAAAATCTGTTATATTCGCCAATAGAAATGGAATCATACTTATATTGAAATCTCTTGACGCCAAAATCCTCTCTATATTTCATGAGTAGAACCTCTGCATTCCAGCGGGTCTCTCTGGTATTGATAAGATAGTTGGTCACCGCGTATGATGTTTCCTCATAGTTGTATATATTATGGTATACATTTGTATAGTATTGAAAGGATAAAAAAAATAAAATCATTATCTAATCTATCAATTATTCGATTACTTTAACCCCCTCGAGTATTTTATCTCCGCCGTAATCCACTCTGGCAACTATCTCATCACCTTTTAAGGGTTCGATACCCTCGAAGGTTAATTGATACTCTCGCTCTGTTTCAGGTAATATAACGGAGGACTTTAAAGAGTCTCGATATATTTCTTTTTCGCCTCGCAGAACCCAGTATTTAACTACCGGTCTTATCCATATGTTGCCGTTGTTTTGAACCTCCATCTTTAAATCCCCACTCTTCTCTAATTCCATTTTCTTTATCTCTGCTTCTTTTTCGGTAGTTCCTGCAATATCTAAATAAGTGGTTATTCCCACTCTGCCGGCGAGTCTGACAAGAGGAGTCCATTCCTCGGTTTCCGGCGGCTTTCCTTCGAAAAATATAACACTCCAGTATCCTCCCGTGGTCTCCGGAGGTATTTCAAAGGTGACTCGTATGTCTTTTACTTCTCCGGGTGCAAGAACGAATTCCGTTGGATTTATCGTTACCCAGGGGGAGCAGGAATTGGAAAGAGAATCCGCCGGATAATATAATATCTTTCCCTCTTTACTTAAGTTCCAATCTCCCTTATAAATGTTTACTATGGCTTTATTGTAGGCGTCCCCGTTCTTTACCGATAATTCTCTGGTGATTACCCCGGGATATGAACTGACCTCTAACCGGAGAGGTGAGACAAGTAACGAAACAGAAATTAATAAATTCAGCATTTGATATACCCCTTTATTTTTTCATTAACGTGAAATCTATGTTTGTCAGAAAATCTCCGGCGCTGTCCTCCCACTTCAAATCAAATCTCAAGTCTATGGAGAAAGCTTTTCCTCTCTCCTGGGTGGCGCCTCCTTCTAAAAGTTTATCCCCTCCCATTTCGAAAGGAACCCATTCTCCGCCCTCGATTCTCCAGGCAAATCTCTCGATAGGTATCCTGCTTCCCTCTGCAGATAAAAAGTCTTCTTTTGCCGAACATAATAACACCCATTCGGTATTTGCGTGTATATTACCCTGAATGATTCCCTGAAATTCTATTGGAGAAGAATCCGCGTCTAAAAAACCAATGTCTATTCTTTTTGCGCTGATATCTATGGAAAGAACTTCCTGATTGACAAAACCAACTTGCACGGAGGTGTTCTGATCGGCGATTAAGAAAAATAAAATCCACATCATTTTAAACCCCCTGTTTTTATTGTAAATATAGGAATAAAACACTCCATTGTCAAGCTGTTGCCAGAATAGAAAAAGGGGCGTTAGCAAACGCCCCTTTTTCTTTAGCAGAACGTCAGTTCTAAGTGGTTCTCATTATAAAGTTTGGATGGTGTAGGTTATGGTGCAGGTCGAAGAGGCTGTAATTGTCTCGTCACCATCAATTTCTACTCTGTAATTATGATCTAATGACTGCCATCCGCTTGTGGTACCCGCTCCGCTAGCAACCACTGCCGGGGCTATTGCTAAAGAAGTCCATGCTCCCGGAGGATTGGCTGCATATTCGATTTCATCGAGATCTATTCCGCAGGCTGGTGCGGGGTTCCCGTCTCCTTCAATAGTCAACTGCCAGTTAGTGGCTCCGCCGATAAACATAACCAGATAATCAACTGTCTGATAAGGACGTACATTCGGACTGGAAGGCTCATAATACGCAGGAAAAGCAGCAGGTGGGAATGCCGGGTTATTCAGGTTAACGTCAATAGAGCCGAAATCCCAGGTTATACTCGCATCACTCAAAAGTACCGCTACGATAGAGGGCAAAATAAACTCGAAATCTGCTGGTTCATTCTGAGGACTAACACCTACGGCGCCAAATACAAGAACAGGTAAAACTAAAAGTGTAATGTATATAAGGTTACGCATGATAAACCTCCTTTAAGGTTTAATCGTTTTTGTTAACCACCTTTCTAACGTTCGCTAATTTTCAAAGAACCATTTATATTATATACAAATACCGTTCCATCTTATAAGATATTGATTGACAACAACATATTTTTTAAGACGTTTTGCAAACTGCGATTAATTTTTGCAGAACGCTAAATTTTTTCGTTTGTAAAAAGTTTATTACAAAGGGATAATTGAACCACAAAGCGCGCAAAGGGCACAGAGAAAAACAACGAAACTTATATTTTTGATTAACACCCTCAACCACTCCCAAAAGTAGAAACAACAAATTGCACGAATAACACGAATAAAAAACGTTTTTTTGTATTTAAAGAAGATTTAAATACATTTGTGCAATTTGTGTTATTTGTTGTTAAAAATGGGTGGTGCGGGGCGATAAAGAACTTTATGGTTAAATCGTTTTTTGTTTGTTGTGTAGTTGCTTAATAAAAGAATATATAAAAAGTTATAAAAAGACCTAAGAAAAGGAAAAAGAAGCAAGTTCCCAGTTTGACAAATTTGACTTTATTTCTCCAGAATTTGTTTATAGCCGAGGACCTTATGCCTTTATATGTGGCGACAAAAATGATTACAAGAGGAACGATAAAGGCGATATTGTAGAGAATTAAATATATAATAGCCTTGATTTTGAGCTCCGGAACTCTACTCACAAAAATCAGAGTCGGCAAATAAATCTGACCGGTACAAATGAATTCACTTACTGAAACGAAAAAGCCGCTTACAATCGCCGCAATAAACAAGTTTTTCTTGCTCATTTTTTCTCTGATTACCGAATGGATTCTTTTCTTAATAAATCTGGGAAGCTGCAGTTTAACTTCACTTACCTCATTTCTTTTTAATTTGATATAATCATAAAAAGAAAGAATTCCAAAAGATATCGAAAGTAATGCCACTATCCCGAGAATAATCTTGCCTATAATATTGGTGATTCCTAAAATACCGATAAATTTAATAAGACCTAACCCAATTAAAAAATATACAACGAATACAACTGCGCTGTACGTAATACCGATAAGGAGGGTTTCTTCTTCTTTTTTGCCTAATGTAGATAGAAAAGCTATAAGGAAAATTATTGTGGCAAAAGCACAGGGGTTTACACCGTCGACCAAGCCCGCCAATATGATGGTAAAGATACCCATATTTTTGAATCTTTCTTTTATGCTTTCTTCGGACTTATCTCTTAGCTCGGATATTTTTGTCCACGGTATTACGGAGCCTTTGTCTTTGTACTTATAAATAAATTTCTTCAAGGGCTTGTTCTTCAAATCTTCTCCGCTTATATACTCATCTCCTATAAAAAGTATGGGAGTGGTTAACCTCTTGTTTTTAGGAACATTAAAAACTTCGCAGAACGCTTCATTTATTTTCTTGTTTTCTCTATTTTCTATATCGTATTCTGAGATATCTAGATTCGAATAAGTTTTCTCTAAGAAAGAAATCTCGTAACTTATCCTCTCACAAACTTTGCATTTATTATCATAGAAGTAGGCGCCCTCTATTCTTTCGGAAGATCCGAGAGGGGAAACGCCGTGTTCTCTTAGTTCCGGGAATTCGCATCCCGAATCTTTATATTCCGCTATTCTCGGTTCAAGCCATCTTCTGGTCTCGCTTAAGCCTCCGAGAATGTATTTGCCTATAACTATAATAGGTATGTCATTGTTCTGATCTTTATACTCTTCTTCTATGGAAACCAGATATTCGTAGCTTTTGGGATCCGATATTTCAAAAGATCTAATTTTTAAGTTGTATTTCTTTATAAGAGGAGCTAATATATTCTCTTCTACAAAGTGGCACTCTTCACAATCATTAGAATAAAAGAAGCAAATTCGGATTGGTGCAGTTTCAGCCGGAGGTTTAATATCTGCTTTTATATTAAGCTCGACTTTGCTGTTTTCCGGATCATTTGTACTTATCTGGATAGTTTCGCTTATAGCGCCTATTTTGTTTTTGGAGTCGAAAGTGAGCTTAATTTTTCCTGTACCCCTTGGAGGGACGACTCTGTTTGAAATATTTATTTTGCCGATAATACAGCCGCATGAGGTTTCTCTTATTTTTAAGTCTTCATTGCCAACGTTTTTGAAAATAAAATCCTTGGTTTTGGTTTCACCTTGTTCCATTGTCCCGAAATCGAATACTTTACTCTTAAACTGTATACGAGGCGCGGCATATAAACTCGCCAGTGCAAAATAAAGTATTATTATTTTTTGTTTGACCCCTTTACCCATATTGAGAATAATATAATTTTGACCTTTCGAGTCAACCCCCTTTTTAAATTTAGTGTTTGGTATCACTATAATAAGCTAAAAAGCGAGGGCTTACGTTTTTTAGAAATTTCAACTTTTTTACAGAAAACCTAAACCGGTTTTATTTTAAGAGCACGAAAGGAAGAATATGCCTAGGAGTCATATTATCCAATTGCTGATAGTAAAACAAGGGGATTGACCTATTGACTTTATTGTAATATAATATAAATTTTAATCCAACATGAAATAATTCGGATGTTGTTTTTCATTTAAGTTTTTTCTGTGTTGTTGCGGAGAAGTTAAACAATGTAAGTAAAGTGTTTATTTGATAAAGTTTTAGGATATCCAGCGTGGATGTTCAGTTTTTGTATTACGCCGATAATTGTTAATGGAAAGGGTAAAAAGCTATGGAGTTGCTAAAGATGGGATTTAATGCAAATTCTATGAAGAGCAAAGTACCTGTAGCAGATAGAAATAAGTTTATTTGAATTACCCTTCCTTTTGTATGCAGCTCAGAACAAGGGAAGTTAAGTAGAAAAGGAAGGGAAGAGAAGAGAAGATTTTTTTTGTAGTATTTGTAGTAACAATTAACAATTTAAAGGTAAGTAAGGAGTGGATATGAATTTTAAGCGTTTTATGGTAATTTTTGGGGGGGTATGTTTGGTAGCGGTTTTAGTTTTTCTCTGGGGATGTCAGAATCAACCTACCGGACCTCAGCTGGGAGTTGGTAATATTCCGGTACCTGGCAAGACGAGGGGAACGGGCAGCTGTACCGCTGGCAGTTTCAGCATTAGTTTCAACGGGAGTTTTGTTGGAGGTTTGGGCTGGAGTACCGGGTCAACTAGATCTATAAGCTGGTCAGGCAGCTGCAGCGGCTGTAGTTGGGGCCCTGGTGTCTATGGGTGGCTGCAAAACCCACTCGTGGAATATTACATTCCGAGAAGTGGAGGTTCTAATAGAGGCGGATCATATTCATGTAATGGGAGGTCATACCAGCTACAAGTACATACGCAGGTAAATCAGCCTTCTATTGAAGGTACTAAAACTTTTGACCAGTACTTTGCTAGCGGGGGTGGCGGAAGTCCCGTAGATATGGGCTGCCACTATAACGGGTGGAGAAATGCAGGAGGGTCCGTAGGCAGTAACAACTACCAGGTGGTAGCGGTAGAGAACTGGAGTGGTGGCAGTGGAAGCGCTAGCGTATCAGTCCCCAGCAGCAGCTGGTATACACTTTGGATTGGTTCGGGGTCAGCTAACTTTACCTGTGGTGGAGGCGGCGGCGGCGGCTCAACCTCTACAACAACCACCAGTGGTGGCGGCGGCTCAACCACAACCAGTGGCGGCGGCGGCGGTGAAAACGTGAATTACACGCTAAGAGCACGCAGCACTGACGGTCAGGGAAAGGTCAACTTGAGAATAGATAACAACACAATCGCAACTTGGACCTTGGGGACGGGTATGAGTAATTACAGTACTTCCAGTTACAACCATGGAGGTATTAATGTTGAGTTCTTCAATGATGCCGATAATAGAGACGTGCAGGTAGATTATCTTTCGGTGAACGGTGACAACCGTCAGGCAGAAAACCAGAGTTACAATACAGCTGTCTGGCAGGATGGTTCCTGCGGCGGTTCAAACAGCGAGTGGATGCACTGTAATGGTATAATCGGCTTTGGTAACACTCCCAACCCCGGTAATGGCGGCGGCGGTGGTGGTGGCAGCACCACTAGCACAACCACAAGCGGTAGCAGCTGGTGGGGTGGTGGCAGCTGGTGGTAAGTTTTTAGTTAGATAGCCTTGTATAGTAGTGACAGCTAAGTGCTAGCTGTTTAGAGAAGGTGCTAGGAGAAAAAGAGTTGCCCGGAAAGTTATCCGGGCAGCTCTTTACTTTTAGGAAATTTTGATTAATATAGAAGTATAGAAGAAAAAGGAGTTATTATTATGCGGAAAAGAATCTGGCTTTATACTACAATTATAGTTCTGATTGTGGTTATCGTAGGAATTATTTTGTATCGAATGAGGCCAACAGCAGAAAAAGCAAAGCCTTTCGCAGGACAAAAAAGGATTAAACTCTCTAGTCCACAGGTAGTAGGACGCAGTAAGGATGAACTGCATGTAGCATGGGCACAGCTAAAGGAGAACGGTAAAGTAGTAGTAGCAATAGATGGTAAAGTTGACTCGACCGAATACGACACGATAGGTTTCATCCTGTTCAGCCCCGATAATAAGAGGGTAGCATTCACGGCAGAAGTCGGTTCGAAATGGTTTATGGTTGTAGATGGCAAGGCAGTTCCGGGTTTCGACGACATCTGTAGTAGCTGCATTGCTTTCAGTCCTGACAGCAAACGCTTCGCTTTTGGTGCGCTACGAGGCAACAAGTGGTTTGTCGTGTTAGACGGTAAGGCTATGCCGGAAGCCGGACATGATTTCGTCGGCCATTTAGCTTTCAGCCCCGATAACAAGCACTTTGTTTATACGGCAGGAAAAGGGGACAAGCAGTCCGTTGTACTGGATGGCAAAGCAGGTCAATATTATAACTTCACTGGCGAACCGGTATTCAGCCCAGAAAGCAAACATCTTGCTTATGTAGCGACAGACAGCAGTAACCTGCAATGCGTCGTGCTGGACGGAAAGGAAGGCAAAAAATATGCGGGGGTGAATAACCCCATTTTCAGTTCAGACAGCAAGCATATTGCGTACCTCGTCACGAAAGACAATAAGCGCCTTATGGTACTAGACGGCAAAGAAGGACCCGGATATGAAACGATCACTAATAGAGAAATTTTCTCCGACGTTTTCTTATTCGGACCCAATGGCAACCGCCTTGCATATATGGCTGGTAAAGACCAAAAAATGGTTGTGGTTGTGGATGGTAAGGAAGGGAATAAATACGACCGTATCGGTGGAATGGGAGGTAGCATTGTTCTTTCCCCCGATGGCAAAAGCTTCGCGTATGTGGCAAATATAGGGGAGAAATGGTTCGTAGTAAAAAACGATAAGGAAGGACCGGAGTACGATGGCATAGTGATGGGTACTCCTATATTCAGCCCGGACGGCAAACGCTTTCTTTATGGAGCAAGGGAAGGCAACAAATGGTTTATCGCTCTGGACGGTAACGCAGGGGCTGAAGAGTATGACGGGATTGGACATCAGGGATCCCAATTCAGTCCTGACAGCAAACACTTTACGTTTACAGCAAATAATGATGGTAAATGGTTCGTTGTTGTGGACGGTAAAGCCGGACCTGCGTATGACCGTCTCTTCAAGCCGGTATTTACAGATAACGGAATTGAATATCTGGCTGAAAGCGACAGTGTCGGCTGGCTCCTTCGTTGTCGGCTATCTTACCCGAAAAGCGATGGTGAAATTGAAGTATCGGAAGAAAAGGTTTCCTGGTTACCCGAACTTAATACCGGTAGCGGCGAGTGCAAAGCCTGTCAGAGAAAGAGTTCAAAATAACGCTTGGAAAAATATGTCACAATGCAAGCGCCGTCATCATATTTTAATTTTTGCATCTTCTTAGTAACATAAAAATACCATCCTTTACTTTTACAAAATTTTGATTAATTATAGAAGAAAAAGGAGTTATTATTATGCGGAAAAGGATATGGCTTTACATTGCAATTATAGTTCTAATTTTGGTTATCATAGGAATTATGTTGTACCGAACGAAGGGGTCTGAATTGAGTACACCGGCAGCAAAGCCTGACTTTGTATTAGTCAAAGGCGGGACTTTTAGGAACAAAAAGTCCAAT
>CAYQMH010000019.1:0-34433 GCA_964418485.1 uncultured bacterium | reverse complement strand
AAAGAAATATTTTACCTCGGATGGGGGACACAAAGAATCGAAGAAGAAATAGAAAATAAATTTTCCGGATATAATATAGGAAGAATGGATAAAGACAGTATTTCCGGCAGACACGCTCATGAAGAAATATACGGAAAATTAAAAAAAGGAGAGATCCAAATACTTCTTGGAACTCAAATGGTAACAAAAGGACTCGATCTCCCGGATATAGGGTTTGTAGGCGTTGTTTCAGCGGATACCGCACTAAACTTCCCTGATTTTAGAGCGACAGAGAGAACCTTTCAACTTCTCTCCCAGGTTGCGGGCAGAGCGGGGAGAGGCGAGGAGGGAAAAGTTTTAATCCAGAGCTCAAACCCAAAACATTACGCAATAAAAAGCGCATCTGCTCATAACTACAGGGATTTCTACTCCGAAGAAATAAAATTCAGAGAATCCGCCAATTATCCACCTTTTACTAGGCTTGCAAGAATTATTGTTAAATCCAAAGAAATGAAAAAAGCGGAAGAGATTTCCGTTAAACTAAGAAAAACAATTGAGAATATGACAGAAGCAAAAAAAATAACTATTCTGGGACCAGTTGTCTGCCCCATCGGGAAAATTGAAAAATATTTTCGGTTTCATATGCTGTTAAAGTCAAAACAAAGTTCTACCCTTCAAAATACCTTAAGGGAACTCTATAATAAAAGAACTCCCGGGGTAAAAATTTCCTTAGAAATAGACCCGCTCAATATGTTATAATTAAATTAAATATTAAATATCAAAAATCAAAATGACAAATAAAAATGCAAAATTATAAATCAAAACAAAAAAAGAGAAACAACGAATCACACAAATAGCACGAATAAGAACAAAAAAAATCTATTTTTCATAAAAAACAACTATCGTTAATTCATTTGTGTAATTTGTGCAATTTGTTGTTAATACTTGTTTTGGGAGGGTGTGGGTGTTTCTTTTAACAACAAGTTATAATTCTTTGTTGTTCCTCTGAGTCTTTGTGTTCTTTGTGTGAGATATAAGTTTTGGGGTTGTGGGGGTTTCAAACAATCAAAAATCTCTGTGTTCTCTGTGTGTTCTTTTTTCTCTCTGTGTACTCTGTGGTTAAAATATGAGTGTCTTTAGGATTCTGCTAATAACCTGAGTATCTTGTTCTTTAGATAAGAATAATTGCGTATGAAATACCCATCTTTCACTATACCTTTCTTATCAATTAATATATAGTCAGGTGTATGGATAACTCCGTAATCATAAAAACTCACTTTACTCACACTTATAGGCCAATTGATTCCTCTTGCCTTACGATAATCATCTATCATCTGTTCGTATTCTTGCCAGGTAGAAATATCTAGTCCACTAAGTTCGGATTTATTATTGATATACTTAAATGCCCCGATGATAATGAAATCATCGTTATTAACCTCTCTCTGCAATCTGAATAGATAGGGTAAATCGATATTGCACTCTTCAGAGTCCCAGTCAGAAAACACTATCAGAATCACTTTACCTTTTAAATCTAAAAGTTTAAGAGGTTTTTCTGTACCACTCCAATATTGAGTCCCTAAAGGCGGAGCTTTTTTATCTAAAACATTTAATCTTCTTTCAATAGAACCGAGCTGCTGTACCGCATCATTATTGTCGGAAAGTTTTTCTCTCGCATATTCAACAACTTTATAAGCTCCCTCGTTATTTCCAACTTTCTTTAAGACAAGGGCTCTTACGGTAGCAATTTGCAGTACAGGGATAGAATCCATTTTTGATTTATCTGAACTAATCATCCGGAGAACATTTTCAGCTTTTTCAGTATAATTCATCGCTTCTTCAGCACTTCCCCACTCTGAGAAACCTAAAGCAAGCATATAATACATCCACAATTGGTCCATAGTTGTAAACATGTCCATATTAACATATTTAACAACCTCTCCGGGCTCAAAGAGACATGAATTCATAAAAAAGTTTTTCATCAAATTGAGATCACTCTTATATTCAGGGAATTTTTCGAAAAGTATCTTAGAAATATTAAAAAGCTGCTGCTCATCTTCTGCAACTTTCGCGATTTCTAAAAGGCTTATTAAATCATTTTTATTTAAATCTGCAGGAGCAAACTCTGTTAAAAACTTCATTGCCATGTTTGCTCTCTCATGCATCAATCCATAAAATTCATCCCGCATTGCAATATATTCAGTTCCTCCTTTACCACTACGCAAAGGCTCCTCGATTTTTGCCGCCATTTCTTCCGATCTTTTAAGCTCCCGGAGCCTCCTTTCCACATCGACTTTTTTGCCAAAGAAAGAACAAATTAAAGAAATCTTCGAGAACTTATCTTTTATTATTTCTTTAAATCCTTTCGGCGGATTGAAAGAATAAACATAAGGAACAATAATTACCGGTCTCTCCTTGAGACTGGTTTTTAAAATCACCTCTTCCCCATGATCACCTTTTTTAAAGGGAGGACGAACCGCAATATTAATTATGTAATTCTTACCCTCTTCTAACGTATCAACCTTAATTTTCGTTTTCTCATTCGGAGGAACTATATCGGTAATGAGAAGCGGCTTGTCAAAAGAACTTTTTAATCTAACCCTACCGTTAAGGGAAGTGTTTCTACTATCTATCTCTCCAAGCCTTATAGCCCGTGGAATTACCTGTATCTTGGCAACTGTCTCGACTCTATTTCCCGTTACAGTAAGAATAATTTTATGGTCATCGGAAATATTGGTCCTAACAAAGATCTGAACACTTATATGCCGCGGACCACCTTTTGCTTTGTATGTTGCACTAATTTTCCCACTTCCACCGGGTGCAACTCTTTCGTCATACTCGTCAATTATTGTACACGATGAGCAGGAAGAACGAACACTTTCAAGCACCAAAGTATCAGAACCTGGATTGAAGAACGAAAACAAGATATTGGATACACTTTCTCCTCTTCCTACTTCTCCAATGTTACAAGTATCGCTTTCAAACCGTATAGAAGGTCCTTCAATTTTTTCTTCATTCTTACAACCCTGAATAAATAAGAGCGTAAAGAGAAAAAATACAATCGCATTACGTATATTCTCAATCATCATTAAACACCTTAAACTAAATGTTTTCATAATTCAAATAATATAAAAAAAGGGGGAAGTTTGTCAACCTCTTATCCAAAATCCTTCACATCCCGTCTTTAACAACAAAATTCACAAATGAATTAACAACAGTAATTTTTTTTATAAAAAATATAATTTTTTGTTTCTATTCGTGCTATTTGTGTGATTTGTTGTTTCTCTTTTTTGTTTTTGTCCTCATTCTTGAATTTTAATCTGTAGTTTTACATTTTGATATTTGATTTTTACATTATTTATTCGGGGGTTGACTTTCCGGAATATTATTTAATATTCTTTAACAAATAGATTTTTATTTCCTTAATTTTAACAGGAGGCAACAGAATACATGGGGAAAAAAAGATCACGAAAAAACAAAAGAATGATCTACTCTCGCGCATATACGGGAATGGATAGAAGATGCGGTAAAGATCGCCGAAGCGGAAAAGACCGAAGAATTTTCAATGACCCGCACTATAGGGAACCTGAACGCAGAAGCGGGAAAGACCGCCGAACAGGAAAAGATAGAAGAAACCGTCCGTTTTAAAGAATATAAAAAATAAGAGTTACTTTAGAGAAATATTATTAACCTCTTTCTTGCAACTCTGAATATACAAGAGAGTAAAAAGGAAAAATATAACTATATTACGTACACTCTTAACCATTATTAAAAACCTTTATTGGGGTATTGACTTTCCAGAATATTACTTAATATTCTCTAACAAATAAAACTTAATTCGCTTAATTTTAACAGGAGGCAACAGAATAGATGGAAGAAAAAAGATTACCGGAAGACAAAAAAATGATCTTCTCTCCCGAATATACGGGAATCGATAGAAGAAGAAGGAAAGAAAGAAGATCAGGAAAAGACCGAAGAAAAAATTCTGACCCCGATTATACTGCTCCTGAACGCAGAACCGGAAAAGACCGCCGAACAGGAAAAGACAGAAGAGAAACAAAAAATACGGTATATATACTCTAGAATCCAAACCTCTTAGTAAAAGAATACTTCACTCAATACTATAAAATATCATACTTTTTACGTATCGAATAGCAATATGTTTTGTTTTCTTTGGAAATCAAATATTAAAAATCAAAAAGCAAAATTACATATAAAAATGTAAAATTATCCCCTCCCCAAACCACAAAAATTAAAAAAGGATTTGCATTACTAATAGCACTCGTAATTTCTTTTTTTATAAATATTTGAACTTTGATTTGTATTTTTGCATTTTGATATTTTATTTTTACATTTTAGCAGCTTTGCTGCGATATGACACTTGAGTAAAAGAAGAAACACTCTATATTTTAACCATGAAAATTATCGAGAGAGAGGCAAAATCTATATACACAAGAACAAAACTTCCCTCCACGGAATATACGATCAACCAGTACGTAGGGTGTGGACACAGATGTTCTTACTGCTATGCACATTACATGAGCAGATGGAAAGAGTACGGACAGTGGGGAACCTGGATCGAGGTAAAGATAAACGCACCGGAGCTCGCAAAAGAAAAAGTTGACGGAGAAGTATCGATGAGTTCAGTTTCAGACCCATATCAACCTATAGAAAAAGAACGTAAGCTCACCAAAAGGATCCTCGAAAATATGGAAAAAAATACTAACCTTTCGATTCTCACCAAGTCTGATTTAGTTTTAAGAGATATAGACATCCTAAAAAAATTTAAGAACTTAAGCGTTGGGCTGACTGTAAATTATTTCCCGGAAAAAGTTAGAAAAATACTCGAACCCAATGCGCCATCAAGCGATAAAAGAATTAAAGCGCTTAAAGAATTAAATAAAGAAGGGATAAAAACCTTCTGTTTTATCAGCCCCGTCATTCCAAAGCTTACAGAAGTAAGAGAAGTCTTAGGAAAAACCGAAGGAATAGTAAATTATTATCTGATTGAAGTTTTGAATACCCATCTTGGAGGAGAAAATTTCAGGAAAATTTTAAAAGAAAAATTCCCCGAGAGCTACGAATATTTAAGGAACAGAAAAAAGATGGAAAAATTTGTAGAATTACTAAAAGATTATTTGGAAGAAAATAAAGTTCCCGTCGCAGCATTCGTCGGTCACGTTGGGAAGAATTATTATAAGGAATAAAAATAGCACGCAGATTAACGCAGATTTTCAGGATTTGAATTACCACTCCCCACCACGTTAAATAAATGTTTTTTCTTTGTAACTTTGTGTAAGATACTAGTTTTTTTTATGTTGTGATCTGGGTTTTAAACAACAAAAAAATCTCTGTGATCTCTGTGTTTTTGTTTTTTCTCTGTGCCCTCTGTGGTTAAATTATCTTCTCACTTCCAAACTATCCAAAACTTCATCAAGATGTTTATCGGCGGGGAATCTTTTCTTTATCCTCTTTATAAGCTCAATTGCGCATTCTATATCATCTCTTTCTAAAAGCATGAAAATCTGAGTAAACATTCTTTGATCCATTACCAATTCATCTATCATACTTTCAAGTTTCTCTTCTTCTCCGGAAGGTACATATACTTCGATAAGACCTTTATAAACAAATGGTCTCCATCTTTTTGAAGAAGGTAATTTTTTAAAATCTTCTTCTGCCATAGACAATATATTTTTTGCTTCTTCGGAATTCTCGGTATCTTTTGCCTTAATTGTCAGCAATTCTCCCCGGAGCAGATGAAGCCTTGGAGCATCTTTCATCCGAAGAAAAGTATTTACGAATTTAAGTCCCGCGTCATAATTATTCAATTTCTGATAAATTAACCTTTGATTTCCTATTAAATTAGGGGCTATGTTAAGAAAAACGTTTTCCTCTTCAGTGTATATTATAACTTTATTAAGAAGCGATTCAAGCATTTTAAGTGTATCCCGCAGAGGTTCTGAAATTGCTTCCTTACCAAGAAAAGGATAAATATCACGAAAAACCTCGTCGCTAAAAGAAAACAACGAAAAGGAAATATTTATTAAAGAACTAACTTGAGCTTCGCTACCTATACACATCCAGAAATTATCGTAATAGCTATATGAGAACTTATTATTAAACAAGTCCCACATTTTTTCTCTATTACTCTTAAGATTAACTTTATCTTTTACAAGTTTATATGCCAGGCCTTCCCGTAACAAATGAGCACCAAACGCATTACGATACTCTGAGGGTACGGGAAACGAAAAATAAATATTGATCGAGGGATTAAACTCATCGTTTATATACTTTTCAACAAATAAATCCAATTTCATAGTCAAATCATCAAAAGTTGTTTCTTTACCAATCGACGATAGAATTATAGACTTCACAACCATATCTTTTAACTCGACTATTCTACCATCGGAAACTCTCATAGCGGGGGGGATAGCGTCTATCATCCAATCTTCGAAACTAACATTTATTCTTCCCGATCTTTTCTTCCGACTGTATTCCGCAGCAAATATTGTCCCCTTAAAAGGTGAAGTTAAATCGATAGGTATATAGGACCATCCAAGTTGTTTAACATACCAATTTGTATTCATAAGGGAAAAATTGGCCAACCTAACCCCTTTCTTTTTAACAGGATCAAATTTTCTAAAATCCTTTACTCCCTGCAGAAACCAGACTGGGAAGGTATCATTGTCCCCATATGTAAAGAGAATCGAATATTCGTCAGGGCTAACCAACAGAGCACGAGCGTAATCATGAGCAATCCAATTTCCTCTCCTGTTTGCGTGTGAATTGATATTACTAACTAACGGAATAAAACCTATAATACCCGAAAGGACTAAGGCCCCTAAAGCATAACGGGGCATCTTTAGCCTTAACTGATTCCATACCCAGTATAGACCAATTGATACATAAAACATAAATAGGAAAAAACCAGCACCCCAGAAATAGTCTCTTTCTCTCGGTTCACGCGGTTGATGAGCGGGATTGGGGTCAGAAGGAGAAAATTCATGATTGAGATAAAAAACCAATCCCAAAGTCAGAAGTATATAAAGTATGAAAAACAACCAGAAAGATTCCTTATCCTTCTTAAAATGTACCCACATCCCCCATAAACCAATTAAAACGTAAATATAGGTACCAACCAACGATACAAAACGAAGCAAAACACCGGTATCGGTTCTGGGATAAGGGAAAAACTGCCATGAGAAATATTTAAAAAATACCTTAAGCTGTTCGATAAATGCCGGTATCACACCAAGATTGGTCTCCCACGAAGTATGCCTGGGTAACAAATCTATTTCTGCGCCATACTGTTTTCTTGTAAACACATCCCATAATTTAGAAAATGTGGTTGGATCAGCTTCATTAATGTAGGGATTTGCATGCGCCCTTATCATCAGAAAAAAATATGTGGAAACGCCTATAAACGCCAAAAGCAATGCTACCCCCAGAAACCGAGGGTCCTTCAGCACTTTCCAATCTACTAAAATCAAAAAAACTATAATTCCGGGAACAATTAATAAAGGAAGCAAATGTACACCAATCGATAAAAATAATGAGTATACAAATAAAAGCAAATAATTGCTACCCCCTTTATCCTGCCTATGTTCACTCCAGTGTAAAGTTAACCACAAAGCAAAAATCATTATTAATAAAGATAAAGCGTATACTTCAGCTTCCACCGATGAATCCCAAACGCTAAAACAGAACCCGGCGCCGATAGAAGAAAATGCGGCAATAAGATGGGTGCCCAACAAATACTTTTTATCTTTATTATCTTCAAACCTGCTCAAAACTTTTAAAATTATTAAATATAAAACAGCTCCCGCTAAAGCCCCGGACAATGCAGAAAGAAAATTTACCCTCTTTGCTACCTCATTAAAGGGAAAAAGAATGTCAAAGATCCTACCCAGCAGAATAAAAAAAGGCGTACCCGGAGGATGCGGCACTCCTAATATATGGGAACAGGCTATAAATTCTCCGCAATCCCAAAGGGAAACCGTAGGAGCAATCGTATATAAGTACACACTTATTAAAACTATAAAAACAACCGCAAAACCAAATATTTCTCTTCTTTTAAAATTCATTTTTTAAAACCACCTTTAATTTTAAGTTATGTTTTAAGCATTTTATTATAACAATGAATAGTATTATGGCAAGTGAAAAAATTTCCCCCACCCCAAAATTTTTACAGGTAGACCAGTGCGTCCAAAGCGAGGGTTAATCATTTAGAAGGACGTCTCGGAAGTCGAGCGGCTACGGTCTCTTGAAACATTTATATTTCAAGAGGAGCGAGGCCGAGAGCGAGCGGCAATTTTCTCGGTGGGAAAATTGACTGCGTTCCTTATGAATGGTTAGCCCTCGCTGCACCTTAATGAGTCTTCTCTTTTCTACTCTGAATAAATTCCACAACCGACGCGGCGAAAAAGCTTATTCTACTCTATAAAACCTTAAAAATAACATAACAATTATTACCAAAACCAATAGAATTATTAAATAAATAGGAGATCTTGGTTTGTATTCAGTTTTCTTAAAGCGACCTCCAAATTTCATTTCTTTTCCTTTTTAACCGGAAATAATTCAAAATTCAATTTTTTAATCTTACCAGCTTTAACCTCAACCAGAGATGTACTAGTATAATACCCTACTGAAGTAACCCTGATCACATAATCACCTGGTGGAAGAAATATTCTATAAACTCCGGTTTCCGGATCGCTATGTATTTCCGAGCCAGTAGAATTTTCAATTAAAATCTTAGCCCCAAGCGGTTTCTGAGTTTCTACATCAAGAACTTTACCTTCGACGATATTATAATTCGGCTTTCTACGCAACTGTAGAAGCAGGTCTGTTTCCGCCTTAAGCACAATCACCGTATCAGAAGGAAAACAATCCTCCGCAAAAACCGACAAAGGATATATCCCTTCGTGTAAATCAAACTCGATTGCTCCATCATCTACCTGAAAACTACCTGAGTCGGCAAGAGATAAAAGTCCTGAAGCGGGATTACCATTCTCATCAACCAAAATAATTCTAAGGGATAAAAGGTCACTGGCTTTTCTATGCAAATCAGGATAAGAAACCCCAAAGCAGAGTTTCCATGAAGGAAAACCGTAGTACCCGGTATTAACTCCTACTTCAGTCAATCCGGCATTCGCCCTTGTACTTCTCGTCCTGCCTGAAACGCGAAAAGCAAAACCAAAATTCAAAGCAAAATTACTCCATCGCGAAAGAACAATTTTCGGCTTTATATAAATAGAAGCAACAGGACTTTGCCCGACCATTGTAAATCTTTCCAATGAAAAATCCAGGCCAAAGGTCAAAGTATCGGGATTAAATTCAATTTTCGAACCAAACAAAAAATGTTCAGTAACAGGGTCAGAGAAATGTTCTAAATACTCTATATCCATATTAATTAAAAACCAGAACAACTCCATTCCCAACCCCATCCCAAATCCAAACCCGGGTTGTTCAATAGAGAAATTTCGAACTTCTCCTTCTTTACATCTACCGGGACGGTGTAAAATGGGAAAAAGACTCACATCAAACATTCTAACATATCTATCTACCCCAGCTCTTAAATACAAATCGGAAAACCCGAAATCAAACCCGGAAGAAGTATAATCAAGACCAATACCCCCTTCGACCTCCGAAAATAACCACTTACCTTTGTTTCCTACCAAAAAGTTCAAGTCACTGGTGTATAAAGATCTACTGATAAATGCCTGATATTCTGTATCATAAACAAATAAAGAAAAAAAAAGAAAAATCATTCCGGTTGTACTTCTTTATAATCCTGAGTTTTAATACCCCAGCTCATACACTCGGTATTATATGCTATTCCGACCTTAGAATCCTGGTCTACCACTATCATTCCAAAATCTATCTCGTACTCCTGAATTATGTCTTTTGCAGCCTCCTCAGCACTATGCTCACTTAAATAATCATCGACCCTTTTTGCAATCATTTCTCTAACAATTACTTCGCCTCGACCTGTAATCGTTACAGCACCTCTTTCGGAAGCATAAATACCTCCACCCAGTATCGGAACATCACTTACCCTACCGGGAATATGAAAAATACTGCCACCTGTAGAAAGAGCAGCAGCCATATCTCCAAAAGCATCGATAGCAATCGCTCCAACGGTTTCACTTGAATATAATCTTTGCAATTCTTCCACTTCCTCGGAATTACAATTTTTATTTTTCTCAAACAAAGATCTCATTTCGTCAGTTAGGGGATTATAGTTCTTAAAACCTCTATTTTTAGCAAAAAGAGTAGCGCCTTCTCCGGCAATTATCAAATGCTCTGTTTTATCTGCAACCTCATAAGCCACTCTAATAGGATTTTTAACATTCTTTATTATAGCCACCGCCCCAAATTTTCCCTTAGAATCAACCACAGAAGCGTCCATTTCAACCTCCCCGGAAAGATTGGGAACAGAACCCATACCCGCGTTAAAAACAGAAGAATCTTCCATAACCATAATAGCTTTAACTACTGCCAGAGCCGCATCCCCACCCTCTTTTAAAACGACAAAACCAGCTTCAAGAGCTTCTCCTAAAGCTTTCGCTCTAAGCTGAGTGTCTCTCATACTTTTACCAACCCCTCCGTGAACTACCAGTAATTGTTCCATAACTTTAATTCTATAAAAACCTTTGCATTTGTCAAGCTAATATACCCAACCCCACTTACTATTTGACCCAGCCCAACGCTATCCGCTAACCGCTTTCCGCCGAGGCTGTGCCAAAAGTCCAAATTTAACGGATTTCTAAAAAATAAGCCTTTGAAAAACAAGAACTTAGTTTTCTGCAAATTGCGAAAAAGAGGGTTTTGGCACAGCCTCCGCCTCCCGCTCAAAGACACAAACTGAGCAGTAGTAAAACATTTAATACCAAAAAGTGAAGGGGTACTACTCAAGAAAAATGTCTCGGAGACCGAACGGGCATAGCTTTTATTGACAAAATGAGCAAGAAGTGCTGTCCAAGAAAGCGTCTCGGAGGGTGAGCGGGCAAGGACTCTTGAAATGTTCCCATTTCAAGAGGAGCGAACCCGAGAGCCGAGTGGTAATTTCCTCGCCGGGGAAACTGACTGCGGTTTTTTAAAAAGGTATACCTGAACGACACCCGCTGGGGAAATTGACCACGTCTTTCTCAGACGGTAATCCCTCTGATTCCACAAACAAACCTCCTTGAATTTTTTTTCAATTCAATTATCTTTAATCCGAATGGAGGGAATTATGAAAATAGGAATAATGTCTGACACACATGACCATCTTGAAAATATAAAAAAGGCTATAAATATTTTAAAAGAAAGAAAAATAAAAAACCTTATACACCTCGGAGATTATTGTTCTCCTTTCTCATTACCACTTATTGAAATAGAAAAAGTATACGCCATCTTCGGCAATAACGACGGAGACAGACTATTTCTGCAGAAAAAGGCAAATGAGAGCGGTTTTGTAATCGACAGAGCCCCCAAAGCTATTACTATCGAGGGAAGAAAGATAGCAGTTATGCACGAACCTTACCAATTGGAAGCATTCCGAAAAAGCGGAATTTACGATATAGTTCTCCACGGACACACTCATGAATATTATGTCAAAAAAGACCCTCTTACAGTAAATCCGGGGGAACTATGCGGTTATCTCTCGGGAAAAGCGACTTTCGGGGTAATCGACCTCGAAACACTCGAATGCGAAATTGTGGAATTGTGATCTCACACAGAGACACGGAGAACACAGAAAAGCAACAAAGAATTTTACTTTGATTTTCAAAACCACCCACCCCCAGAAAAAAAGAAACAACAAATCACACAAATAGCACAAATTGTTTAAAACCTAACCCCACAACCAAAAAATATTATCACACAAAGCACACAAAGACACAAAGAATAAATATGTTTTATTATATTAACAAAACTTAACTACAAAATCAAAATCCGGGAAAATTATTTAAATACAAAAGAATGATTTTAGTTATTGAATTATAAACCGGATCAAATATAATGTTCTTGATGAAACAAAACTCAAAAAAAATCTCTCATTAAAAAATGGCGCTAGAGAATATATTATTTGACCTTGATGGTACTTTAACCGACCCAAAAAACGGAATTACAAGGTCTATAAAGTATGCTTTGAATAAACTGGGGAAACCTGTTCCGGCAACCGAGGAATTACTATGGTGTATAGGTCCGCCTCTTAAGGAAAGCTTTAAAAAAATCCTGGAATCTGATGATGATACCGCAGAAACAGCGCTATACTTTTACAGGGAATATTTTAAAGAAAGGGGAATATTTGAAAACGAAGTATATTCAGGTATTCCGAAAGTTTTGGAAAAACTAAATGAGAAGGGTATGAAACTTTTTGTCGTTACATCCAAACCATATGTATATGCGAATGAAATTATAACTCATTTTAATCTTTTAAGTTTTTTTAAAGAAGTATATGGTAGTTTTCTTTCTGGTAAATTGATAGATAAGGGAGAATTGATAGCTCTCACGCTAAAAAACGAGAAGATTTCGGCTGAAAAGACTTTAATGGTAGGAGATAGAGAACATGATATAGTAGGCTCAACAAAAAACAATGTCAGAAGCATTGCTGTCACTTACGGCTATGGAACAGAAGATGAACTTACTAAATCAAATCCCGATTTTATCGTAAATTCTCCGGAAGAAATATTGAAAACGGTTAAAAAATTAATGTTAACGTAAGGAAGTAAGCCTTTTAGCATACCAGAAAAAAAATCAGTGTGTATCCGTGTCAATCAGTGGCTAATTATTTGAAGGTGGAGTTGGGTAATATAAGGAAAAAATCTTTTTTAATCTTATATAATCTGTGGTTAACCAACTGGTAATACGATTATGAACTTTGTCCCTTTTCCGAGTGTACTCTCGACGCTAATCTCTCCCTCATGCAATTGAACAATGTGCTTTACAATCGAGAGACCCAATCCCGTTCCTCCGAGTTCTCTCGAACGGGATTTATCAACAACATAGAATCGCTCAAAGATTCTTGATAAATGTTTGCGGGCTATACCAATTCCCGTGTCGGAAACTTCTACTAAAACCGATTTTTTATCTTTTTTCACAACTATATTTATTTCGCCTTTTTCTGTGTACTTAATCGCATTCTCGATCAGATTTATAAAAAGTTGTTCAAGTTTAAAGGGGTCGGCTTTGATTTTGGAAACATTCTTAGCAATTTCCAAACTCGATTTTAAACCTTTACTTTTTATTTCTTTTTCATAAATATTAAAAACATTGCCTATTAATTCTTTTAGATATACCTTTGAGAAACCGATTTCTCTTTTTCCTTCCTGTATATCTTCAAGTTCCGAGAGTTTAAGTAAATCTTTTACTATATTTATAAGTCTGTTGGTTTGGCGTTCGATTATTTGCAAATATTTTTTATCCTCACCTTTTGCAGTCCCCAGAAGCGTCTCAATAAAACCTTTTATAGCTGTCAAAGGGGTTCTGAGTTCATGTGAAACATTTGAGATAAAATCTTTTTTGATTTTCTCCGTTTTCTTTATCTCTGTTATTTCATGAAGGGTGACAACAATTTCATTATGCTTTTCCAGGAAAGCAGCACTGCATACGAAATTCCTATCATGAATTTGTATTTCTTTCGTTAAATCTTTTTTGTTTTTTCTTACTTCTTCTATTATTTCTTCAAAATGGGGTTCTCGCACGACTTCCCAGTAATTTTCGCCTTTTATTGTTCCGCTCTTAAAAATTTCTCTAAAACTATCATTCATAATAGCTATTTTTTCTTCCTTGTTGACAACAATAAGTGCTTCTTTTATGGAAGAAACGATAACGTTTAGAGAGTCTTTCTGTTCGGATAATCCGGAAATTAATTCCCTTATGCGTACAACCATGCTGTTAAAATTTTTAGTAAGCCTGCTTATTTCTCCGCTACCTTCAGTTAAAACCTCTATATTGAAATTACCCCCGGCCACCTCATCAGCCGCGACAGCAAGTCTGCTTATAGGCCTTGCCAGTGATTTAGAATAAAAGAAAGCCGCCAAAAGAGAAAAAATAGACAGAATCACAGCAATAATTATGATATTCCGGAGTATGTAACTTAGAAGCTCTTGAATCTGTGTTAAGAAAAGACTGACTCTGAGCGCTCCTATTAAATTACCGGTGTTATCTTTTAGCGGAACTGCCACGTATAGCATTTCCTGCCCAATCGTCTCACTAAACCGCAAGGAAGAACCGGTCTTGCCGTAAAAAGCCGGCAATATCTCCGGTCTCATTCCGTGATTTTCCATTTTTCCAGGGTCTTCTTCAGAATCCGCTAAAACAACACCTTTTGAATCTACCACAGTAATCCGAACTTCCATTTTTTTACCCATATTTTTAACAAGGGTATCAAGAGAAGAAAAATCTCCTGAGGCAAAATAAGGTTCCAATGTCTTATCCAGAGCAAGAGCAATCTTTTCCAAATCCATAGTAAGGGTTTCTATATAATGATTCTTTACAAGTCTAAAGGAAAGAGCAACAAGCAACAAAGAAATACCAACCGCAAGTAATAAATGACTTAAAAATATTCTCACAAAAATATTTTTTTTCATTCTTCGATTTTATAACCTATTCCTCTGATACTTTTAATATACTCTCCATGGCCTTTTAGTTTTTCTCTTAAGTGAGCTATATGTACATCTACCGTGCGGTCGAAAACTATTCTATCTCCCTCGTAGAGATAATCCAGAATTTGGTCCCTCGAAAAAACCCATCCTTTTCTCTTTACAAGGAGCAAAAGAATCCTGAACTCGGTCGAAGTTAATTCTATTTCTTTTCCCGAGACAGTTACTTTATATTCCTGAGGGAAAACTTCGATTTCTTCTCCAATTTTCAAGACTTCTTGTTTTTTCTCTTCTTTTGCTCTCCGCAGGACTGCCTTAACTCTGGCAACCAATTCTCTGGTAGAAAAGGGCTTTGTCACGTAATCATCGGCTCCTATCTCAAGACCAAGAATTTTATCCACTTCTTCGCCTTTTGCGGTAAGCATTATTATGGGAATACCGGAATATTTATCCTGATTTTTCAAGGATTTGCAGACCTCGAATCCATCAGCATCCGGAAGCATTAAGTCAAAAATAATAAGGTTAGGCGTTTTCTTCTTTATAAAACTCAAAAGATCTGTTGCGTTATAAAAACCTTCAACTCTGAATCCGGCTTTTTTTAAATTAACTGAAACAAGTTCAACAATATCCGCTTCATCATCAACAACAGCAATCAATTTACTCATATATCCTCCATAGAAAAACAAATCCAATTTTAACTAAAAATTTTTTAATTACTATTTTACAAAAAACCCAAATAAAAGTAAAGGTACTAAACTATATTTATAAAGTTTTTTTGAATACTTTCTTCCACTATTTCCCGTGTTTTATATCCTTACCCTTAACCATGTATATAGTATCTTCGCAAATATTCGTTGAAAGATCCGCTATTCTTTCCAGATTTTTAGCTATGCTTATTATATGTACTTTTTGATCTACCGAATGAGGGTAATCAGGTTCAGAACACATACTGATGACTGATACCTTAATTATTTTGTCTCTTAAGTCATCCACCACATCATCCTGTTGGCAAACTTTCTTCGCTTTTTTTGTATCACCGTCAATAAAAGAATCGATGCTATCCTTTAACATCTTTCCGGTTTCACTCGCGAGAGATAGAATTTCCTCGATAGATTCTTCCTTCGGTTGTTTAATTAGAAAAGAAGCACTGTCAGCAATATTAACCGCATGATCACCCATTCGTTCCAGATCATTATTCATCTTTAGAATCATCAAAATCAACCTTAGATTTTTAGCTCTTGGCTCGAACTGAGCTATAATTTCAACACAATGCTCCTCTATCTGCATTTCAAGCTTATTTGCCTTGTCTTCTTTCTCTTTCATAACGAACTCCAAAAGAGCATTTTCTCTTCTCGACAAACCTTCTATACTTTCTTCGATCATAGATTCAACGAGAGAAGCATAGTTAACAATTTCTTTTTTTAACAATTTTATTCTTTCATCAAGCATATTTCCCCCTTCTTAACCGAATTTTCCTCCAAGGTATTCTTCGGTTCTTTTATCCTGAGGGACTGTGAACAATTTTTCCGAAATACCGAATTCGACTAATTCCCCAAGATATAAAAAAGCTGTGTAATCGGAAATCCGAGCAGCCTGTCCGATATTGTGTGTTACCTGCAAGACAGTTACCGAATTTTTAAGTTCCGATATCAATTCCTCTATTTTAGCCGTAGATTGTGGATCAAGTGCAGAAGTAGGTTCATCGAAGAGTATAACTTCAGGATTTGTAGCAAGCGCGCGGGCAATACACAACCTCTGCTGTTGTCCACCTGAAAGTTCCATCGCAGAAGAATTAAGCCTGTCTTTTACCTCGTTCCACAACCAGGAGTCTTTCAAACTTTTCTCAACTATATCCATCAATTCAATTTTATCTTTAAACCCCTTAATACGCAAGCCAAAAGCCACGTTTTCGAAAATAGACTTTGGAAAAGGGTTGGGCCGCTGGAAGACCATACCGATTTTCATTCTAAGAGAAGATAAATCTGTTTTTTCTTCATATATATTATAACCATCCAAGATAATTTTACCTTCGATTTTAACGTCATCCGCCATATCATTCATTCTGTTAAAACATCTAAGGAGGGTGGTTTTGCCACAGCCGGAAGGTCCAATAATCGCCGTTATTTTTTTGTCAGGTATAGAAAAAGAAATATCATTTAAGATTTGTTTCTCACCAAACCAGAGATTTAATTTTTCGATTTTAAGCCTGTTTTTTACCATTTCTTACTTCTCCTCATTCTATATCTAATAATAATTGAAACTGAACTGATTACAAGAACTAGACCTAAAAGTACTACGGCAGTGCCGTAAGCGATAGGAACCTGATATTCAGGACTGGTTCCTTCGGTCATAAGGGCATATATATGATAAGGAAGCACCATTACCTCGTCAAAAATGGATTTTGGCAATCTTCTTGTGTAGAAAGTGGCAGCAGTAAATAAGATAGGAGCGGTTTCTCCTGCTGCCCTTCCTATACTCATTATTGCCCCTGTCAATATGCTGGGTATTGCTGTTGGAACAACCACCTTAAGTATAGTTTGTCTTCTTGTTGCTCCAAGTGCGTATGAAGCTTCTCTGAAACTGTCGGGGACAGCTTTTATCGCTTCTTCTGAGGCTTTAATAATTAGAGGTAAAACCATTATTCCTAAAGTTAGAGAACCTGAAAGTATAGAAACGCCGAAGCCAAAAGTTACAACAAAAATTGCCAGTCCGAAAAGCCCAAAAATTATGGACGGGACACCGGCTAAGGTGCCTATAGCAGTCCTTATAATAGTCACCAGAAGATTTTCTTTTGCGTATTCTACGAGATAAATGGCGGACAGTACACCGATAGGGAAAGCGAACAATAACGATAGAATAGTCAGATATAGGGTACCGATTATAGCCGGAAATATTCCGCCTTTCGTCATTCCCGCTTTTGGAGGTTGGGTTAGGAAGGTAAAAGAAATTAACTTTCCCCCTTTTACGAAAATAAGAATAATAAACAAGAACAAAAATATTACACTGATTAATATTGCCAATCTCAATGCATTTATACCTAAAATTTCTTTTAATTTCCTAAGTCCCATTTCTACCTTTAGTTCTCATTACCCATTCTGTTATCAAGTTTAAAACGAAAGTCACGATAAAAAGGACTATTGCTATTCCAAATAAAGCATGAAAATGTGAGCTTCCCATGGTTGTTTCGCCCATTTCAGCTGCTATCGCAGAAGTCATAGGTCGAACAGGTTTAAATATTGAACGAGGTATAGCGGTAGCTCCTCCTGCAACCATTAATACAACCATGGTTTCACCTATAGCTCTGCCGAAACCTAAAACTACCGAGGAAATCACTCCTGACTTTGCAGCGGGTAGAACTACCTTTATTATCGTCTCCCACTTGTTAGCCCCAAGAGCAAATGACGCTTCTCTTAGTTGTCTTGGTATCGAATTTATTGCATCCTCAGATATACTCGAAATTATGGGTACAACCATTACCCCAAGAATTATTGAAGCAGTAAAAGCATTTAATCCAATTGGTAACCCAAAAACCCTGCTGACGAAAGGGCCTAAGAATGCCATTCCGAATAAACCGTAAATTACAGATGGTACACCGGCAAGAAGTTCTACCAAAGGCTTTAAAAATTCTTTTGCCTTTGGATGCGCAAGCTCGGAAATATAAATTGCAGAACCGACACCAAGAGGGACCGAAACTATTAAAGCTCCACTTGTCACCACTAGTGAACTTATAATTAAAGGTAAAATTCCGAATTCAGGAGGATAATGTGTGGGATGCCAAGATTTGCCGAATAAGAATTTAAAAAAACCTACCTCGGCAAATATAGCATAGCCCTCTTTAAATATACTGAATATTATTCCAAAAAGAAAAACAACCGAGCATAAAGCCGCTGCCTGGGTTAAGTATTTGAAAAGTTTTTCTTTAATCATTTTTTATAATTTTCGGAGGTGGGATTAAAATAATCCCACCTCTATTTCTAAACTCCGGCACCACTAAAAGATTTATTTAAATTTCACAACAAAGTTCACTTAACAGGAACGAATCCCACTTCCATTGCTATTCCCTGTCCCTGCGGAGAAAAGACGAAATCCATAAAGGTTTTTATGATACCGCTGGGTTCCCCATTGGTATACATAAAAAGCGGACGCGCCAGCTTATATTCTCCTTTCCGAACAGTTTCCTCACTAGCTACCACTCCATCAACCTTTAATGCTTTCACCTCGTCCGAAAGATAACCGAGACCTATATACCCAATCGAATAAGGAGTTATCGATACCGTGGTAGCAACAGCCTTGTTTGAAGCAAGCATCAACGCTCCATCAGAAACTTTAGCTCCCTCAAGAACCAGCTCCTTGAAAACCTCAAAAGTACCCGATGAGTAATCCCTCGATATCGTAACAATAGCTTTGTCGGGTCCCCCAAGATCTTTCCAGTTTTCGATCTCACCTGTAAAAATCTTCTTTAAGTCTTCGATAGAAATAGAATCCACAGGAACATCCGGGTGAACAACAATAGCGAGACCATCTCTTGCCACCACATTCGCGTAAGGATCTACACCTTTTTCTCTGGCAAGCATAATCTCTTTTGTTTTTATAGGTCTTGAAGCATCCGCGATATCAGCTCTTCCGTCGATAAGCGCTGCTATACCAACACCGGAACCTCCTCCTCTGACTGAAACGGAAATGTCCTCATGGATATCCATAAAAGCCTCAGCAGCCATCTGCGCGATCGGTAAAACGGTTGTCGAGCCAGTTATAGTTATGCTTTTAGACGCGGCATAAAGAGAATTACTGCCCGTAAACACTGCACTCATAAGCACAAACAATAAAAGGAACATCTTGAACTTTTTCATTTATAACCTCCATTTATATTTTTAAATTTGTTTTTAACCATTAACCATTTATTAAGCATTTGTTAAGATAATGTTAAGCTGTACACATGTTAGAAAACGTTGCTGAATTTCCACTGAATCTGAGCCATCAATTTATCAATATCGCTCAAAGCATTGTCCTGGTATATCGTTCTTTCTCCCTCTAATTGTAAAAACACCGTAGGGGCACCTTTTTCGTTTCTAACAATATTCCAGTTTATTCCTGCTGTAATAGTCATATAGCCGTCATCATCCACATCGGCATTTCCGTCCCACATATCAAATCTTCCCCGGAGGTCAACATCGATACCTGTCATTCCTTTAAGCTTAATAATCGGCATAACCATAAAACCATTACTTGTAACATCACTCATGTCAGAAACGAGATATTCGCACCAAAGCTCAAAAGGACCTTTTGAAAAATGTCCTACACCCGCGTATGCGAAACGGTCGTTACCATCATTCTCATATAACACTGAACCTCCGATAGTTATTCCGGGGATAAGAATAACTCTCAAGTTAGCCGCGATTTCAGGTTCTTTGTCCAAATCATCACCGATCTTTTTATATCCTTCGCCGTTCAAAACTGAAATTGCATATTCGCCGTAACCATTAGGTATATAGCCGTACAAAGCAAAACCATAATCTGTAGAAGATGCAACTCCTTCCTTGTCTTCTAACGCTTTCTCTATGGATATGTACTCCCAATCGTAAACGGTACCAAAATAGTGTTTAATTAAACCAACACTAATTTTACTCTCAGGAATCGGCAGAACTTCGCTGAAATCCAGATATGCATATTTCAACTTTAGACCTGCTCCATCGAGAGCAGCATCATCAGAGAACAAATCAATATTAAATCGCCCCTTTATTTTATCGTTGAACATAGGCTCAACTCTAAAGTAACCTCTCTCCAGAGAAAATGCACTTTCGTTTATCTCACCACCACTCACCTCAGCAGTATACCTGTTCCATAAAACCATAGAGACTTTCGTTTCTCCACCAATCAAACTTGCAGGCGCAACGGTTAAAAGCTTCAAACAAACCAAGTACCAAAACCTTCTCATAAAAAACCTCCTTTTAGGTTATAAGCTTTGAAGAAAGGTATAAATTTTCTTGTTAACGAATTATTAATTGATTACTAAACTAATGTTAAGACTTAAATATTTTTCGGATTAGTTGAATGGCTAACCGAGTCTCGTGTCGAGAGTCATGAGTCAAAAATAAAACAAAAAAAATAAGAACTTTGTGTTCTTAGTGTCTTTGTGTGAGATTAATTTTGGGTCGGGGGTTGGGTATTAACAAAAAACCTCTGTGTGCTCTGCGTTTTCTTTTTCTCTGTGTTCTCTGTGGTTAAAAATTGGGGGATGGGTCTAGAATATCCTGAAGCTGAACAAGCTTTTCAATTTCGTAAGTCGGAACTATTTCTTCTTCGTTTATAACCTTTCCGGGATTAAACCAGCAGGTATCAATACCAAAATCCAGTCCTCCCTTTATATCGGAAGAAAGAGAATCCCCGATGATTAAAGCTGTACTTTTATCGCTGTGCCGAGCCTTTTGGAAAACGTAAGAGAAAAAATTGGGATCGGGCTTGGCAAACCCAATTTTTTCCGAAACCACAAAAATATCGAAATAGTCTCTCAGAGGTGAACTCTTTAATCTTTCATATTGCGCGGAGTAAATTCCATTCGTAGCCAATGCAAGTTTACACTTTCCATATAAAGAGGAAACAACCTCCTCTGCACCCTCTGTAACAAAAGAAGATTTAGAAATATAATACAGATACATATCGCTAAAAGTTTCTGTATTTTGATCTATGCCGAGAGCATCAAAAAAAATCTTGAATCTTCTCAATTTTAATTCGTCCAGATTTGTTTCTCCTCTTTCAAACTCCGACCATACTTTTCTGTTTATTTTTCTGTATTTTTCTAAATAGGAATCGCCCGTACGCTCGATTCCGAAGTGTTCCATACTCTTCTTTAAAGCGTATTCCTCCGCTCTTTTGTAATCAAATAAAGTTCCATCCTGATCAAAAAGAATCAACTCGTATTTCTTACTCATTGGATTAATTTTAAATAAGCTATTCGTTTACTATTTCGACTCTATCCAGATAATCCTTCAAATTTACTATTCCTTCTTTAATGCCTTCAATATCTTTTTCCTTTCCCGCTATCTCAATAGACTTGCCTATTTCACTAATACCATCAAAACCGTAACCGGCGCCGGAACCTTTCATACTGTGTCCCAAACGTTCTATTTGTTCGTAATCTCCCTGTTCAAGGTACGATTCCAGATTATTTACGTCTTCTTTTCTGTTATTCAAGAAACCGGGAATTAAATCCGCTATTTCCGGATCCACTTTCACAAAAATTTTTTCTTTATTATCCATGAAACCTCCTCAATTACAAACCTAACTTATCTGCAAATTCCTTCAGAACTTTAACCAACGTTTCCATCTTAACGGGTTTCGCAACATGAGTATTACATCCTGCATCCAAACATTTCTCTGCATCCCCTCTTAATGCATAAGCAGTAAGCGCAATAACCGGAGTTTCTTCCGCTCCCATTCTCTTCTCCCATGTACGTATTTTCCTGGTTGCCGTATAACCGTCCATAACAGGCATCTGCATATCCATCAAAACCAAATCATATACATTTCTCTTAAATTTATCAAAAGCAACCTTACCATTCTCGGCTTCGTCGAGTTCAACATAAGAATCTTTAAAAAAAGCCCTCATTAGTAAACGGTTATCATCTGTATCCTCCACAAGCAAAACTTTCATAGGCGGTAGATCACTCACTTTAATTTTTTCTATTTCTTCTTTCTTTTCCTTTTTCTTAGCCTTCCATAAGCCAAGCGTGGTCAGAATTGCATTTTTCAACTCATCTCTCTTAATCGGCTTAACAAGGTAACAACTTACACCTAATTTATCGATACTGGTCAAATCCGAAACCCTGTAATCTGAAGTGAGCATCATTACAGTCGTAGTCTCATCACTTTTTTCATCTTCTCTTATAGCCTCAGCTACTTTAAAACCGTCCACATAAGGCATCCGACGATCCAGCAAAACAAGCCGGAAACTTTTACCTTTTTTCCTGGCAGATTTTATAATAGAAATCGCCTCTTCTCCTCCCGAAGCTTCCACTACATCCGCATCCCATACCGTAAGAATTTCTCTTAAGATTAATCTGTTTGTAGCATTATCATCCACAATAAGAACTGAAATGCCCCTTACATCCACTTCATCCGGTTCGATGAAAGTACGAGTTTTCTTTGCCCTTCGCATTCCAAACTGGACGGTAAAGAAAAATTCGCTTCCTTTTCCCTCTTCGCTTTCAACCCACATTTTCCCTCCCATCAATTCAACAAGCCGCTTCGAGATACTTAATCCTAAACCGGTACCCCCAAACCTACGGGTAGTTGAAGAATCAGCCTGCCTAAAAGTATCAAAAATTGCCTCCCGCTTATCTTTGGGTATTCCTATCCCTGTATCTATCACAGTAAATAACAAACAAACTCCATGTTTACTCTTAGTTCCACATTTAATACCCTCTTCTTCTGCAAGCTTAACATTCAAAACAACCTCTCCCTTGTCAGTAAATTTAATTGAATTTCCAATCAAATTCACCAATATCTGGCGCATACGGTAAGAGTCTCCTGTAAGTCTTACTGGAACATTAGGGGAAATATGACTAACAAGTTCAACACCTTTCTTATGAGCTCTAATAGCAAGAATATCGCAGACTTTCTCAACAAGCTCATCAAGGAAAAATTCGCTTTCTTCAATGCTCACATCACCACATTCAATCTTGGAAATGTCAAGGACATCGTTAATTATAGAAAGAAGATTCTCTCCTGCTTCCCTTAAAACCTTAAGATAGTTATGCTGTTCTTTAGAGAGAACTGTCTCTTCCAAAATTTCACACATCCCGATTATCGCATTGAGGGGTGTACGAATCTCATGACTCATTATAGCTAAAAAAGTTGTTTTAGCATAAGACGCCTTTTCCGCAATTTTTCGGGTTTCAATAAGTTCCTCTTCTTTCTTTTTCCTCTCGGTAACATCTCTTGAAATACCAAAAGTCCCAATTATATTTCCATCCTCATCATACCATGGCATCTTGGTTGTTGAAACCCAGGTTATTCTCCCGTCGGGATGAGTTTCCTTCTCGATTTCTGACTCAATCGATTTACCCGTTTTAATTATTCCCTGCTCATCACGGTAAGCTTGCTCTGCGTGTTCCTTTGTAAAATAATCGAAATCGGTTTTTCCGAGAACTTCTTCTCTTGAAAGGCCAACTTGATTTGCCTTGGATTTGCTTAGTTCAACAAAACGGGATTTTTTATCTTTGAAGTAAATTAAATCAGGTATATTACTGAGGAGCAAAGTAAGCAAGTTACTTTTGAAAACGACCTCCTCTCCTAGCTTTTCTAATCTTTCTTTTAGCTTTTCTTCTAATTCTTTCCTTTCAGTAATATCTCTCGAAATACCCAAAATACCAATGATATTTCCTTTCTCGTCATACCGTGGAACCTTGGTTGTCGAAACCCAGGTCACTCTTCCGTCAGGGTGAGTTTCCTTTTCAATCTTGTTCAACAACGGTTCGCCGGTCTTTATTATTTCCTGCTCATCACGGTAAGCTTGTTCCGCGTGTTCCTTTGTAAAATAATCAAAATCTGTTTTGCCGACCAAATTATCTACGCTCTTAACTCCAAACTGTTCGGCTACCGACTTACTCGCCCGGACAAAACGGCTCTCTCTGTCCTTAAAATAAATATGATCAGGTACAGTGTTAAGTAAACTTTCAAGTAGTAACTTGTGATAAAGCAATGCTCTTTCCAGTCTCTTTTGCTCGGTTATATCTCGAGTTGTACCAATAATTCCTATAGTACGCCCCCTATCGTCGGGCAAAGGAGCTTTAGAGGTCAACAAGTAGACTTCTTCACCGTCTACAATCTCCGTTTCTTCCCTGTCTATAATAAGTTTCCCTGTTTTCATTACCTGTAACTCATCCGCACAAGATGATTTAGCATGCTCTTTCGAAAAAAGGTCGAAATCGGTCTTCCCTATTAATTTCTCTACAGAATTAAATGGAGGAGCACCCCTCTGCTTTAAAAAGTATTCACTTACTCGAAGAAAACGTCCTTCTTTATCCTTGAAATACACTGAAACCGGTACATGATCCATAAAACTTTGGAAAAGTGCACGGTCGCGCAATAACTCTTTCTCTCTTTCTTTGCTTTTTCTTTGAAGTTCTTCAAGTCCGTTATTTTTTTTACGTAACTTTTTTAACTCTTCTATTAATTGCTCTTTTGTTTTCTTACTATCATCCATAATGCTTTATATTTTCTTTACCGTCCTATAAAAAGAATATTACATTAGAAAGTTATAGAAAAAACAAAAAAAGTAAAGGTGTAAACTTTATTTTTTGATTTTTTGCCACAAAGACACCAAGACACAAAGAAACAACAAATTGCACAAATATCACAAATATTTTTAGTTTCCCTGTTTATTCTTTAAACACTAATTCAAAAGTTACGGAAGGGTTTAGTGTATTTAATGTTTCGTGGTTTAACAACTTCTTTGGTGTTATTGGATGGCTTTAAACAACAAATACTTTTTTCTCTGCGTTCTCCGTGTCTCTGTGTGAGATTAATTTTATAAACTTACCTACCTAAATCAAGTTTTGCCGGTTCAAAATAAAGGTAAGGTTCCTGAATCAATTTTAATACGGGCAGATAAGCATTCCCCTCCACCCCCATTAATCTTTCAAGAAACTTTAATGGTTTAGGCAAAAGAACGACTTTATAATTCTCGATACCAGCCTCTTCTCCGGCAACTTTTATTGCATCAAGAAGTCCTCCATATTCATCTGTAAGAGAAATTTCTTTTGCAGTGAGACCACTCCATATTCTGCCCATTCCCAACGAATCCACTTCTTCAACTGTTAATTCTCTGGGGATAGCAACCGCTTCCAGAAATTGATCATAGATATTCTTCAGCATTTTCTCAAATATTTTTCTCTCATAATGAGTGAAAGGACGCTGTGAGCTAAAAGCATCAGCATGTTCTCCCCATTTTACGATATCATGGGTAATTCCGAGTTTACTATACAAACCTTCCGTAACGAATTTCGTACCCCAAACTCCGATAGAACCGGTAAGTGTTGTCCTATCGACCAAAATCTTATCAGCAGGAGCTGCTATATAATACCCTCCCGATGCAGCCATATTTCCCATAGATATCACCACAGGTTTTTCTTCTTTTAACTTTAAAATCTCTCTATATATCAAATCAGAGGCAACACTGCTTCCTCCGCCGGAGTTTATCCTTAAAACTACAGCTTTTACAGCTTTATCCTTCCTTAACCTTTCGAGTTCCTTTTTCACCGATTCCGAACCTATGGTAGAACCACCGAAAAGAGGAATATCCAGAGGAGAACTAGAACTTTTACCTACAATTATGGTACCTTCAAGGGCTAAAACTGCTATTTTTGGCGGATCGTTTAATAAAAATTCCCTGGGAACACTCTTTCCTCTCCACACTTTACCCTCACCCTTGATACCGGCAAGAGTTTTAATCTCGTCGAAATAAGCTACAGTGTCTATTAATCCTTCTTTTAGTGCTTCTTCCGGAGTAAAACATCCCAGAGAATCAACAAGATTTTTTATTTTGCTCTCTTCTATACCTCTCGAATCTGAAATCTCTCCGATAACCACTTCTACGAGGTCGTCAAGGAATTTTTTTATCTGCTCTCTATCATACTGACTCATCTCTTCTCTTGTAAACATTTCCACGGCACTCTTATATCTACCGATATTTCCAACTTCAGCTTCTATACCCAATTTCTCCAAAGTCCCTTTTACGTAAATTTTAGAAAGATAAAGTCCCGGGAAATAAATCATACCCGGAGGAGAAAGGGATATAACATCTGCAGCAGAAGCCAGGTATAAATCCCTAAAACCAAGGTAGTCGGAATGCGCTACAAGAAATTTTTTATCCGAGATTTCCAAAAGTTGTTTTCTAACCTCCTCGGCCTGAGCCAGTCCCAAAGAGTTACTTTTTATATAAACAACTACACTATCTATTCTTTTTTCTCCTTTTATATAATCCAGAAGATTCAAAAAATTATAAAAGGAATGCTCTCTCCCAAAAAAACCCTGGATATCCGGAACCTCCGGATAATCTCCTTCAATCTCAACCACTACCGAACGGTCCCTCCCTTTAAATAGGCTTGGATAAGGCACAACAGAAGCCGTAACTATACCCTCACTAGCGGCACCTTCTCCACCAGCGCCTTCTCTAAATCTTTGATAACCGCCGAAAAGCAGATTGCCAAGCGAAAATTCCAAGCCACCATAGATTTTTCCGTCTCTAAAATCATTGTCTTCCGGCAGAAATCCGATATTCAACTTGACGCCCTCTACAATTTCCAATGCTCCGGTTAGGCTTTGAACTAAGTATCTGGTTTCATTTGGACCTCTATCAATAAAAAAATCCGAAGTCAAAACCAATCTATCCCAACCCGGTATAATCGAAATTCCAAAGGTAAAATCATACCCCTCTCTACTGGGAAAAATAGTTGTAAAACCTAAAGAAGCCCATTTGTGAGGACGTAACATAGCACCCAGAGTATACTTATCATCCCAGGAAGAATACATATAGCCGAGAGAAAACTTATCTTTATAATATAAGGGGCTTATCCCAGTCATAAACTCCATCGAATCGCTCATGAAGCGGACCCCACCGGCGAATCCAAGAAAAGGTATATTCATCGAAACCCAGTAATCTTCACTTCTAATTGAAATTTCAGGATAGGAATGGATGGATAAACCTGCGGGATTCGAATAAAGCGCCCTGGACCTCTCAGAAGTTGCAATTGAAAGATTAATGTACGAAAATAATATTAAAAACAGCAAAATTCCTCCTTATTTCATTCGTTCGACAATTGCCTCGCCGAACTCTGAAGTTTTTATAGGAATTACTCCCTCCATCTGTCTTGCAAGATCGTAAGTAACTTTTCTATCAAGAAAAGCCTGCTCTAAACCTTTTTCTATTAAATCTGCCGCTTCAGCCCAGCCAATATACTTTAACATCATTACTCCGGAAAGAACGAGCGAAGAAGGATTAACCTTGTCGAGACCTCTATATTTGGGAGCAGAGCCATGAGTGGGTTCGAAAAGGGCTACATTATCCCCTATATTAGCTCCGGGAGCGACACCCAATCCGCCGATCTGCCCGGCTGCGGCATCAGAAAGGTAATCCCCGTTCAAATTCGGCAGAGCTATAACTTCATATTCGTCCGGACGGGTAAGAAGCTGCATAAACATTTGATCTGCAATTCTATCTTTTATAACTATCCTATCTCCGGGATCTCCGGCCGGTCTTCCACCGCGGAGCGACTTGAATACTCCCTTTTTTGTCGTAGGAGTTACGCCATCTTCAGCTTTAACCTGATCATAAAGTTCATCCTCGGTAATAACCTTCCCTCTGAATTCTTCGGTTGCCAGCTCGTAACCCCACTTTTTAAAAGCACCCTCGGTAAACTTCATGATATTGCCCTTGTGGACAATTGTAACACTCCTTTTATTGTTATCTATTGCATATTGAATCGCTTTTCTAACTAATCTCTTCGTTTTCGATACACTTATGGGTTTAATTCCTATTCCCGCGTCGTATTCAAGTTTTGTCCTCATTTCTTTATTAAGAAAATCAATAACTTTTTTAGCTTCTTTCGTGCCTTCTTCCCATTCAATTCCGGAATACACATCTTCAGTATTTTCTCTGAAAATAACCACATTCATTTTTTCCGGATTTTTCAAAGGAGATGGGACACCTTTATAGTATTTCACAGGTCTTACGCACGCATAAAGGCTCAACAATTGCCTGAGAGATACATTTAAACTTCTGTACCCTCCCGCCACAGGAGTTGTCAGAGGTCCTTTTATGGCTATCTTAAAGTGTCTAATAGCTTTCAAGGTATCTTCCGGTAATGGCTCTCCATATTTCTCTACCGCTTTTTCGCCCGCGAATATTTCAAACCATTCAATCTCTCTCTTTGCGTTATATGCTAATTTAACTGCCTCATTCCAGACAACCATAGAAGCATTCATTATATCAGGTCCAATGCCATCTCCCACAATAAAAGGTATTATAGGATTATTAGAAGCTTTCACTTTTCCTTCTTTGATTTCTATTTTCTTTCCACGCTCAGGCAAAACAAGTTTATTAAACTGAACCACCTTTATCTTTCCTCTAATTACTCTACCCTGAAATCACCATATTTCTTAATATGTTCTTCTATACCGCCATCTTCAATCAGCTTTCTCATAAAAGGAGAAAGAGGCAAAAACGTTAAAACCTTTCCGTTAAATTCGTCTTCGATTTCTCCCTTCTCGAGGTCGATCTTCAGATCGTCTCCCTCATTAATTTCATCTGTGTTGGTTTCCAGCAAAGGTAACCCTATATTAAATGAATTCCGGTAAAATATTCTCGCGAAAGACTTTGCGATAACACAAGAAACCCCGGCAAGCTTAATCACCCTGGGAGCATGTTCTCTTGAAGAACCCAGTCCAAAATTCCTGCCCGCAACAATAATATCACCCGCTTTCACTTTTGAAGCAAAAGAAGGGTCGGCATCTTCCAGTACGTGTCTTGCGAGTTCCTCGAGATCACTCCGAAGATGAAAATATCTTCCCGGAGTTATATGGTCTGTAGAAATATCATCGCCAAACTTCCAGGCTTTTCCGTAAATAGGAGAATTCACTTTAAATACCCCCTTGGATCCGCAATCCTGCCTTCTATAGCGCTAGCTGCCGCAGTTGCCGGAGAACCAAGATAAATAAACCCTTCAGGATTTCCCATTCTTCCCACAAAATTACGATTCTGCGTTGAAAGAACTCTTTCCCCGTCCGCCAGGACCCCTTTATGTATTCCTACACAGGGACCACAACCAGGAGACTCGACAGACGCACCTGCTTGTAAGAAAGTCTCAATCAGCCCTTCTCGTAACGCCTCTAAAAAGACTTCCCTCGACGCCGGAATAACAATTAATCTTGTATCAGGATGTCTTTTCCTACCTTTAAGAATCGATGCCGCCACTTTCAAATCTTCAAGTCTACCATTAGTACAGGTACCGATAAAAACCTGATCTATTTTTACATCTTCTATCTCCGAAATACCTCTAACGTTATCGACCGTATGAGGGAAAGCAATTAAAGGTTCGAGCTTGGCTGCTTCTATCTCGAGCACTTTTTCGAAATTCGCATCGGAATCGGATTTTATTTCCCTGAATTTATCACCTCGACCTCTTTCTTCAAGATAACTCCTTGTAGTCTCATCAGTAGAAATAAGTCCTGTTTTTCCTCCCGCTTCAACAGCCATGTTTGTTATCGTAAATCGGGAAGACATAGAAAGATTGTCTATCGTATCTCCTTCAAACTCCATAGCTTTATAAGTTGCCCCGTCGGCACCGATCTTTCCTATTATGTGAAGAATTATATCCTTAGAATAAACACCCGAAGGCAAAACTCCATTTATTACAAATTTATGTGTTTCAGGAACTTTGAGCCATACTTTCCCTAAAGCAAAAGCAAGAGCTATATCTGTGGAACCCATACCGGTCGAGAAAGCCCCAAGTGCACCCGAAGTACAGGTATGGGAATCGGCTCCCACAACTAAATTTCCCGGATTTACCCAATCCTCTACGAGTCTCTGGTGGCAAACGCCTTCTCCTACATCGGAAAGGAAAGCTCCTGTCTTTTTAGAAAATTCCCTCAATAATTTTTGAGAGTTCGATAATTCTTTTCTGGCACTCGGAGAAGCATGGTCGATAAATAATACCGAGTTATCTTTATCAAATACTCTTTCCATATTCATTTTCTTTAATTCCTGTACGGAAAGAGGGCCAGTTCCATCCTGAGCCATAACAACATCTACCTTTGCAACCACAAACTCACCGCACTTTACGTCTCTTCCTACGTGCTCAGAGATGATTTTCTCGGATATTGTTTTTCCCAAATCTTCTATCTCTCCTCTATCGGTGTATATTTTGCATTAACCGGTCCATTATAGATACCACGAGGACGGAAGAGCCGGTTAGATTCTCTATACTCAAGAATATGCGCTATCCAGCCTGCAGCTCGAGCCATTGCGAAAATGGAAGTAAACATATCGGTAGGAATACCAAGCGCTTTATATACAAAACCCGAGTAAAAATCTACATTTGGATATATACCCTTCGGTCCAAATTTCTTTTCCATCACATCTTCAAACTTCAGAGCAGTTTTGAACAAAATCTCATCTCTTTTACTGGTTAAATCCCTGGCATATTTTTTTAGAATACGAGCTCTTGGATCAAGGGTTTTATAAACTCTATGCCCAAATCCCATTATTCTATCTTTCTTCTTCATTGCATTAATGTATTTCTCCACATTTTCCGGCCCACCTATACTTTCCAGCATCCTTATAACCTGCTCGTTAGCGCCACCGTGAAGATACCCTTTCAAGGTACCTATACCGGCAACAATAGAAGAGTAGACATCGGCTAAAGTCGAGGAAGTAACTAAAGTCCCGAAAGTCGAAGCACAAACACCATGTTCGGCATGTAGTATTAAGCAAAGATCCAGGATTCTTGCCTCTTTTTCTTTTGGTTTTTCCCCATTAAGCATCCACAGGAAATTAGCCGCGTAGGAAAGTTTATTATCCGGTGGAATTGGTTGCTTTCCTTTTTTTATCCGGTCAAACGCGGCAATATAGGAAGGCATCTTACCCATAATTTGAATTCCGGCTTTTAAATCGCTTTCCCTTTTCCACCCCACTTCATAGTCGCCACCTTCGGGTAAACTCATAAGAGAAACACATGTGTTAAGAACATCCATAGGGTGTGCCGCAACGGGAAAATCCTTCAACCACTTTATATCCTCAGTGTTCAAAGAGATATGAGCCTCAAGATCATTTGAAAACTTTTTTAATTCAGCTTGCGTTGGAAGGTTGGCATATATCAAGAAATAAGCGGTCTCTTCGTAAGTAGATTTCTCAGCCAATTCTTCTATAGGTATACCGCGGTAAATCAGAATCCCGTCTTTACCGTCAATATAACTTATAGACGTCTCAAAAGCAGCTACACCCTCCAGCCCGTGCGAGAAAAATTCATAATCCTGTTTTATACTGTATTCATCATTTTTATTTTTAGAAGCCATTTTTACACATCCTTCTTTAATTATAATTAGCCACAATAAATTACATCTCTTGTTTTTTTCTGCAACCCCCCAACCTTAATTGTTTACCCCAGAGGACACAGAGGAAAAAAACACACAGAGAACACAGAGTAAAAAACTATTTTCTTGTTTGTTTAAACTGCTCGCTGCTTACTGCTCACTTCTAACTAAAATTACGTTTCCCTTATCTGTCCGTTACCTCTGATTATGAATTTGGTGGAGGTCAGTTCTTTTAAACCCATTGGACCTCTTGCATGCAATTTCTGAGTGCTTATTCCTATTTCGGCTCCCATGCCGAATTCTCCTCCATCAGTAAAGCGGGTCGAAGCATTAACATAAACAGCAGCTGCATCGACTTCTTTTAAGAATTTATTCGCGTCACTGTAACTACTTGTTACAATAGACTCGGAATGCTTGGAACCGTATTTATAAATATGATTTATAGCATCATCTATATCATCGACTATCTTAACCGCCATGATATAATCGAGATATTCTTCATGCCAGTCGTCTTCAGTAGCTTCTTTAATATCGGGGACTATTTTCCTCGACTTGGAGCAACCTCGAAGCTCAACGTTGTTCTCGAAGAATTTTTTAGAGATAACGGGGAGAAATTTTTCAGCTATATCTTTATGTATAAGAAGAGTTTCGGCAGCATTACAAACGGCAGGATAATCGGTTTTTGCATTATAAACGATTCTAAGAGCCATATCGATATCCGCCGAAGCATCGACATACACATGGCAATTACCCACACCGGTTTCAATAACGGGAACGCTCGATTCCTGTACAACTCGCTTGATAAGTCCTGCTCCGCCTCTCGGAATCAAAACATCAAGATAATCATTCATCTTAAACATGACACTAACGGCGCTACGGTCGGTTGTCTGAATTAATTGAACCGACTCACGAGGTAACCCTTCTTCAACAATCGCATCCTGAATTATGCTTGTTAAAATCTGATTAGATTTAAACGCCTCCGAACCTCCTCTGAGAAGTACTGCGTTTCCGGCTTTAAGACAGAGCCCGGCAACATCAACTGTTACATTAGGTCTCGCCTCATAAATAATGCCTATGACGCCAAGAGGAACTCTAATTTTACCTACTTCAAGTCCGTTAGGTCTCTTTTTTATTCCTAAAACTTCACCAACAGGGTCTTCTAATCCTGCGACCTCACGGAGACCTTTTGCCATACTATTAATTCTCTTCTCGTTCAATTCCAATCTGTTTAAAAGTGATTTTGCAAGACCTGCAACTCTACCGGCGTTCATATCTTTATCGTTAACTTTAATTATCTCTTCTGATGATTCTTCAAGTTTCCGGGCTATGTTAAGTAATGCCCTGTTTTTAACATCTGTAGAGGTATTAGCCAATATCCTCGAAGCTTCTTTCGCTTTCTTCCCTTGAGCAATAACTTCTTCCTTTACATCCATCTGCTAACCTCCTATAATCATATTCCTTCTGTGAATTATCTCTTCCTGATTTATATAGCCCAGAATAGAAAAAATCTCACTGGAATGATGCCCCTTGATTCTCTCTATCTCGGCACTCGAGTAATCCACGAGACCTTTTCCTATTTCTTTTCCATCCCGATTAAGTATCCTGACCAAACCTCCTGTAGAAAAAACCCCGATCACCTCTTTAATACCTCCAGGTAATAAACTCTTACCCTTGTTAACAAGAGCTTCTTCTGCTCCATCATCTACTTTAAGACTGCCGCAAACAGGAACATTAAAAGACAACCATTGCTTTCTCTTAGAAAGACTTCCTCCCGAAGGTAAAAACGTTGTACCCAGGTTATATTCCTCATTTTTTTCGAGCATACTTACAAGATCTATAATAACGTTCTTCCTGTAGCCTGGACCAATAATCATTATTATACCGGAATCGACAGCTGCTTTCGCCGCTTCGATCTTGGTGGTCATCCCTCCGGTACTAACCTCACTTCCCTTATTGCTTCCGGCTAAACTCTCAATCTCCGGAGTAATCTCTTCGACCTTCCGAATAATTTCCAACGATTCGGTCGCCTTCGCAGGATCCCCTTTATAAAGCCCTTCAACATCACTTAAATTTATCAATACATCAGCTTCGGCAAGACTCGCCACCCTGGCAGAAAGAGTATCATTATCACCAAATTTAATCTCATTTGTTGCCACAGTATCATTCTCATTAACAATGGGAATAACTCCATACTCAAGAAGCGTCATTAACGTATTAAAAGCGTTCAAATACCTATCCCTATCTTCAAGGTCCTTAGAAGTCAGCAACACTTGCGCTCCTTTTTCACCATATTCTCTCAAAAGTCTATTATAGACCCCAATTAAAAGCCCCTGACCTATTGCTGCCATTGCCTGTTGTTTCGGTATCAATCTGGGCTTCTTCTCACACCCTAACTCTCCCATACCGGCACCTATTGCACCCGAAGTTACAAGAATTACCTCCTTACCCCTATTCTTAAGGTCGACCAATTGCCTAACAATATTGTCTATCATGGTAAGGTTAAGTTTGCCAACAGAATGAGTTATTGTAGAGCTACCAACTTTTACAACAATTCTTTTATATTTTTTTTCTCCCATATTTTATGAATATAAAACCTCAAAATTATTTGTCAAGAGTAACCCCCACCCCCCCTCCTAAGAATTTTTAACCACGAAACACACAAAATACACGAAACCCCACAACCCCATCTGATTTTGCGTTTAAAAAACACACGAAAAAACATTTAATATAAAGAACGTTTATAATGAGAAAAAGTCTTGATTCTTCAGGGGGTGGTAATATTCT
>CAYQMH010000018.1:0-34901 GCA_964418485.1 uncultured bacterium | reverse complement strand
TTTTGGTGAAAAATAAATAAAGGGGGTTGACTTTTTCTCATAGTCGCAGATTAACGCAGATTCATAGGATTATTTTTGTTGTTTAAAAAACTCCCAACCCAACGAACCCCTTTTTTTTACATGTAGAAAATATAAGACATGTAGGTAATTTTTGTAATTCTATAATAACTACATGTTCTACATGCGCAAATTTTTTTTGTGTTTTTACTAATTAATTAGTATGTCAAGTACAATGATAAGTTTTATGATCAAAACAAAACTCCCATATCGGCTTTAGAAAAATATTTGAATGCTTCTTTGCCGTATTTTGATAAAAGTTTTTTTGAATATTTACCTAGAGCAACAAGACCGTCCTTTCCGCCAACATTTGAATCAAAGGATAATGTCATAACCCATATTGGGGCCTCTTTTCTACCAATTTTTACTCTAAGCCCGCCGGTAGGAGTTACCCATCCTTCTTCGATTAATGGTATAATTTTGAAATTTAAACTATAGTTTTTTAATATGTCAAAGTAATCTATTAACTTATAGTACATACTCTGATTTTTTTCATTTGCATAATCCAGACTGTTTATAGTTAAAAAATCATCGCCTTTTTTATTTAGTTTTCCGTATAGTCCGAAAGTCCATAATAACGTTAACATCTGAGGTCTTTTCTTTTTTAAGGATTCTCGTACTGCAAAAGAAAGATTTTCAACAGTACCATTTATTTTAGCTATAAGATCATACAATGATTTATAAATAGATCTATCTTTCTTCGGGAAAACAGAATCATCCGGAAATGAAGTTAGTTTAGATTTAATAGAAAATTTTTTAAATTCTATTATCTCTCTTTTGTCTAACTTTTTTCGAATTTTGTCTAAATATTGAATACCTTCGTAACACTCAATAAAATCAAGATAATCTTTATGCGGTATTTTTTTTCCTAATCTTTCCTCAACTTTTTCTATAAAATCAGGTGCAAATGTTATATGTAGATTTTTTAATTCATCGCAAGGATATAGGGAACAATATGCACAGTTTTTAATATTATTTTCAATTGAACATTTTCGAACAAGACAGTTAAGATAATACACCTTCCGCATTTCATCAGAAATCTGGCAGCCGTCACATAATCTGAGCTTTTCCGGGCTTAAACTCAAGTTTAAATATTTTTTCCATCCCCAGCTGCAATGTATGCGATCTTTCTTGTTTTTTAGATTTTCTTTATAAGTCGGGCATCTGCTGCAGTTACAACCGCATTTTGCAATCATATTCCTCACTTGCCTACTACTATTTTAACATTTTTTTTTACTTATTTTATTGTTAGGATCTTGTTGTTTTCGGCTTTTCCGGAAATTCTATACCCTAGTTTAAGAATATTTTCTTTTAACCAGTTTTCCTCAGGGAGGTTTTCCAAAACTATGATTGGTTTACACCGTTTTATTGTTTGCAGTGCGCCCATTAATGCTTCTTTTTCATAGCCTTCCACATCTAATTGTAAAATTGAAATATTTCGATCCGTAGGAATAACAGCATCTATAGAAACAATTTCAACGATTTCTGAATATTGACTATTATTTCCGTCTTTCTCCGAGATTATTCTACTTGTACCGCCAAGAGTTCTGCCATCGGAATTTTTTATCCTCATTGATGCGGAACCTTGAGTTCTACCAAGACCGGCATTCTTCAATTCTACATTATTAAGTCGATTAATCTTTGTGGTTATAAAAGCACAAAGATAATTTTCCGAGTTAGGTTCAAATACCCAAACTTTAGCATTGGGAGCCAAAAATTTTGAAAGCGCAGGTATAAAATCACCGAAAAATGCTCCGGCATGAATTATGTCGCCATTTCTGCAGTTAGAAATTAAGAAATCTATTGTATTGGCTTCATATACCTTTCCCGAAAGTATACTTTGTGAGGCCGGACGATAATAAGAGGATAATGGAACACAATAGCCACCAAATTTATTGTATGCAATGCAGCATTGAAGAACTGAATCATTTTCTCCTTTAAAGACTGCAATTTTCGGTCTTCGTCTCGAAAAGTATTTTTCTTTTACTTTTGCAGCTAGAACTATAATAGAATTGGGTAATATTTTTTTAAGTATACGTTTCATCCAACCTCCGTTTTTTCTTCATGAAAATAAAGTAAGTCTATTATATGTCAAGTGTATTTTTATGATTTTCTAAAACTACGGATAATGATGTACGAATTTGCGAATGTTACAAGTCACGAATGTTTTTTCACTTTATTTATAGTTTCTTTTGATAGAGAGTTTAAGTTACCGTCCATTATGAAGTGTTCCGTTTTTTATCAAGGGAAATGTTTGTCAGCCGGTTACATCCACAGTAAAAGGTTAGAGAGAACCCACTATATTGCAAACCGACTTCAGAATTCTAGTAAAAAATCAATCTTTGTCAATCTTTTTTAAACCACTCAATTGCTTTATCAATCTTTGTAAAGACTTTTATATTGTAACCCCTGTTGACAGCGACGTTTTCCAGAAATATTTCATCAACGCTAGTACTAGAGTAAACGAGAGCTACCTTATGTGGTGTAAATTTCATTTTTTTGTCCGTATCAACCGGTACAGTTCCTATCGAAAATGTATCTCCCGTTTCACCAATAATTTGTGCTTGCCTCATATCTATCAGAAATCGACGGGTATCCAGTTCAATATAAATGTCACGGACAATCTTTTGGATTGTTAGGGAATCAACGGGACGACGAAGTTCACCCTTAACACGAATAATACAAATTTCATTAATTTCATCGAATTCAGTAGTGTATTCCATTTTTTACCTCTTGTTGATTTATCCCATTTTCTTACATTATATTCCGGGATCAATAAATTAGAAATGTAGGGAAAGTTTTATCCCCATGCTTTCCTTATTAGGCGTCATATCCAACCCCAGCACATATTTTTCTTTATCAACTTACAAATTTTTAATACCAAAGAACACCGAGAAAAAATCAGTATTTTAGATTTCAAAATTTGCCTCCGCTATTCCTCAACCAAAATTAATTACGATTTACCATTCTTTAGCGGTTTTTTATCCAAATCATGTCCCTTTTCTCTCTAGTGATAATAGGACATTGCTTCCAGTTGTCTGTCGTGCAATATTTATACCAATTTTTGTCCCATCCCATATGCCATATTGGACGACCAGTTTTAGCAATTGACTCTTCGCAAAGATACCAACATATATGTCTTTCTTTGTTGTAATGAGGGCATAAGGCTTTAGATTCTGTATCCGAAGATTCCATATCCGACGTTTCCCGCTTATCCTCTTTTAATTTATTTTTATTTATTCGCTTTATTATAATAGCTATGATCATAACTATTATAATCGCGTATGAGGTTAAGATAATAACAGGAACTATCATAATTCATCTCCTTTAAGTTTCCATTATTTGCTTATTTCATTAAAATAAGCTTATTTGTTGCAGAAAATTCCCCAGCTTCAAGACTACCTAAGTAAACACCGCTTGGCAAATCTTTAGCATCCCATTCGATGTTATAATCCCCTTTTCTTAGTTGTTCCTCGATCAGTGTTTCGATTTTTTGACCGGAAAGATTATAAATTGCAAGAATTACGAATTCAGTCGAAGGAATAGCAAATCGAATTGTTGTACTTGAATGGAAAGGATTAGGGTAATTCTGATGCAGAATGAAATTATTAATTATCATTAATGAATCGCTGTTTTCTTCTATACCGGAGGGATCATAGTTGGATACTAATTCTATGCCTTCTTCATTTTTGTTAATATTTCGCGAATATCTCATTTCGGTTGCATTATTCCAGTGCTCATGGACACCGAGACTCTTGGGTATAGCAGTTCCGTCTCCTTCCGGGTCATAGTAAGGAATATCGTCGGCCCAGTTTGCCGAATCAGCAGCCTGGTGCAGGAAGTCATCGACCCCGGCATATCGAGGAAAAGGACCTTTATACATGCCTGTGGGGTTACCTTCGGTTGGATGATTTTCATCAAATTCTTGATATAAAAAATCAAAACCGACGGACTCTATGGCAACCGGATCCTGCGAAACGAATATAGAGGAAGGCCAATCATTATTAAATGGCGCCATCCTCCATTTAATTGGAGGTGTAGACCAATTAGTAGAACTCCATATTGCATCGAATATATACAGAATTGTTTTACCACCGAGATCTTTATGTCCCATAATATCCACAAGACCGCGATATACTCCATATTCTCCATTATTGACAACTCCATTTCCATCAGTACAGGGTAGACTATAATGCCAATGGTTGGCATTTCCGTTAAACGCTACGAATGTTCCGAAATGATTTTTACTTGAAAGAGATATACCTGCTCTGTGATGTTTTTTGAATACCGGTATATTAATCATATAAGCTGCATCCAGGTAACATTGCGGCAGATAATCCTGTACATTACCATCACTGGTAAACATTTCAAAAGTATCTGATGGTACTATTGGCGTTCGACCAGCATTAGTTCCCCAGTATTTCACGTTAGGAAAAACGGAATGGCATGAATCCCAGTATAAATCCGTAAAATTTCTTCCCGGATCGCCGATACTAATATCTTCCTCGGCGACTCCTACTATATTTATCAATTGATTCAAAACGGCATTTACAATTTGAGGTGATGTGTCAACAGTGTTATCACCATAAGAAGCCGAGGTATTTAAGTTAATTTTAATAACAATTTTCTCGCCAGACACGTAGCCAATATCTCCTTTTTTGTGAGTTTGATTATAGTAACGAAATATCACGTTCCATGCTGCGGAATCAGTTTCTTCGCCTGTTAACATTCTTAACGCATCGGATAACATAGCATCAACAACTTCTTGATTCGTATTATCTTCTTGGTACCAATAATCACCCGAGCTATTGGTACAAGTTTCGTCTGTCGCATCAGGATTCCAAATCCAGACAACACGACCGGAATTTATCCCTTTTCCTTCACCCATTGGCTGATTTGAACCCTCTAAAACAGAAGATCTAAAGCTTGCATACACTTTTTCGTTTGTTTTTAGAAACGTAGATATAAATAGGATCGAAGACAGCAGTAATGAGATCGATAATAAAATATATTTCGATTTATACAGGTATTGTTTCGCTTTCTTAAACACCAGCAAAGAAGAAAAGAGTCCCAATAAATAAACGACAAAAGTTGACGCAATTGGTGCTGCGACCCGCATACATGGATATCTTGCTCTACTCGGCTTTGGAATTACGCGGATTACAAACCAGATGAGAGATAATAATCCTATCACCGGGAAAGCCAATTTTTTAGTCATTTTCTTCATAATGTTACACTCCATAGCACCTGTACTAAAATAGTAACCAAAATTCCATACTTGTCAACATATTCTTTCATAGCGGTTCTTCACTAATTGCAATAAAAACGCAATTTTTGTCAACGTCGGATTTTTAACCACAATATAGAGACTTTACCACAGAGAACACAAAGAAAAAAAGAACACAAAGTACACAAAGGAAAAAACATTTGTGTTTTTACAATACCCATCCCTACAGCTAAGAAGGAATGAATCACTGAGAACACAGAGGTCACAACTGTTGGTCTGTTTTTTTTACGCACCAACGCACCAACCCACCCACACACCAACTATATTTTCACTCTTATTCCAATATATGAATATTTTTTCTCTTACAAATTGACTTAAGAATATCAGGCCAAACCGTAGTGCTAACCTCACCAATGTGAGCGGTTCTTAATAGATACATATATGTTCGTGACTGACCGATGCCGCCTCCGATACTTAATGGTATCTCATCATTAAGAATAGCCTGGTGATAGGGCAACTGTAGAAAATCTTCCTGCCCGGACTCTCTGAGCTGCTGCACCAGAGTTTCTTTAGTAACACGTATACCCATTGATGTAAGTTCGTGACGTCGCTTAGTTACCGGATTCCAAACCAGAATATCGCCGTTTAGTCCATGAAATTGCTTTCCGTTTTTTTTGATAGTTGGCGTAATCCAGTCATCATAATCCGCTGCTCGCATCTCATGGGGATAACCGTCTTCCAGGACATAGCCGACACCGATGATAAAGATCGCCGGATGCACTTCCTGAACTATTTTTGTTTCTCGCTGTTTTCGGGTGAAATCCGGATAACGTTCCAGGATTTCCTCTGCGTGGAAAAATTTTAATTTTTTCGGTATATCCGGATATTTATCGGTATTGAGTGCAGGGAAGTCTTTTTTGACCATCTGACTGGCCTCATAGATGACTGTCCATATTTTCTCAACAATATCCCGCAGAAAATCCAGATTACGCATATCTTTAGTGATAGCTCGTTCCCAATCCCACTGGTCGACGTAGGCGCTATGGTCATGGTCGAGGAAATAGTCCTTTCTTACTGCCCTCATATCCGTACAGATACCTTCACCCACTTCGCAACCGAATTGCTTCAATGCCATCCTTTTCCACTTTGTAGCTGCCTGAACTACTTGGGCCTCGATTCTTTTTTCAAGACCAAGTCCACAGGGAAATTCAACGGGTGTACGTGAACCGTCCCGGTCGAGATAATCATTTAGACCGCTGTCCTTGGTTACGATAAGCGGAACCTGAACCATAAAAAGGTTGAGTTCCTTACACAGGTTTTCTTCAATAAAGTTTTTTATCTTGTAAAGCGCTTTCATCCTATCTTTGTGAGCTAACAACGCTTTATAATCGTGGGGAAGAATTTTATCTATCTCTTCATATGTACTGATACCCGGACCTGCCAGGTCTGCTTTCTTATCTGCCATCAATGACCTCCTTTATTATGTGGAAATTTTAATAAAAATCTCATTTTTGTCAACATATTAGGTACTGGGTCAGAAAGGGCTATCGGCTTACTGCTTACAGCCAACGGCAGCGAAAATAAAAATCTTTGTGCCTTAGTGCTTTTGTGTGAGATTGTTTTGGTGTTGGGATGGGTTTTAAACAGATATATATTTTTTGTTGTTTTTCTTTGTGCTCTCTGTGCGTTCTTTTTTTTCTCTGTGATCTCTGTGGTTAAGATAGTTTTTCTTTAGTGGGGTAGGGGGTACTTGAAATAAAAAATAAAGAGTCTATATTAATAAACAATGAAAAAGATAGGGGATTGTAAGTGGTTAATAGAAAAACAGGGGAAAATGAGAGTACCCGGAATTATTTATGCATCCGATAAATTATACGAAGCTATGCAGTCAGATAATTCGATTGAACAGGTGCGTAACGTTGCTCATTTACCCGGTATACAGAAATATTCACTCGCAATGCCCGATATTCACTGGGGATACGGATTTCCGATTGGCGGGGTTGCTGCAATGGATACTGAAAAAGGAGTAATTTCACCCGGCGGAGTTGGATATGACATCAATTGCGGGGTCAGAGTCATAAGAACAAATTTAAAAAGCTCCGAATTGAATGGGACCAAAGAACTTCTTATCAACAAAATTTACTCAAGAATACCATGCGGAGTAGGTTCAAAGAGTGATATTAACGTTTCTTTTTCTACGCTTAAAAGCGTACTTAAGGAAGGTTCATCCTGGGCTGTGAAGAACGGTTTCGGCTTAGAGGAGGACCTAGAATATACCGAAGAAAATGGTCAGCTTGATGGTGTAGACCCCGAGATTGTTTCCAATAGAGCATTGGAGCGTGGGCAGCAGCAGCTTGGAACGCTTGGCTCGGGTAATCACTTTATTGAAATACAAAAAGTCTCGGAAATTTTCGATGAAAAAGCTGCTAAAATGCTTGGACTTGAACCGGATTCCGTAACCGTAATGATTCATACAGGTTCCAGAGGCTTTGGGCATCAAGTCTGTAGTGATTGGGTAAAAAATCTTAGAAGCGTTAAAAATAAATTCAACATAGATATACCGGACGAACAGCTTATTTGTGCTCCGTTTAGCTCAAAAGAAGGACAGGATTATCTTTCCTGTATGAGAGCGGCGGCAAATTTCGCGTGGGCAAACCGGCAGATTATTTTATCCCGGGTAAGAGAAAGTTTTACTGAAGTTTTTGGAAAATCTTCAGAATCACTTGGAATGAATCTAATATATGATGTAGCCCACAATATTGCAAAAGTCGAAGAACACGTAGTTGAGGGAAAAAGAAAGCAATTATGCGTTCACAGAAAAGGTGCTACCAGAGCATTTCCTCCAAAACATCCTGATATTCCAAAAAAATACACTGAATTTGGACAGCCGGTTTTAATCCCCGGAGATATGGGCACGGCATCTTATATTTTGCTTGGAACCCAAAAAGCAATGGATGAAACCTTTGGTTCTACCTGTCATGGAGCAGGAAGAGTTCTTTCCAGAAAAAAAGCAATGCATGTAACCGGAGGAAGAAATATTACTGGCGAACTTAAGAAAAAAGGAATTTACGTTAGGGCAAAATCGATTAAGACAATTAGAGAAGAAGCACCTGAGGCTTATAAGGATATAGACGAAGTAGTAGATGTTGTCTCAAGGGTAGGTATTTCGAAAAAGGTGATAAGAATGATTCCTCTTGCCGTTATTAAAGGATAATGGAAACCGATAGAAGAATTTTAGAATTACCCGATAATGTAAAAAGTAAAATCGCAGCCGGAGAAGTTGTCGAAGGCCCTTTTTCTTGTGTTAAGGAATTGGTAGAGAATGCCATAGATGCCGAGTCTTCTCAGATTACTATAGATGTAGAAGACGGAGGAAAAAGACTTATTGCCGTATCTGACAACGGTACAGGAATTCATTCTGATGATCTTAAGTTAGTTTCAAAAAGATATTCCACCAGTAAAATTAGCCGTTTGGAAGATCTTGACTTAATATATTCGCTTGGCTTCAGGGGAGAGGCTCTTGCTTCAATCGGTGCCGTTTCTCAGGTAGAGATACTTTCTAAATCCTCAAATAGTGATATGGGCAGGTATATAAAAGTATTCAACGGAGAAATAAAAGAGGAAAAGCCAAGGCAGAGGCAGCGCGGGACATCGGTTATAGTAAAATTTTTGTTTAATAATTATCCGGCAAGAAGGAAATTTTTGCATTCTTCAAATGCTGAGTTAAGAAAAATTCTGGGAGAAATTATACCTAAATGTATTTGCTATCCCGAAATCTCTTTTCTGTTAACACATAACGGAAAAAAAGTTATCGATATTCCCTCAACGACTTCGGATGACCGAATATTGTCTATTCTGGACGGGAATTTTCTTTCGTCTCTCCTGCCAGTCGAATTTGAAAATGCAGAGGACAATATTAGAATTAGCGGCTGGATACAGCGTCCGGAACTACCTTCACAGAAGAAATACTATTTATTTGTCAACAAAAGAAATGTATGGGATGGTAAAATTTTTAAATTAATAAAGGATTTTTATACTCCGTTTACAGATGAAAACCCGTCCTTTATTTTATTTTTAGATATTCCAGCTGATTTAGTCGACGTAAATGTACATCCAACTAAGAAAGAAGTGAAATTTCAAAGAGAACAGCTTGTTATGTCGACGTTAAAAAGGACCCTAAACGAAACGATAGGCGTTGACAGCAATTACAGAAGAGAACTTTTTTCATTTCAGAAGGATTTTCTGTTTGAAGGTGATAGTAAGAGCAAATTCTGGCAATTGCACAGTTCCTATATTGTGGCTCAGACAAATAACGGTCTTGTTATAATTGACCAACACGCGGCTCATGAAAGAATTCTCTATGATAATTTCAAGAATAATAATACTTTTAACACACAGAGTTTATTGTTTCCGATTCAGATTAAACACACTCCTCTTGAAATATTAAAACTTGAAGAGTTGAAAAACGATTTGAAAAAACTGGGATTCGCTTTCAGGGTTTTCTCCGGAAATACTGTTATGTGGGAAGGAGTTCCTTCCGTAATTACGGAAATAAATGAAGAGAAAATAAGAGGTATATTAGAAGACCTTTCGGAAGAAAGGGAAACCTCAATTGACGGGTTATTAAAATCAATAAGTTGTCACCTCGCAATAAAAGCCGGAGAATCACTCTCTATTGAAGAGATGGAAAACCTTGTAAACCTTTTATTTTCCACAGACACACCTTTTAGATGCCCTCATGGAAGACCTGTTCTTTTTGAGATATCTCTTAAAGACATCGAAAATAAACTCTTACGATGAAGAAAGTATTAACAATAATAGGTCCAACAGCTGTGGGTAAAACTTCTATCTGTATTGAATTGGGTAAAATTTATCCTATAGAAGTAATCTCTGCGGATTCCAGGCAAATTTACAGAGGAATGGATATAGGAACCGCAAAGGTAACCCCCAAAGAAATAAGTTCCGTACCGCATCATTTGATAGATATAAAAGAACCTGACGAAGGATATTCGGCTTATGAATTTTTATGCGACTGCAGAAGAGAAGTGGGGGAGATAAGAAAAAGAAATCATATCCCGATAATTTGTGGAGGAACAATATTTTATATCAGGTCCCTTATTGAAGGCATGTTTGAAGAACCGGAAATTCCTGCTAAAATACGTAATGATGTTCGCAGTGAAATAGAAGAAAAGGGTTCTTTGGAGATGTATAAAGAATTGGAGAAAATAGATCCCGGGTCTGCAATGAGGCTTCACTCTAACGATAAACAGCGAATTGGGAGAGCAATAGAAATTTATAGGGCAAGTGGTATTACGTTAACCGAGTTCTGGAGAAGGGGAAATAAAAATAGAATACCTGTAGAAGTATTTTCCCTTTTGATGAAGAAAAAAGAGTTACGCGATAGGATTGAAAATAGAGTTAAGAAAATGTTTGAAGATGGTTTCGTCCAAGAAGTTAAAGCTCTACTCGAGAAAGGATTTAACCCATCTCTTTATTCGTTTACTTCAATCGGATACGAACAAGTTTCAAAATATTTATTAAACAAAAACGGTGGGAGTCTAGAGGAAGTCAGAGAATCGGTCATAACAGAAACAAAGAAATATGCGGATCGTCAAATCACTTTTATAAAAGGGCTTCCAAAGGTAAAAATCTTCAAAAGTAAAGAAAATTTAAAGGCGGAGATAATTGAAAAAATACAAAAGAAAAAAAACTAAGGTTGTAAAAATTGGTTCGGTTAAAATTGGCGGCGATAATCCAATTGCAATTCAATCTATGACTAATACCGATACCCGCAGTAAAAGGAAGACAATCAATCAAATTAAACAACTGGAAAGAGAAGGTTGTGAGATTATAAGGGTTGCAGTTCCCGATATTGATGCAGCCAGAAATATTAAAAAGATAAAGAAAAAGATAAACATTCCTTTAGTTGCCGACATTCATTACGATTATGCCCTTGCAATCGAGTCGGCCCGGCAAGGAGCCGATAAGATAAGAATAAATCCGGGAAATATCGGAGAGAGATGGAAAGTTGAAGAAATTATCAAAATTTGCAAAGACAAACAAATTCCTATAAGAGTAGGGGCTAATGCAGGCTCTCTCGGGAAAGAATATATAAAGAAATTTGGAGGAATAAAACCGGAAGCTCTTGTGGAATCAGTAACAGATGAGATAAAGATACTTGAAGATTTAAAATTTGATTCTATTGTAGTTTCAATAAAGTCTTCCGATGTTAGAACAATGATCGATGCCAATCGGATTTTCTCAAGTAAATATAACTATCCTCTTCACATAGGAGTTACAGAAGCGGGTCCACCGGGAGGCAGAGGAGAAGTATACTCTGCGGTCGGTACTGGAATATTATTGGAAGAAGGAATAGGTGATACTATTAGAGTTTCGCTTACGGGAGACCCTTCAAATGAGATACAAGCAGCCCGCAATATTCTTTCTTCTCTTAACTTACGGAAACTTGGACCGAGACTAATATCCTGTCCAACTTGCGGAAGATTACAATTCGACCTGGAAGGTTTTCTAAAAAAAATAGAAAACGAGATAAAGACAATTGATTCACCGATAACGATTGCGGTAATGGGTTGTTCTGTAAATGGACCCGGAGAAGCAAAAGAGGCGGATGTCGGAATCGCAGGAGGAAAACATTCGGCGGTTATATTTAAAAAAGGGAAAAAAGTCGCAGTCGTAAAAGAAAAGGATATCATGAGGGTTTTTATGCTTGAATTGAACCAATTAGTAAAGGAGGCGAGTTAATGGCAATGAAAATAGAAAAGGAAAAAAAGAGTGTAGACTTATATACAAGCCACTATAGAATAAACGGACATGTACATATTCCTGTCCATGCGAGACTTACTGATTCTCTCCAAGCTCTATCCAGACAATCGGGTTTCCTTCCTGTGACGGATGCTGTAGTGAGATTCAGAAACGGAGCGGAAAGAGAAGAAAATTTCATTCTTATTAAGATTGACGAAATTGAGATGATATGTTTAAAAGACAAGGAATAAAAAGAATACTTGACAATAAAGAAAAAAGGCTTAATATTATTCCATTATGATATTTTTAATTGGATTTTTAATTATGGGTTACCCTCAGACCCAATTTTTAACAGAAGGTGGATCTATCAGAATCCAGGTATGGGGAGAAGTTAGGAGTCCCGGTATTTACTATGTTACTCCTTCTACAACTCTCGTAGAAGCCATATCTTTTGCGGGAGGTCCTAGTTCCAGATCTGATCTTTCTTGTGTAAAGCTGGTAAGGGCAATCAAAGAGAAAGAAGTTTCTTTTTTTAATGTTAATGATTACCTGAGTGCAAAAAAGAAAAATCCTCCTATTCTAGAATCAGGCGATTTAGTATATGTGAATCAATCTTTTCCGTCAAGAGTATACGATTTCGCAAGATTTTTAGGGGTTATTAGCGCTGTAGTTTACTATCTTTACATTGTTTCCCCTAATTAGTTGAGGAGGAGTGATGTTCAAAAATGCTTTAATTTTTGGGCTGTTGGGTTTTATTATTCCTCTTGGTACTATTTATGTAACTATTCCCGAAGAAGAACTTACTTCACAAGAATCGAGTTCTTTAAGCTATACCGATGGAATTAATGGTTGGATTTCTTTCGGTAATATTTTAGCACAAAATATTAACGAAGCTTTTGCAATGGAAGATGATTTTTTTATATCGATGTTTTTCAGAAAAACGATGGAGGATATAAATCTCTCTAATAAGCCTGAAATAATAATCACGGAAAAAAATGGAACAATATTCTGGACAAATGGTACAAAAAGAGCGGGAACAGAATACGCAGGGTGGAATGAACAAAAAGATAATAAAAATTTCTTTATAAAGGATTTCCAATCTACAGTTAAGATCGATATTACTTCAAGCAATAAAGAGATAAACGGATATTTGTATCTCATAATACAGAACGAACCGAATCCCAAAGAATTTTCTAATACAGGATGGCAATATTACGGCCATGTTCTCGCGTCTTCTAATGACATAAGAAGCTTCGTTGATGAGAGAAGCAGCTCGGGAATAAAAGATTACTTCAATAAAGTTACAAAAAAAGAAAGTATTTTTAATTTAACCATTCTCTCTGAAGATAAAACAGTTATATGGGATATTAATAATTCGAATATAGGTAAAAAAATGGAAGGCGGCTGGATTGAAGAAGAAAAAGGTAAAAATAAAAGCGACAGATTCTATTTCTCTTTGCCCGTTAAATATCAAGAAAGAGATATAGCAGACATTTATTTTTTAGCAAAAGTACCTGTAGCAAAAGGAGCTTCTTCAATTGGAAATCTTACAATGAAGATTAAAGAGATATTAAAAATTAAACATTTAATGGTCCCTGCTGTTTCTTTTGTAATTTTTGCCTTTTTAGGGAGTATTTTGAGCAAACCGGCCCGAGGATCGCGAGTCAAGGCAGAATCTCTCGAAGGAGGTAGTCCCGAATTTCAAAACAAAATACAACTTCTAAAAGAAGAAATCAAGCAATTAGAAACGACTAAAGAAAATGTTATGGAAGAAGTTGCTAAAAAACAAAAAGAACAAAAAGATTTGGAGAAAGAAATAGAGCTTCTTAAAACTAAAAAAATAACTATGCCCTCTAAAGCAGAATTAGAAATAGCAGAGGCAGTAACGACAGTAGAGACAAAGGAGGAAGAAGAAAGATCAGAAGAAGATCTTCTTTTTGATAAACTATTAGGAGAAAGCAGCAAGAAAGGTGCTAAGAAAAAGGAAGAACTAGAGTTGACCCAGCGTATAGTTGCTAAAAGAAGAGAAGAAATAACCTTATCGGGAAAAGTAGAAACAAGAAGAAAGGAACTGATGAAGCTTGAGCAGCAAATCGAAAAATTAAAAGACAAAAAATAAAAATACAATAAAAAGATCGTAAATTATCATAAATTTAAATGTATTCTTTCAAAGAAATAGAAGCCAGATGGCGCAAAAAATGGGAAGACTTAAGATTATTTAATACTCCCGAGAATCCGAGAAATAAGTATTTTATTATGGAAATGTGGCCATATACTTCCGGTAACATACATATGGGGCATTTTAGAAATTACTGTTTCGGAGATTTAAAATGGCGGTGGGAGAAGATGAGAAAAAAAGATATCCTGCACCCATTTGGTTGGGATGCCTTCGGACTCCCGGCTGAAGAAGCAGCCATAAAAAAGAATTTAAATCCCAAGGAATGGACTTACAATAATATGAAAACTGCCAGAAAAACAATAAAAAATTTGGGCCTTAGCTATGATTGGGAAAGAGAAGTAGCGACTTCTGATCCCGAATATTACAAATGGACACAGTGGCTGCTGGTCCAGCTGTACAAGAATAACCTTTTATACCAGGATGAATCATACGTAAACTGGTGCCCTGGTTGCAAAACGGTTCTTGCTAATGAACAGGTTGAAAGCGGTAAGTGCTGGAGATGCGAATCGGAAATAGAAAAAAGAAAATTAAAACAATGGTTTGTACGAATCACAGAATACGCAGAAGAACTCTATCAGGATATTGAAACATTAGAATATTGGCCGGAAAACATAAAAGAAATGCAGAGAAACTGGATAGGGAGGAGAGAAGGCGCGGAAATAAGATTTAAACTGGAAAGCGGGGAAGAATTCAATATTTTCACGACAAGACCGGATACAATTTACGGTGTGACCTTTATGTGTATTTCACCGGAAAGCCAGTTAGCAGAGAAAATCGCCGAAACCAATGAAAATGTAAAGAAATATATTCACGATTCATTGCTTTTAAGTAATATCGAACGAACGAGAGAAGATAGAGAAAAAACAGGCGCAGATACAGGACTCAAGGTTATACACCCTTTAACCGGTGAAAAATTACCCGTGTATGTAGCCGATTTTGTACTTGGCTCCTACGGCACAGGGCTTATTATGTGTGTGCCAGCCCACGACCAGAGAGATTACGAATTTGCAAAAAAATACAATCTGCCAATAAAAGAAGTAATAAGAGGAGAAAGCCCCCTTGCCGATGCCGCATACATCGAACCCGGAATAATGGTTAACTCCGGAAAATTCGACGGAATGCCGTCAGATAAAGCTTTAAGTAAGATAACTCATCACCTTGAAGAAAAAGGACTTGGAAATCCTTCTGTAAACTATCGCTTGAAAGATTGGTTGATTTCCAGGCAGCGTTATTGGGGTGCTCCGATTCCTATGATTCGTTGTGATAAATGTGGAGTGGTTCCGGTTCCGGAAGTTGACCTGCCTGTTCTTTTGCCGCCGCCGGATGAGGTCGACTTTATTCCTAAAGCTCGTTCTCCGCTTGCTGGTCATCCTGCCTTTGTAAAGGTAGAATGCCCTAAATGTGGGGGAGATGCAAAGAGAGATCCGGATACGGTTGACACCTTTGTCGATTCCGCCTGGTATCATTTTCGTTATCTTGATCCTAAAAACGAAACGGAAATTTTTGATAAAAGAGAAGCAGAAAAATGGTTGCCAATTGACTTGTATATAGGTGGGGCCGAGCATGCTACAGGACACCTTATATATATACGCTTTTTTACCAAGTTTTTACATAAAATCGGATATTCGCCTGTTAAAGAGCCAGCTATACGTCTTTTCAACCAGGGTATGGTAAGAGACGAGAAAGGCGATGTGATGTCGAAATCCAAGGGCAATGTTGTGGATCCGGAAAGCTTGATAGCAAAAGTGGGAATCGATGCCGCCCGCATCGCAATGTTCTTCTTCGGTCCTCCGGAGAACGATATTGATTGGAAAGAAGAAAATATCAAAGGTTCTACAAGGTTTTTAACAAGACTTTATGAACTTGGATCTGAACAGCTGGGTAAAGACGGTATACAATTAAGTGATTCCGATAGGGAAGAGGATCTCTACAGAGAGACAGAAAAAACTACGAAGAAAGTATCCGAAGATATCGAGAGGTTCAGCTATAATACTGCGATTGCAGCCTTAATGGAATTCTTAAACAGTATTTCCGACTATAAGAAAAAAGATAAACTTTCTCAGTACGCTTTAAGACGCCTATTTTTGCTTCTTGCGCCCATCGCGCCCTTTATATCAGAGGAAATGTACAGTAAATTCGGCAGCAAAGATACCGTTTTCTTCGAAGAGTGGCCAAAATACGATCCTGAAGGCATTGTAGAAGAGAAATATACGCTAATCGTTCAGGTAAACGGGAAACTCCGGGCAAGAATAGACGCGAATAAAGGCATAGAAAAGGATGAAGCCTTAAAATTGGCTAAGGAAATAAATAACGTAAGTCGATTTTTGGATACAGCCAAGCCTAAAAAAATTATTTTTGTTAAGGATAGGCTTCTTAATATAGTTATTTAGAAGTAATAGGACGCAGATAAACGCAGGTTTTCAGGATTTTTTTTGTTTTTTTGACTAACCCCCCCGACCCACCCCAAAATCCAAAATCCTAGAGTTGACCATAAAGTACACAAATCACACGAATCTTCTTTAATGTAATTACTTGTGGTTTTATTTAGCCGTAAATATATCGTCAATCGATATGATTTTTTCCACTGGATCTGTTTCTTTACATTCTATTATACATTTTAAAGATCTGTTTGCTTTTTTAAATTCGTTTTTATTTATGTTATAAATTTCTATTGGATATTTGTTTTCGGTTTTATATGAAGGGAGTATTGTTTTTCCTTTATAGTCTGCTATTAATAAGGTATCCTCTTCTTTTATTGTCTTCACAAAGGCAGCATAACTAGACCAGTTACCTATATTTTTTGGCATATAAATTTTGACTTTTACTTGACTGGCAGATACCTCACCCGTGTTTACCAATAACAAACATACTTCTTTCCCTGGTTCAGTAGCTTTTTTAAGCTCCAAATCTAATTTTGGAAATTTTTTGCTAGTACATAAAGTAATAGTTGTAATAGCTATTCCAATTATTGTTAAAATAACTAGTACCAACCATTGCCAATCTCTTCCTGACCATACAAATTTTCTAACGCCTTTTGGCTCGTCTTTTTTCTTTGTTTTGCCTTTTTTAGCCATATTTTTTAAAATTTAAATTAATTATGTATCATGTCAAGGTTTTGTACCTTGATATTTAGGATAAAGAATATGGGAAAAGTGTTGACTTTTTTAGTATAAATTATTAAAATTTTTTAAATAAGAAATGCAAATATTAGAATGGATAGTTTGGGGTTTTTTAGCTAGTTTAGCAATTTTTCTAGCCTGGGGAGCCAGAGCTTCTGTTAAAAGCGGTTACAATTTTACTCAGGCTATTGCGATACAAACATTTCTATTATGGATAACTTTAGTTTTGTTTTTACTTTTTGGTTGGAATAAATTAAATTTACTTTGGACTGTAATAATCATATATATTGCACCCCATTTATTTGCACGTATTCCTATTATTTCGCATATGATGTTTATAGGTACCTGGATCTTTATGAAGATCATATTGATTGGTTGCAAAAGAGATCCAAGTATTCCTTCGTACTTTGATCTCTAAGAAAAAGCTGATTTATTTCTTTTAACTAAACAACAAAAACACTAACAAGACAAATCCAAAGTGGTGAAGGATACGTAATAATATGGGGGCAAAAAGGTTAGGCCCAACAATGAAGATAAATATTAGTCCTCCTATACCCCAAATCCAGCCTCCTCTAACAAAGAATATAATCTCAGAAACGGCTAATAACACCAGCCAAATAGCTGCAAAGACAAGTCGTTTGGTTACACTACTTAAAATGTGAGGACTTACCCAAAAAAAACCACACGGGTGAAAATAATAGTAGGCGAGGTATGTTCTTATTATTAATACAATGATAAGTAAACCAGCCCCAAGCCATAACATAGGTTTTCACCAATTAAATATTAAATTAGTTAAAAATGTTTTCTGATTGTTCTCCATCGTTCATAGAATTTCCTTCTTTGATCTTCTTCTTTATTTTTTCTTATGTCGTACTTTTCAAATAGCCAATCAGCAATCATGAATATTACAAATAAGGCCAGTAATATATAGCAAATTATATCCCAAATATACATAATAAAATCCATAAGGCTCACAATGCTCCTATATTTATATTATAACCAAAAAGTGGGGCAGATGTCAAGGGTTCTTTTGTATTAATATATTTGCTGTTTTTTAACTCGAAACTTTAAACCCGAAACTAATGTAATTCAGGTATTGATTTTACAGGATTTATCATTAAATTTAAACTAAATGAATGATACTAATATAGCTAAAGCATATAATGAATTCGCAAAATATTACGACGCCTACGTAAACGATTTTAAGGACGACCTAAGCCTATACAAATCTTTTTGCGATAGAAAAGATAAGATCATCGAAGTAGGGTGTGGGACAGGAAGAGTTATTAAGTACCTGCTAGAAAACGGCTTAAAAAATATTACAGGAGTCGACATCTCAGAGGAAATGCTTGCAATTGCCCAGACTAAACTTATGAAGTATATAAATACCAATAACTTATCTCTGGAAAAACATGATTTCTCCATAGAACCATTAAAAAAGGATTTCGATAAGGTTTTCATAACTTACTATACCTTTAATTATATTTTAGATAAACCGAGTAAGTTCTTGAAAAACATATACTTATCTATAAGCAACGATTCTTTTGTTATAATCGATTTGTTTTATCCGTTGATGTTTTTGGACCCCGCGTCAGATAACGTCTGGATCGAGCGAGAAATCAAATTCGAAAAAAATAAAATTATCAAGCTTAGTAGTAAAAAGTCTTTTGATGGTACTTTCGAGCACAGAACTCTGGTATTTGTCGAAAACGGCAAGTCGACTACAGTTGAGACTCTACGACGTTTTTACTCAAAAGAAGAAATAGAGAATCTGCTTCATGAAGTGGGCTTTAGAAACATTAAAGCGATTTACGGATATTCGCTCGGAGATACAAGTAAATTTTCCGAGGACTATCCCTTAAGGGGATACAATGAGTTTAACATAGATCTCGATGAATATGCCAATAGGGAAGAAGCTAAACACAATTTTGTCATTTATGCGCATAAAGCTCTCTAAAAACATCAATTTTTGACCCGGTTTACTACACTCGAGACATACCTAAAGACAAACCCAACCTCTCGCCTTCCTCGATATATAAGTTTACATAATATATATTATCAGACATTGTATAGATATATAAAATAGGGATGGTTTTAGCTTGTAAGTCCCTTGCTTCTAAAGTCTTATGTGGACTCTACCAACCACCGCCTCCGCCGCCACCTCCTCCGCCACCGGAGAATCCGCCGCCACCTCCACCCGAAAATCCGCTGGAACTTCCTCTTGGCGTACTTGCGGCCGAAGTAAAAGCTCCAATAGAATCGCCAATGGAGTTTGTAATATGGCTTGCCATAATAGGTCCACGTACGCCGCCGTACGCAGTATACCAATTAGGTGACTCAATTTGAAGCCCGCTGAAGCGTTCAGCCCATTCATCTACAACGCCAAGGGCTATTGCATACGATAAAAAATCAAAAAATATTTTAGGATTTTGCTCAAGCATCCTTTTTAGTCTATCTTTCTCTACCCTGATGAGAAATTCTTTAAAACCAAAGATATCCGTCAGTACCTCTCTCCCCTTGTATGTTCGCTTTGGCATAGCCGGGCCAAAACAAAGCGTTATTAAGCCGCTCAATGCAATTCCGACCGTAATGGACGCCCCAATACCGGCAAATAATCCAAATGCGAAAGGAGTGGCCCAAAGACCTACAAACAAAGCCGCAGCACCAAAGCCAGTGTATTTTTTTCGAACTTTATCTGGATTACCGTAGAAATACTTTTTTTTCTTTACGGATTCGTATATTTCTTCGGCAACATCCTTAACATACGTGTAAAATTCGCCTTTCAGTTCCGAAATAAGGAACTCTTTACCCCCTTTTGCTTTCAAACCGCGCAAAAACTCTCTCAAATGCTTTTCCTCGCTTAAATCCATGTCCTTCAATATCTTAATTTTATAATCCTTCTTTTTAAGAAATAAAAGTTTGTTGGTTTCTATCTCCTCTATCGATAAATAACCAAGTCGCGCTAGATCAAACAAGATAGATGTTATGTCAACCGGATCTACCCTCTGGTCGAAAATAGTTCCAACCTCAGCTGCGGTTAAGTCCTTGGGAGGGTTATATCTAACCGTAATTGTACCTACTGGTAAGTCTTTTCCCTCTCTTTTCCAGCGTTTAAATAGAAAAATAAAGGTATACAGAGGCAGAATAAGGATAAATAAAAGCCCTAAATAGCTTTTTAATTTAAGCAAGACAGTAGTGGAAAAAGGAGGCTTGATAAGATACCCTTTTGGAAATCTTATGTCTGCTGTAACTCCGTAACCGGGATACAATGTACCGGTGCCAAAAGACAGTTCATGGCTGGTTAAGGTATAGTTTTCGGTTGTTCTATCCGAACCATATGTGCCAACAAATAATTTGATATCTTTGTTCGAAAGTTGTATTTCCGAAGGAAATATTACTGTACATTGTAAAGAATCTATCTTATCTTCCCATCTGTTTCCGGTTACATTCCAGTACAATTCGTCCCAATCTTTAAAATATCTTGCACCGAGCACAGCTGAATATTCTATTGTATAAACATGAATCCCGCTAATCGTCCTGTCAGGGTCTCCTATACGGAGTCTTAAATCCTTGCCTCCTCCGTAACGCCTTGTGCTCTTTTTTACGGGTATTTCCTTTTCATCCATCAGGACTTCCTTTACTTTAAAGCCCAATGAAAAGTTTCCCGCTATGCCTTTTAGTTCAAGCGGAATATCCCTATATATTCCGTGATGATAACCACCGTCAAAATTTACCGTTATTACTTCTTTGATATCTAAAGAACCATCATAATTCAGTTTTATTTCGCTGTCGAATAGCTGTATATATAAGCTTAAAAGTAAAAATAACATGATTAAAACTCAACTTTTGGTACTTCCCTCTCCCCTTCCGCCATTTCGAAGAATTCACGTTTTTTAAAGCTGAAAATATTAGCGATCACGTTAGAAGGAAAAGATTCAATCTTAATATTATTATCACGTACAACAGCGTTATAATATCTTCTCGCGTTTTGAATATCGCCTTCTATTTCCGATAAATTATTCTGCAAATCAAGAAAGTTTGTATTTGCCTTGAGTTCAGGATAATTTTCAGCCACTGCAAAGAGCTGTCGAAGAGCTCCTGTTAACATATTTTCCGCTTTTGATTGTTCCCCGGGGGTTTTTGCCGCAGTCGCTTCTGCTCTGGCTTTTGTTACGTTTTCAAGTACCGTTCTCTCATGACTGGCATAACCTTTAACTGTACTAACGAGATTGGGAATAAGGTCGTATCTCCTTTTTAGTTGAACATCGACATCGCTCCAGGCATTATCACAGAGATTTTTCAGGCGTATAAAAGCGTTGTAGGTAACTATTACGAAAATAATACCAACTATAACAAGAGCAAGAACTACTAAATTAACCATACCTTTCCTCCTTCAAACATAAAAGTTTTCACAACTATAGATTTTTTTTATTTTTCAGCCTCTTTATATTTAATATTTAAAAATAGTACTACTTTAAGTTAAAAATATTCATCAAATTATATCCACAAGAGGAGGTAAATCGAACCATTCGGCGGCAGTAATAACTGCTTTACCCGTTTCTTGAACCATATCGTAGAAGTTTCCCATATGTTTTCTAAAATTTCTTTCTCTGAGTAAATGATGGTCATAAATCATAATGTCGAAGTCCGTTTCTCTTACAATCCTTGAAGCATTTTCTATGCACCTATCCAGGTTAACTTGATTAAACATATAACCCAAAAGGTATGTTGAGGGACCATCTAATATTATTACATTTGGATTCCCATTTATTATCCACTGTGCGTAATCTTCTATATTGGGACCCATAATATCTGATGAAAATAACACAATTTTATCGTCCCTTTTCACTACTACCGGTTCTACCCAACCGGTTTTCGCATATTCTATCCCATGAAATAAAGTACCCGGAAACCAAATACTAGTCTTACCAAAATTAATTTCTCTTTTACGGATAAAATTTATGCTGGTTCTCGCTATTTTTAATTCGGTTAACCATTCTTTACTTATCCAACCTTCGACGCTTTTATACATATTGGCTTTCCACATTTTTAATAACTCTTCGCGTCTGCTTGTATATTCACCAAAGTCTTTTTTTTGCACTAAACTTAAATTATTGTAAGGGTCTTGATAGTTTTTTTTCTCCGGGTCTTTTGTAAATTCATCGATCTTAAAAACGTTACTGAACACGTTCATCAAATCCTGATACAATGTTCTGGCTCTTTTCCACTGAGAATGATTTATCCATTCATTAGGATTCTTTATATAGGTTATTTTATCTACATAGCTTTCCGGAAATTCAATGGGTCTTTTATAATGATCGTAATGGAAATGAGTTATTATTGCTATATCGGCTTTTTTTGTATACTGCTTCACCCTTTCTTCAGCAGCTTTTAGGAAATCTAACTTATCCTCTTCTTCCATAGGATAAGAATGTTGCATAATAGCATATCCCGGGTCAATAATGATTTTGATTTCCGGGGTTTCTATATATGTACACATGGATTTTGCGCCCATAGAATCGAACCAAACAGGCATAACACTTATTCTGCCTGTTTTTATGACATTTTTAAAATTTCCCTTTTCAAGATATTCTTTTGAATTCATTCGGAACCCTTATTCTTCCAGAATTGCTTCCACGAAATCCTCTGCAGAAAAAGGAATTAAATCTTCTTTCTCTTCTCCTATCCCGATATATTTTACTGGAATACCTATTTCATTAACTATGGAAATAACTATTCCGCCTTTAGCAGTACCATCAAGTTTGGTTAATGCAATTCCGGTTATTCCAATCGATTCATTAAACTGTTTTGCCTGCGTAAGCGCGTTTTGACCTGTGGTTCCGTCTACGACTAAAATAGTTTCCTGTGGTAAATCCTCTCGTTTCTTTTTCAAAACTTTCTTAATTTTTTTCATTTCTTCCATTAAATCGTCTCGGGTATGCAGCCTTCCGGCTGTATCTATCAAAACATAATCCGATCCTCTTGCTATTGCCGCGTCTACCGCGTCAAAACACACTGAAGCCGGGTCGGCTCCGTAGTCGGATTGGATAACGTCCGAATTGATTCTCTGTCCCCATTTACTTAACTGTTCTACAGCACCGGTCCTAAAAGTATCTCCTGAAACCAGAAGAACTTTTTTGCTCTCTTTAGAGAGAGTCCATCCTCTTTTACCTAATGTAGTGGTCTTCCCTACTCCATTTACCCCAACATATAACTCAACAATAGGTACTTTATATGAATTTCCTTCTTTTACTGGTTTTTTAAGTATGTTTATAAGTTCATTTTTAAGCGAAGTAAGATAATTATCGGGACTTGTTTTTTCAAGAGTTTTAGTTAGCGAAACAGCAGTATCGACACCAAAATCCGATTCTATTAATAGATTCTCGATATCCAGCAAAGCCCCGGGATCTTTCTTAACAAAAAGATTTCGCAGTTTTTTACTAAAATTATCCCTGGTTTTCTGTAGTCTCTTTTTCAGATTCACGTTCGGAGATTTCCCTTTCCAGTCTTTTTACGTTTTCATCCAAAGCAGTAACTGCTTCTGTTATAAATCCCACAGTAAAAAGCACCAGGCCCGAAACTATCGAAAGAATAACAAGATATAAGATAGGTCTATAGCCGTGATGATAAACAAAACGTTGAATAATCCCATAGATACCTGCGATTATACCGAGTACAATGAGAATGGTTCCTGAACTACCAAAAAACAAAAAAGGTTTTCTTAAAAGCGAAATTTGCATCTTGACCGATAAAAGATCCATTACGCCTATTACAACTCTTCCTTTGCCCGTGTATTTAGATTCTCCAAACTTACGATCTCTCAAGGTGACTTTTATTTCCGAAACCTTAAAACCCTTATTTACAGCAAGAGCCACTATATATCTATGCCAATCTTTTCTTAAATTTATTTCATCTAAGACATTGCTGCGTAAAGCTTTAATTGAGTTCTGGTCATGTATCGGCAGTCTGAAGAGGCATCTTGAGAGAAAATTATAAATTCCGGATACAAATTTTTTCTGATAATCACCCTGTTTCCATCCTGTGACTATATCGTACCCTTTTTCAATCTCTTCGATTAATCTGGGTATATCGTTTGCGTCAAACTGAAGATCCGCATCCATAATTATCAGAACGGGTGCAGATGAATGTCTGAATCCCGTTAGAATTGCCTCTGTTTTGCCGAGATTAGCACGATGATTATAAACTTTCAAATATTTGTATTTTTCTATCAATTTTTTACCTTCTTCAAAGGTTCCGTCCTCACTGCCGTCATCTATCATAATTACTTCATAGGTTCTATTATCTTTTTTCACAACAGAATCGATTTCCTGCATTAAAGGATTTAGATTTTCTTTTTCGTTAAAGGCTGGTACTATAATTGTTATCTTTTTTTGGGCCATTACCTTATTACCCTCAATTAAAAAAATTTATTCTGGTTTAATTTTTACAAACCGGAGCTTCCCAACTCTCAAAACAGTATCTTTATCAAAAGAAATGTTTAAGGTAAAGTCGGTTATCTTTTTTCCGTCTATTTTAAGAGCTCCGCTTGTTATTAATCTCCGGGCTTCTCCTCTAGATTTGACAAATCTTGCTTTTTCAAGTAGTTCAACTATCCAGATTACTTCTCCCCTATTAATTTTTAACTCCGCTATATCTTCAGGTTCTTTATTTTTTGAGAATACTTTTATAAATTCTTGTTTTGCTTTTGCTCCTGCTTTTTTATCATGATAGACAGAAACAACTTTCTCTGCGAGTTCCATTTTTATATCTCTCGGATTTTCGCCAGCTTCCAGTTTATTTTTTATTTCTTTCAAGGAATTTTCGTCGTAATCCAGGCATAATTTAAAATATCGCAATATTAAATTATCCGGTATGGACATCAATTTACCAAACTGTTCTTTCGGAGATTCAGTAACTCCCACATAATTCCCGTAAGATTTGCTCATCTTTCTGGTGCCGTCTAAACCCTCAAGTATAGGCATTAGCATAACCACCTGAGGTTCCATATCAAAACTTCTCTGCATATCTCTTCCAAGAAGATGATTCCAGTGCTGGTCCGTACCTCCAAGTTCTATATCGGCCTCTACGGCAACAGAATCATAAGCCTGAAAAATGGGATAAAGAAATTCATGCAGTGCTATAGGTTCTTCGCACTTAAATCTCTTTGCGAAATCGTCTCTTTCCATCATCTTTGCCATAGTAATTTTCGAAGTAAGTTTAACTATTTCGGTTGGGGTTAATTTTGAAAGCCATTTTGAGTTTCTTTTTATCTCTGTATTTTTTTTATCAAGAATTTTAAATATTTGCTTTTCATAATCTTTCATGTTCCGCTTAACGTCTTCTTCTGTCAATGATGGTCTTGTCTTTGAACGTCCCGAAGGATCTCCTATTTGGGCGGTAAAATCTCCTACAACGAGAACAGCCTTATGACCAAGTTCCTGAAAATCCTTTAGTTTTCTTAAGACAACAGCAAAACCGAGATGAATATCAGGTGCGGTTGGGTCTATACCCAATTTTACTCTTAAAGGGCGTTTTTTCTTAAGCTTTTCTTTAAGTTCTTCTTCGGGTATTACTGTTTCTACCCGTGCCAGTATTTTTTCTAATTTAGATTCGATTATTTTCCTCCTGCCGGTATATTCAAAAGCGGTGTTAATTTCTGATCGAACGGAGTTACTATTACAGTATTGTTGGGAGAATTAACCAGTTGCTGAAGAGTCTTAATATAATACCACTGTAAATAACTCCCTGAAAGAGACTTTGCAATAATCTTATTTGCATCGGAGATACCTTGAGCTTCTAATGCTTTTCTCTCAGCCTCTCTTTTTTCCTTATCCAAAACAAATTCCATTTTTTCTGCTTCTTGTTTTGCCGCCATTTTAGCATTGATTTCATTTTGTACTTTATCAGGTAATTTTACATCTCTTAATAAGACTCTCTCTATTTCTACTTTTCTATCTTTTACAGCGTTTCTAAGATTTTCACTAATTTCTATTGAAACGGATTCTCTATTTTGAGTGTAAATATCTTCCACTTTATAATTAGAAATAACATTACGTATAGAGGTTCTCGCCGCCGGTCGTACAATTTTGTCTACATATTGAGTCCCCAGTGTACTATATACTTCAGCCGCACCTTCCGGCATTAATTTATACCATACTGTTACGTCGAGCCGAACCATAAGACCTTCCGAAGTAAGAGCCTGTATGGCATCATCTCCCCTGACTTGACCTTCACTAATCATTCCGCTCATCGTATAATCTTCTGTTCTGATGCTCATTTTCTCGATAGACGCGAAAGGATTAACTAAATGAAGACCATTTTTCAATGTTGTTTCCTGGACTTTACCGAAAACAATAACTACTCCGACATTTCCCGGAGGTATTAAACGAACCATGGAAGCGACGAGAAAAACGAAAGACAAAAACATAACACCAACGGGTATTAATTTACCCTGCGGATTCTTTTTAATCTCGGGAGAACCTAACATTACGATTCCAACAATAAGACAAAGAACAAACAAGAAAAACAACATTTTAAACCTCCTTTAAGGTTTTAAACAGCATAGATTTGAGATAAAACTTTTGATAAATTTTTGCAACGTTTTATTCATACGGAAAAAGTAATTTAATATTCTTATTTGTCAAGGTTTTCGGGCGAGAGCAAGCAACCGCATACCCTCTTTAAAAATTTCCTTTTGTAATTTGATGAGTCCTGTTTGATTTAAAAATTCATATATAAAATTAAGATATGGAATTTCTATTATTTTATAAAATCTTGAAAATCTTTGGAATGGCAATATTAATTTTCCCCATCCTCTTAATTCGTTTTCTAACGAGTATAACTCTAGAGTTTCAAAACCGGCGTTATATAACAAATTTCCTACCTCTTCTTTAGAAAAATTTCTATGAATATACTTATTTCCGTGAGTTCCTTCGGTTATTCCATATTCTCGTAACGGTTCGATTCCCTCATATACAATAGATTTACTTAATTTATGCGGGGTAGTCAAAAGAATTTTGCCCCGGGGTTTTAATATATTAAATATATTTTTTAACGCTTTAGCGGGATTCCTTAAATGCTCGAGAATTTCCGAAAACAAGACAAAATCAAAAGTATTCTCAGGAAAACATAAATCTTCTTCGACATCTAAATTGACCAATAATTTGCTTTCCGCCTTTTTTAATTTTTCTACCGATATATCTGCGCCTATTACACCGTTATTTAAATATCTACCGGAGCTGCACCCTACATCTATAATAAGACCTTTTGCTTCTTTAAGGTATTTTTTGATAATTTTCTCTCGAATTCTGTGATTAGGTCTTAAATAAACTATTTCATCTTCCGGATATAATTTGCCGACAAGTTCATAAAACTCTCTGTAATTCATATACACCTTAAAAGAAATTAGCGGCGCAGGGACTCGAACCCCGGACACGTGGATTATGATTCCACTGCTCTGACCAGCTGAGCTACGCCGCCGTAAATACTTTCATATTTCTGGCTTAATATATTTCCCCGTCCATAAATGTCAAGTTCTTGTTGTATTCTAAATCTTATCTTCTAAATTTTTTAGCTTGCTTTCGAAAACGTTATATGCCCTCTCGTCATAGAGAATAAACTGTATTAATTTAACCGAGGAAAGGCTTTCTGCTGCTTTGCATACAGATTTAAGGGCAATTTCAGCACCATCTTCCAGAGGATAGCCAAAAGCTCCAGTGGAAATAGCGGGAAAAGAAACAGATCGGAGATTATGATCATCCGCTAAAGCAAGTGAATTCTTATAAGAAGAAGAAAGCATTTCGCTATCCTCTTCGCGATTAGCCCATACAGGACCAACGGTATGAATAACCCATTTTGCCGGCAACTTATATCCCCTGGTAATAACTGCTTCTCCGGTTTCGCAAATTCCTATCTTTTTGCACTCTTCCCATAGTCCCGGACCTGCTGCTCTATGTATAGCGCCGGCTACTCCCCCACCGGGTGAGAGTTTTTTATTTGCGGCATTAACAATAGCATCAGTACTTTGCTTTGTGATATCTCCCTTTATAATCTTTATTACAATTCCTTTATATTCTATTCCATACATATTTCCTCCTTTCGATAAAATAATATTCTCTTCAGGATATTCAAGGGCTTTTATTTATTTGAATTGCAAAAAATTAAGCTAAAAATCAGTAATCTCACATTATCTAAAAGCTTAATTTTATTGATCGCTCTCGGCTAAGGCTGTGCCAAAACCCTCTTTTTCGCAATTTGCAGAAAACTAAGTTCTTGTTTTTCAAAGGCTTATTTTTTAGAAATCCGTTAAATTTGGACTTTTGGCACAGCCTCGGCGGGTAGCGGATAGCGGAAGGGTTGTGTCCGTGGGCTGGGATTTCAATATTGACAAAAGCAACCTTTGTTATTATAATCACAAAGTGAGGTAAAATTCTTTGAATAAATCAGAAGTACCAGACGAAGTTATAAAAAGATTATATATATATGCGCGGTGCCTTGAAGGTTTCTGTGAAGAAAAAAGAGAAAGTTTCTCTTCAGAAGACATTGCAAGCAGATTGAATATAAAACCAACTCTTGTAAGAAAAGATTTCTCATACATAGGAACAATGGGAAAACGCGGTGTAGGATATAACACTGTAGAGGTTCTTAAAGAAATAAAACAAATCGCTTTCCCAAGTAAAGAAATAAAAGTGGCATTAATAGGGGTCGGTAAGCTTGGCTCGGCTCTTCTAAATTTTTACGGGTTTAAAACTCAAGGGTTTAAAATAGCTTTAGCTTTTGATAGAGACAGAAGGAAAATAGGTAGTGAAATCAGGGGAATTAAAATTGACGATATTAATAATTTTAAACAGAAAGTTAAAAAAGAAAACATAAAAATAGTAATAATTGCAGTTCCTTCGGAGGAAGTAGTTAACGTAATAAAAGAAATAAAAAAGTCTAGTGTAGAAGCCGTGTTGAATTTCACGCCTTCCTATCTATCCTCGCTCAATAATTTTTCGAACCATCTTATTATTAGAAATATCGATCTTTCTTCGGAATTGGCGCGCCTTAGTTATTACCTTTCCGAAAAAGAAAACACGTAAAAATTGCCACGAAGACACGAAGAACACAAAGAAAAACAACTTATTCAACCACCAAACACACTAAAATATACTAAATTTTTTTTTGTATTTTATTCTAACTACTAACTTCCAACTTCTAACTTCTTTTTATGGATTAATCATTTGATAGATACTTTCGAAACACTTGTAGTCTACAAAGTTTTTGATGTCGATATCACTTTCATCTATTCCGTCTTCGATATTCATATTTTTTGGAAAAGAAAATACAACTGTTGTATCAAAAGGAGCAGGAACATATATAATAGTATCTGTTTCTCCGTAAAATCCTACATGATCCATAGTATCGAGTTCATCAGGAATTTCTCCGTCATCTATCACCGCGAAAAAATACGTCTGACCAAAAGACAGCATTGTCACATTATACAAACTATCTGCTGGATCTATACCAATATCAAAACCTCTGATGATATCAGGATCGCGTAGAGATACTTCATCTATTCCACTAATATTTTCTAAATAGTAAAATAAATCTAAATCGCCTTTAACAGCTATTACAACTTTGCAGTTATCCGCGTAAACTTTACCGGAAACCGTTGTCAGAATATCTTTTAACTCTTCACAATTAATCAGAAGGAAGCAAAATGCAATCACAATACTCAATTTTCCATTACCCATAGCCGATACCTCTCTTAATATCTAACTTATGTTTTTCTTTGCTTATGTCAATACATATCTTAAAAAACAAATGAACTAATGCGAATACGTTAAAATCATAAAAAAAGAGGAGATAGTTACAATCTCCTCTTTTTTCTCTAACAAATCTAAATTATTTAGTTAACCACCTGCTGCTTCTTTCTCAGCAACTTTTTTAAGTTTGTCGTTGGCGAAAATTGCGACTTCAACTCTGCGGTTCATTTGTTTACCTTCAACAGTTTCGTTGCTGGCAATTGGCTGCGATTCACCATAACCCATTATTGTAAAACGAGTAGGATCTACATTTAAACTCTGCAGGTAATTGGCAACCGAGTTAGCTCTCGAACGAGATAACTGAAGGTTATACTCTTCTGAACCGTCTGAATCTGTATGCCCTTCCAGCAATATATTCGTATTTTCGTATTTATTGAGAATTTCGGCAAGATTCGTCAAATTTTCCTTGCTCGCATCTTTCAAAGTAGCCTTACCCGTGTCAAATAATAAACCGGAATCAAAGGTAATTTTTATGCCTTCTCCAACTCGCTCGATCTTTGCACCAGCAATGTCTTTTTTCATTTCTTCCGCCTGATTATCCATATAACGGCCTATGTAATTCCCTGCAGCACCGCCGACTACTGCGCCTAATATAGCTCCTAAAACTGTATTCCCGGCCTTTTTACCTATCAGACCTCCGACAACCGCTCCAGTTGTAGCTCCAATAGTAGTACCTTTTGCCTGATTGCTCGCACAACTGATGACTCCAAGAAGAAACACAACTACTAACAATACTCCTACTAACTTCCTCATTTTTTTCCTCCTTTCAATCCTGATTTATAATATTACTCAAGGCATTCACCTTGAGAAAAAGATTTATTCTATCATTTATTTCGCATTTCTGGGTGACTTTATATATTATATGCTAACAAAAATTATACGGATTTTCTAAACTTTGTCAAGTGAGCATCATCGCTCCTAAAGATGAGTTCTTGCACCCTTTTTGTAACTCAGATATCAAATTGCGCAATTCGTGTAATTTAAAGTTACGAGTTTCGTGTTTCGAGTCGATAAATTGGATTTAGAATTTGGGATCTTGGGGTTGAGATTTAATTAAAACAAAAACAAATTTGGGTGTTGTGTGGCTCTGTGCTCTCCGTGTGTTTTGCTTTTCTCTGTGTTCTCTGTGGTTAACTCTTCAATCAATAATTATTTCTTCAAAATCACAGAAAAGATGGAATAAACTTCTTACATAATAAAGGAGAGCCAATCTGTTATTCCTTAATTTTTCATCATCCGTCATTACTAAAACATTGTCAAAAAGGTTATCTATATAAGGTCTTATTTTCTTTAGCTGATTTATTCCTTTAATATAATCTCTTTTATCTATGAATTTTTTTAAAGCCGGCTCTATTTCTTTTGCCTTCTCGAATAATTCTTTTTCTTCTTTTTCTTTCAAAAGAGGTTCTTTCACTTTTCCCGGATTTTTGCCCTCTAAAATATTAGAAACTCTTTTTTGACCTATAACAATTTTTTCAAATTCCACCTCGTCTTTTCTGACTTCCATCATAGCTCTAGCTACCAGGTAAGAATCAAGAAAAACATTCCACTTTTCGGAAAGTACAGCATTTGCTACATCGTATCTAATGTCTCTACCCTGAAGGCTTCCTCCTTCTCTTTCTAAAATAAATCGTTTTATTTCCTCAAAAATTTCCCTGTTTTTTCCCGCAGAAAACAACTCAAGATTCTTTCTAATCAGTTCATCCAGAGGAAAAGCAAATTCAAATTCTAATAATATTTTAATAAAACCAGTCATAGCCTGCCGCAAACCAAAAGGGTCCCTGGAACCTGTCGGTTTTTCTCCGGCTAAAAAACTTCCAACGATGAGATCGATTCTGTCCGCAAGAGATACAACCGCTGCTTCTTTTGAACTGGGAAGTCCATCTTCCAAATTTTTGGGTTTATAATGTTCTTCAATTACCTTACAAACCTCTTCCGATAAGCCCTCCGCTCTACCATACTCAGAACCGATATAACCCTCAAGGTTAGTAAATTCTTTACCATCGCGTATCATTAAAGTGGTCAAGTCAACTTTGGAAAGTTTTGCCCCTTCCTTTACAACACTCAGGTTAATCTTATCCACTCTCTCCCCTATCCATTTACTTAATTTTTCAAGCCTCTCGGTTCTCTCTAACAAATTTCCTAAATTTTTATGCCATTTTATACCTGATAATTGTGGCAATCTTTGTTTTATTGATATTTTACTATCTGTTTCCCAGTAAAATTTTGCATCTTCCAGTCTTGCAGTAAGTACCTTTTCATTGCCTTTAATTATTTCTTTATTTGGTTTATTATTTATTCCTGAAATAAAATACGGCATGAGTTTCGAGTTTTTCTTTACCGAAAAATATCTCTGATGAGTTTCCATTGCCGAAATCACAACTTTATCAGGCAATTTGAGAAATTTCTTATCGAAAGAACCCAAAATTACAAAAGGATATTCGATAAGGTTCGAAACTTCATCAAGAAGCTCGGGTGAAAAATAAGGCACTCCATTAATTTTCTTCGCCTCTTTTTTTATTAGATTTTCCAAAAGAGTTTTTCTTTCCTTAGGATCCGCTATTACGAATGCATCTTTAAGTTTCTTTTTGTAATTAGATGGATTCACCTTCATTTCACCTTTAGAAATCAAGCGATTGCCATAAGTTACATCTGAGCTCTTAATTCCTGCTATTGAAACTGATATAATCTTATTACCGAACATTGCGACAATCCATCTAATGGGTCTTGCAAAAAGAAAATTGGTTTCCTCCCACTTCATCTTTTTAGGAAATTCTATACTTTTAATCATAGAAAACAAATTTTCTTCCAAGACCTCTTCAGAACTCCGTATATCTTCTTCTATTTCCGCAACAACATATTCATTATCGTTAACCTTTTCGATCTTTAATGAATCAACAGATATTCCCTTCGAGGCAGCAAATCCTCTTGCCATTTCCGTAGGCTTACCGTCTTTATAAGCAAGTGCTGCGGGAGGTCCTTTTATTTTAGTAACAATTCTACCCTGCTTTTCAGCGATTTTTTTTACTATAATTGTAAGCCTTCTCGGAGTGTAAAGTGTTTCTATTTCAGAATAAGTAATTTTACTAGAAAGTAATAATGTCTCAATACTATTTTTGAAAGAAGAGAGCGCGTTCTCTAAATATCCGGCCGGAATTTCTTCCGTTCCGATCTCTATGAGTACATCTCGATCCATTTTTTAGCCGCCATATTTGCTAATTTTCTTATTTCAAGTATATAATTGTTCCTCTGCTCCACAGAAAGAGCTCCACGAGCATCAAGAAGATTGAATGTATGGGACGCCTTTATTACAAAATCATACCCTGGATAAAGTAAATCTTTAGCAATTAATCTTTTGGCTTCTTCCCTATACTCATCAAAATATTTAGAAAGAGAATTTACATCTGCTTCGCCAAAATTATATACACAAAATTGGTATTCCTGCTCCTTATTCAAATCAGTCCAGGTCTTGTCTTTCGACCATGGTAAATTAAAAACTGAATCGACACCTGACAGAAGAATCGCGATTCTTTCCAGACCATAAGTCAGCTCCGCGCAAATAGGATTCAGGTTTATCCCCCCCACCTGCTGAAAATAAGTGAATTGAGTTATTTCCTGCCCATCCAGCCAGACTTCCCAACCTAAACCCCATGCTCCAAGAGTAGGAGATTCCCAATCGTCTTCAACAAAGCGAATATCATGTTTACTTATATCCAATGAGAGATATTTAAGGCTTTCAAGATATAGGTCCTGGACATCAAAAGGCGCAGGTTTTAAAATTACCTGATACTGCTGAAATTGTTGCAGCCGATTTGGATTGTCCGCATATCTTCCATCTTTAGGTCTTTTAGAAGTTTCGATATAAGCTACATTTAAAGGTTTCCTTCCCAGAGCTCCGAAAAAAGTTAAGGGATTGAAAGTTCCGGCTCCGACTTCGGAAGTATACGGAAATCCAATAGTACAACCTTTCTTAGCCCAAAATTCCTCTAATTTTAAATAAACAGTTTGAAAATCTATATCAATCTCCTTTTCTAGAACAATATATATTTTTTTCTATATTTGTCAAATAAAAAAAGAAGTCAGCAGTCAGAAGCTAGAATACAGAACCCCATCCCAACACCTCGTATGTTATACTATAAACAAATATCCCTGATATAGGTAGAATTACTATGGATAGATATTATAATTCAATGAATATGTTGAAAAAATTAAACAAAGGGACAAAGAGAAGGCCTCCAACCCCTTACGATTGGAACGTCTGATTTAGAATGCCTCTCTTCATCCCATAAGATACCAAGTGATCCATAGTAATCTGCCCACAAAGGGCCCATACGAGGATATTCTGGTATCAAAACCCCCTAATGGAGGTATTATGAAATTTATAGGACTTGACTGGAAAGACAAGGGGTATACAACACGAATAAGCAACAAAGAAGGCGCCGATCTTTCAGGTTCTTTTGAAGTAGAAAAGAATCGAGAAGGTTTTAGTGAGTTTATCTATAAAGTGCGAAAATACTGTGATGGTGATAGTAATATCTTATTCGGTATCGAAAGGGAAACAGACCCGATAGTTGAATATCTTCTTTCTTTAGGTTACAAGGTATATTTAGTCTGCCCCAATATGATGAAAAGCCTACGGAAGAGATATAGTTGCACCGGCAAGTATAATGATGATTTCGATTCTTATATAATCGCGGATACTGTACGGACAGATAGAAATAGATTAACTCAAATAGAACCCAGGGATGATA